>CAZGXT010000001.1:0-75502 GCA_964529675.1 uncultured Caulobacterales bacterium
CTAATTCCCGGTCATGACAGAAAGCGCTGACGACCTTCGACGCCATTATCACCAACACGGCTACACGGTCCTGCGGGAGGCCGCCCCACCGGAAGTCGCGCGAGGCCTGCTCGGCCTCATCACGAATGCGCTGAAAAACCCCGATACGGCAAAGCGCATGATGTCGGCGCCGAGCGTCAACGCCAAGCCATCCTACGAGTTTCACGCCAGCCAGTTTCCGACGGTGTTCGGATTTCACTGGGGCCTGACGTCAAGCCTGAACGACGTAACCGGCAAGAGGCTCGCGCCAAGCTATTGCTTTTTCCGCGCCTACCAGACTGGCGATATTTGCACCGTCCACTCCGACCGGCCGGCATGCGATCACAGCATGTCCCTGTCGCTTGCGTACAGCGACGGCGTCGTGTGGCCCATTGAAGTGGGGGAACGTTTCCTTTCGCCGGAAGAAGCGAACAGGCTGACAATCGCCAGAGATTTCGGCGATGAGAACTATTCAAGCGTCATGCTCAATCCTGGAGACGCCCTCATCTACAAGGGCGTCAATCATCGTCACGGGCGCATCACGCCGAACCCGAACCGCTGGTCAGCGCACCTTTTCCTGCACTGGGTCGATCTTGACGGCCCCTTCGCCGAGTGGGCGTTTGACAAGCGACCGCCCCCTGCGCCGGGCGAGTTTGCGTTTCCATTTACCTGAGATCGACGGACATCAGACGAAGAGGCTGAAGCGCCGCCCCGTCGCGAACAGCCCCATCATCGCCATAGGCCGGCCAGTTGCTGGTTGCGATATAGATAAAGCGGTCGCCGTCGATAATCCCATGCGTCGGCTCGTTCCATTCGGGCAAGGCTTGCTGAAGCACCGTCAAGGCACGCGCCGTCGTTCCCTGACGGTCAAGGTCTATTCGAACAATGCGCTGCGGCGTCGTGCCGTTCTGAACGCCGATGAGATCGCCCCTGTATAAATAAAGGCCGTCAATCCCGCCGAGATGCGCGTCCGTGGGATTGGCGATCGGCGTGACCACCCGGGTTCGCAAGTCGACGACAAAAAGTCCGGTCAGATAGTCGGCGACGAAGAGCCGGCGCTTCTTGCGGTCGAGCGCGACTCCTTGAACATTCACAAACTGGCTGTCTGCGGTCAAAATCTCCGGCTCACGATCGGGCTCGTGAAGAAATATCCGCGGCAAGCGACTGTCTGACGCTACGAGAGACGACCCTGCGTCTTCGATATCGCCTAGCAGGGCGTCACCATTTCCGACGACTTTTTTCCAGTAAATCTCGCCGGTATCGAGGTTCAGTTTGACAAGCGCGGCCTCGGGCGGTTGTTGGTCGGCCGCTTCGTAAGCGAGCTGATTATTGATGACCGCATATGCATTTGGTCCCCCGCCGGCTTCTATGTCGAAAACGCCGCCTTCAAGGCGCAAAATCTCAGCGAGTACGCCGTCGCGCAGCCGCATGATGGCGCCCGTGCGAACCGAACCGATCAGGAGATCGTCCCCGCTCTTTGCAATCGCTTCGGGCAGAAGACCGCTTTCGGGGTGTTCCGCTGCGATATGCGCCGCGCCGAGCGGTCTCCCGTTGGCCGCGAACCGCGCCAACACTTCAACGAATTCAGGATCGGCGCGCAGGCGATCAAACGCCTCTGTCGCCGGCAGGTCGAGGGCAAGGCCGCGGTCGGCGACTGTGGTCGCGATCTGCAGCGCGCCGGCCGTGTCGCCGGCGAGGAACCGTGCAAGCACCCGATTGCGGGTCAGAAAAAGCGAATACGGTCGTTGCGCTTGCGCCTCGTCGAGGCGAGACGAGGCAAGACCAAAGTCTTCCGCGGCGAAAGCCGCCTGCGCTTCCGCCATCAGGTCGGCATAGGGCCGAGCAGGGGCGGGATGCTCCGCAGCGGCGGCCGCGTAAGAAAAAACAAGAGCGAATAGGGATCCGAGAAGAACTTTCATGCCAACGCGGCGCGTATCTGGGCTGCAGTTGCTTCGAGCTCAGATGTTTCCGCCTTTCCGCCTCCGTGCCGCGCGAGCGTCTCGCCCTCATAGACAGGGATAATGTGAAAATGGGGGTGAAAGATGGTCTGCCCCGCCGGCGCGCCGTTGAATTGCGCGATCCGGACGCCGTCCGGCTTCAACGCCTTCACCGCCGCCCGCGCAATTCTTTGCGCTTCGACGATCAGCGCTTGCAGCGTCGAAGGTTGTTCCTCCAGCAAATTGACGGCCGTTGAACGTTTGGGGACGACAAGCATATGGCCGCGGCTCTGCGGAAATATGTCCATCAAAGCGACGATCTCAACATTCTCGAAGACCTTCACCGCCGGGAGTTCACCGCGCACGATTTTCGCCAGGATGTTGTTCGGATCGTAGGTGATGTTGAGGCTCATCGGATGCTCCGTTCAGACATCGGTAAGCGGGGCGTCATTCCAGATCATTCTTTTGATGCGCCACGCTCCTCCGCCATAGCGGGCCACGAGAATGTAATTGCCCTTTTGCGTCATGTCCCGACCGTCATATCGAAAGCTCAGCACATAGCGGCCGCTGACGACGCCGAGATCGCCGTTGACTTCAATGTCGTCAATCTGGCGTTCGAAATGTGAGACCGTCGTCGCCGGCGCGTCGTCAGGAAACCAGAAACGCCGCAGACTCGAAACGCCTTCTTCCGGGCCAGCGGCCCCGTCGGGCATTATGACGGCTTCGCGATCAAACAGGGCGAGGACGGCCCGTTCCTGCTCTGCGGGCGAGGGAGCGAGCCAGGCCTCCGCATAAGCGCGATCTAGCGCGCGCAGCCCTTCTTCCGCGGCCGGCGCTGCGGGCGGATCGGGATCGACGCAAGCGGCCAAAAGAAAAGTCGCCACGACTGGAATCAGAAACTGACGGAACCTCATCATAAGGACCCTGTAGGGACGCATCGCGCAATGCACTCTGCTCGGAGGCCGATCAAGCGAAAAATCAATCCGGCGGCGGTCCGTCGCGTCTGAAAGGCGACTCGTCGGCGATCGCCGCAAGTTCGGCTTCGATCTGCCGACGCTCCGCGTTCAGGAAGCGCGCCACGGCCTCTCTGAATCCCGGATCGGCGATCCAGTGCGACGATCTTGTCAGGACAGGCTCATAGCCCCGCGCAAGCTTATGGTCCCCTTGCGCCCCTGCCTCTACACGCCCGAGCCTTCTTTCGATCGCAAAGTCGATCGCCTGATGGTAGCAAACTTCGAAATGAAGGAACGGTCGTTCCTCAATCCGCCCCCAGTAACGACCGAATAGCGCGTCGTCGCCGATGAAGTTGAGAGCGCCCGCCACCGGCCGTCCGGCGTCTTCGGCGAGAATCATCAAGATGCTTTCAGGGGCGGTCTCGCCGATCAGCGAAAAGAAGGTTCGCGTCAGGTAAGGGCTCCCCCATTTGCGCGATCCCGTATCCTGATAAAAGCGCCAGAATACATCCCAGTGCCGCTCCTTGATTTCAGCGCCGGACAAGCGTCTGAACGTAAGGCCCTGAGCGGCCTCTCGCCTTTCACGGCGAAGCGCCTTGCGTTTGCGTGATGAAAGGGCGCCCAGAAAATCGTCGTAACTCCGGTAGCCCTTATTGAACCAGTGATATTGCAGTCCGGTTCTTTCGAGGAATGACTCGGCGAGTTGTTCGGGCTCACTCTGGTGAAAGGTGACGTGTGCGGATGAAAGCCGAGCGCGCGTCGCCGTCGTCACAAGAGCATTCGCCAAGAGTCTTCTACCGGCCTCGTTCTCCGCCAACAGCCGCGGCCCGGTGACGGGCGTAAACGGGACCGCACAGAGCAGCTTCGGGTAATAACGTCCGCCTGCTCGGGCGTAGGCCTCGGCCCATCCGTGATCAAAGACATATTCGCCGAAGGAGTGCTCTTTGAGGTAGGCGGGGGCCGCGGCGACGATGCGGCCATTGCTGCGCAGGACGATGTGCCGCGGCGTCCAGCCTGTTCCGGGCCCCACGGATCCAGACCGCTCAAGCGCTGCGAGAAAGGCGTGCTGAACGAAGGGATTTCCGCTCGCCGCCTTGCCTGCCGCCAACCGGTTCCATTCTGTCGGACCGATCTCTGCGATCGATCCGACTGTCTCGAACGCGAACCCGGCTTCAACGCCGTCTGCGGACATCAACTGATCTCGACAATGGCGTCGACTTCGACGGCGGCGCCCATCGGCAGGCTGGGTGCGCCGACGGCCGCGCGCGCGTGCTTACCCGCCTCGCCAAAGACGGAGACCATCAGATCGGAGGCGCCATTGATGACTTTCGGCTGATCCTCAAACTCCGGAATGCAATTGACGAAGCCGCCAAGCTTCACAATCCGCTTCACCCGGTCGAGATCACCGCCGAGCGCCGCGTTCAGCTGCGCGATGATGTTGACGGCGCAAAGGCGCGCTGCGGCGACGCCCTCATCAAGGGTAAGCGACGCGCCAAGCTTTCCCCGGACGACGCCGGAGGGCCCATTCGAGATCTGCCCGGAAACAAATAGAAGTGCGCCCGCTTGCACAAAGGGCACGTAATTGGCGACCGGCGCGTTCGGCGCTGGCAAGGTGATGCCGAGTTTCTCCAGTCGCCGTTCAACTTGTCCCATCGCGGTCCACCTTCGCTCCAGCTGCGTTCGATCGTCCGAGTTTTGCCGCATGACTGCGCCCCAATGCAATCGCGTCGTCGCCGTATCGCCGGCGGATCTTGTCGATCGCTTCTTCCTCCTTGCGAAGGCGCTCGGTCTGGTCCGCGAAAAGAAGCGGCTGCTTTTCGGCGCCGGCCGGCTCAAGGGCGGAATAACCGGCGCCGATCAGGCTATAGGCGGCGCGCCCGGCTTCAGCGGCGAGCAGCGGCTGCACCGCATCGAAGAGGACGCGGGCGAGGTTTGAGGGCTCGGCCAGCTGGCGGCTTCTGGAGATCACGGCAAACGCAGCGGTCTTCAGCTTCAGCGTGGCCGTCCGGCCAGCAAGGCCTTTTTCCTTCATGCGGGACGCCGTGCGTTCGCACAGCGTCCACAAGATAGCTTCCAGGTCGACCCTGTCCGAGATGTCGGCATTGAAGGTTGTTTCCGAGGAAACGCTCTTTGTTTCGCGTTCAGGCCGTACGAGACGCGCATCGTGGCCGCGCGCAAGGTCTGCAAGGCGCGCGCCCACGTCGCCATAACGACTGCGCAAGAACGCCGCGTCGGCGCGTTGAAGATCTCCGATTGTTCGGTAACCGTCCTGCGCCAGCCTTGTGGCGAAGACCGCGCCGACGCCTGAGATCGCCGTCACCGGCATGGGCTTCAGGACAGCTTCCGCCTCCTTAGCGCCGATCACCGAAAATCCTTCCGGCTTGTCGAAGTCGGAAGCGAGCTTTGCGAGAAACCTGTTGGCGCTGAGGCCGATGGAGACAGTAATTCCGATCTCATTCTTGATGTCCCGCTGAAGCGCGTGAAGCGTTTCCGCGGGCGAACGCTTGTGAAGCCGCTCGGTCCCTGCAAGGTCGAGGACCGCCTCATCGATGGAAAGCGGCTCGACGAGCGGCGTCGCTTGTTCCATCAGCAACCGAACGGCGCGCGCCGCGTCAGCGTACTTTGCGAAATTCGGCTTGACGACCACGGCGTCGGGGCACGCCTTTAACGCCTTGAACATCGGCATCGCCGAGCGCACGCCGAAGGTCCGCGCGACATAGCAGGCTGTGGTGACGACCCCGCGCGCCCCGCCCCCGACAATCACCGGCCTGTCAGCAAGGCTTGGGTCGTCGCGTTTTTCGATCGCCGCGAAAAAGGCGTCGCAGTCTAGATGGGCGATGGAAAGGATGTGGAGCTCTGGATGGGCGATGATTCGCCGCCCGCCGCAGCTTGGGCAAGCCGCACCAGGCTCGGCCTCAAATCGGCGGCCGCAGAGCCGGCAGAGCGCTGGTTTACCAAGTTTCTGGGCCATAAGCTGCCTGGATCGTGGGGCGGCCGGCCTGAACCTGCCGCACCGATAAACAATCGATTAACACCTTGCCTGCGATACTAACGAGATCGGTTACCATCAGGCGTTTAGGTTTCACATGCTGAGTATGGCGGCAATGGAGAAGAACGGCCCCAAAGCGCTCGCGAAGACCGTTCTCGTCGTCGAGGACAATGAGTTGAACATGAAGCTGTTCAACGATCTTCTCGAAGCGCATGGCTACGCCGTCCTGCAGGCCCGGACCGGCCCGGAAGCGCTGGCCGCAGCGCGCCGCCGAAGACCGGACCTGATCCTAATGGATATCCAGCTGCCGGAAATTTCCGGCCTGCAGGTCACGCAAGAGATTCTTAAGGATCCTGAACTCGCAGACGTTCCCGTCATCGCGGTCACCGCTTTCGCCATGAAAGGCGACGAGGAACGGATACGGGCAGGGGGGTGCCGCGACTATATTTCGAAACCGATTTCCGTCGTCTCCTTTCTTGAGAAAGTGAAAAGGTATTTGGATTAGCCTTAATCCCTGACCCTTTTTGGAAGTCGGCGGAGTACCGATGACGGCGCGCGTTTTGGTCGTCGACGACCTCGAGCCCAACGTAAAGCTGCTCGAAGCGAAACTCCGCGCGGAGTATTTCGACGTCATCGGGGCGTATTCGGGCCGGGAAGCGATCGACAGGGCGAAAACCGACCAGCCCGACATCATCCTTCTCGACGTGATGATGCCCGGCATGGACGGCTTCGAGGCCTGCCGGATCATCAAGACCTCGCCTGAGACCGCTCATATCCCGATTGTGATGGTGACGGCGCTCGATCAGCAACAGGATCGCGTTGCGGGACTGAAGGCGGGCGCCGACGACTTTCTGACGAAGCCGGTTGAGGACGTCGCCCTGTTCGCGCGCGTGCGAAGCTTGACGCGCCTCAAGATGATGACTGACGAACTGCGCATGCGGTATGCAACCGGCAAGAGCATGGGCGTCGTCGCCGATCTCGATCTCGAAAGCGCTGACGAATCCCAGAAGCCGCGACTCTTTCTGATCGACGACCAGGCTGACCAGGCGGACCGCATCAAGACGCTGCTCGGCGATGCCTACGAGGTGGCGATCGAGACCGACGCCGAGGTGGCGTTGAGTCGCACGAAATCAGGCGATTTCGACCTCGTCATCGTAAACATGTCGATTGAGGCGACTGACCCCTTGCGGCTTTGCTCGTCAATCAGAACCTTCGAGGAGACGCGCCTTACGCCGCTTCTTGCGATCGTTCGGCAAGGCGATACGCGAAAGCTCGTGCGCGCGCTCGACATAGGGGTGACCGACTATCTTTCGCGGCCCGTCGATCGCAACGAATTGACGGCGCGCGTGACGACGCAGTTGCGCCGCAAGCGATATATCGACCGGCTGCGATCTACCTTCGAGGCGAGCCTTGAGATGGCGGTCACCGACCAGCTCACCGGGCTTTACAATCGCCGCTACCTCGCGAGCCATCTGTCCGCGATGTTTGATCGTGCGTTCTGGACCGGACGGCAGCTCGCTCTGATGATCCTCGATATCGATCACTTCAAGCGCATCAACGACACCCACGGCCACGACATCGGCGACAAGGTCATTCAGGAGATCGCCGAGCGCATCAAGAATTCAGTCCGCGGCATCGATCTGGCCTGCCGCTACGGCGGCGAAGAGTTCCTTGTCGCCATGCCGGACACAGACCAGGCGTTCGCCAATATCGTCGCTGAGCGCCTTCGCAACGAAATTGCGCACCATAAAATTTCTATCAACGGCGGGCGTGATGACCTGTCAGTGACCGTGTCGATCGGCCTTTCCTCAACAGAGGAGGGACCGAAAGACGACTCCGCCCAGAAGCTGATCAAACGGGCTGACGAAGCGCTCTACGTCGCGAAAAAAGGCGGGCGCAATCGCGTCATCAACAGCGCGGCGGCCTGACCCCGGGAAGCAAAGGCCGCCCGTTAGGGCGGCCGCGCAAGACAAGCGGCAAAGCGCCTTACTTGATCTTGCCTTCCTTGAACTCGACGTGCTTTTTCGCGACCGGATCGTACTTCTTCAGCACGAGCTTTTCCGTCATCGTCCGGGAATTCTTTTTGGTGACGTAGAAGAAACCGGTGTCTGCGGTTGAGTTCAGGCGAATCTTGACCGTGGTCGGCTTGGCCATCGTGAATGCTCCGGTATTCCGGCGACCGCCGGTCGGGGGGTTAAATTCGAGGCGCGGACCATAGCTTCGCGCTTCGCCCTGTCAAGGCGAAATGGGCCCCAAATCAACCATCTAAACAAACTGCACGCGGCCGATTTCGTAAGATCGCGCGCCGCCAGGGGCCGAAACTTCGACCGTATCGCCTTTCTTCTTGCCGATAAGGGCCCGGGCGATCGGCGAGGAGATCGAAATCTTCCCGGATTTCACGTCCGCCTCGAAGTCGCCGACGATCTGCCACGTCTTTTTCTGCTCGGTTTCTTCGTCGATCAGAACGACAGTCGCTCCGAATTTCACCGTATCGCCGGCAAGCTTGCCCACATCGATGACTTCGGCCCGGGAGAATTTGTCCTCAAATTCAAGAATTTGGCCCTCGATCCAGGCCTGACGCTCCTTGGCGGCGTGGTATTCGGCGTTCTCAGAAAGGTCGCCATGCGCGCGGGCCTCCGAAATCGCCTGAATGACGGCCGGGCGCTCCACGTTCTTCAGTCGCTTCAGTTCCTCCTCAAGGCGGGAGTAACCGGCGGCGGTCATCGGCACTTTTTCCATGGCGCTTATCCTGAAGGCTGGCCCATAAGAACGGTTCGGCCGCCTGCAAGTTGCAGACGGCCGATGCCCCTCTGAGGGACAAAATAGGGGCCATCGCGGGCCGCTTCAAGCTTTACCAGATGCGAACCCGGTCTTCCGGCGCGAGGTAAAGATCGTCTTCCGGGCCGACGCCGAACGCCTCGTACCAGGCATCAAGGTTCCGGACGACGCCGTTGATGCGGTAATAAGGCGGGCTGTGCGGGTCAGTCTCGAGCCGCTGGCGTAATTCGTCGTCGCGATACTTGCCCTGCCAGACCTGCGCCCAGGCGAGAAAGAACCGCTGGTCGCCTGTCAGGCCGTCAATGACGGGCGCGACGCCGCCTGAGGTCTGGTCGAGAAAGCGGTGATACGCGGCGTACGCCATTTGCAGCCCGCCAAGATCGCCGATATTCTCGCCCATCGTCAGCTCGCCCGATATCCGGGCGCCCGGCAATGGCTCATAGGCGTCATATTGCGCGCCGAGCTTGTCGGTCTTCTGCTTGAACGCGGCGTTCGCAGCTTCCGTCCACCAGTTGCGGATGCGGCCTTTCTCATCGAACTCGCGGCCCTGATCGTCGAAGCCGTGACCGATCTCGTGTCCGATTACCGCGCCTATCGCGCCATAGTTCACCGCCGGGTCCGCGTTCGGATCGAAGAACGGCGGCTGGAGAATGCCCGCCGGGAAGGTGATCTGGTTGAGAAGCGGATTGTAGGACGCGTTGACGGTCTGCGGCGGGTAGGGCCACTTTTCGCGATCGACCGGCTTGCCGAGCTCTTTCACCTGATCGCGCCAGCCGAACTCCGCGAGCGCAAGCGCATTGTCTAAAAGATCCTCGCCGATCTCGAGGCTCGAATAATCCGTCCACTTCGTCGTGTAGCCGATCTTCGGCTCGAAAGTGGAAAGCTTCAGGAGCGCCTGCTCGCGGGTCGCCGCATCCATCCACTCGTTATTCTCAAGGCGCTCTCGGAAGGCGTCGATGAGGTTTTTGACGAGCGCATCCATGGCCGCCTTGTTCGCCGGCGGGAAATGGCGATCGACATATATTTGTCCAACCGCTTCGCCGAGTGAGGCGTCGATCTGATTGATGCCGCGTTTCCAGCGTTCGCGCTGCTCGGGAATGCCGCGAAGCGTCTTGGAAAAAAATTCGAAGTTTGCGCTGTCGAACTCCGCCGACAGATACTGGGCGTTGGCGTTAATGAAGTGAAAGGCGAGCCAGTCCCTTAAAAAGTCCGGATCGGCGGCGGCGAACAGCTCCGCTTCCTTGTCGATCGCGGAGGGCTGCGCGACGAGATAAGTCGGCACGGACGCTAGGCCGAGATTGTCGAACATCAGCGCCCAATTCATTTCGGGCGCCAGCGCTGCAAGCTGCGCCGCCGTCATCGGGTTATAGATTTTCTGAATGTTGCGGCTGTCTTCCTGCGTCCAGTGAACTTCGGCGATCTTCGTCTCGAACGCGAGGATCGCGTCGGCCTTCGCCGCTCCGCCTTCGATGCCGGCGAGATCGAATATCTTCCCGATATAAGCGCGATAAGCGTCCCGATATTCTGGGAACTTCCCGTCCGTCTTGAGGTAATAATCCCTATCAGGAAGACCTATGCCGGCTTGCCCCACAAACGCGATATAGCGCGTCGTGTCTGCGGGGTCGGGAATGATGCCGAAACCGGCTGGGCCCTGGTGATGGATGCTGCCGAACAGCTTCATCAGATCATCGCGGGAGGCGGCCGCGTAAATCTTGTCGAGGTGCGGCTTTAACGGCGCAGCGCCGAGCGCGTTCGCTTTGTCGGCGTCCATCCAGGACCTGAAATATCCGCCGACCTTCTGTTCCAGCGATCCGGGTTCGGATGATTTCGAAGCTACTTCTTCGACGATCGTCTTGACGTCGCCTTCGGCGTCGAGGCGGAGCTTGGTGAAGGAGACAAATCCCGCCAGGTCTGCGGGGATCTCGAACGTGTCGAGCCATTTGCCGTTGGCGTAGCGGGCGAAATCATCGCCCGGGCGAACCGCGGGATCTCCCTGAGAGGTATCGACGCCCCAGGTTCCATAAGCGGTTTTCGGGGCCTCGGCGACGGCTTCCGGCCTGTCCGCTTCAGGCTTCTTCGAGCAGGCGCTGATGGCGCCCGCGGCAATGAGTGCGGCGATCGCCGCAGAGAATTTCAATGTGTTCTTCATAGCAGCCCCTGCAATTGACGAAAAAACGACCCGGACCCTAATCCGCCTTGGTCAACCTGTATTCCCCACCCAATCCGCGACCGCCTCGGCCCGCCGCGCCTTCGAGGCGCCTGGTCGAAAGATCGCTCAAGCCGCTTTTTTCTGCTGCAGTGACGTATCGAGATCAGCGATCGCCTTTGTGAGATCGCTCTTTCGAACCGCCGCGACCTCGCGCGCCAGCCTGTCAAGCGCCGCTTCGAAGAGCTGCCTTTCAGAATAGCTCTGCTCAGGTTGGTCAGTCGCGCGATAGAGATCGCGCACGACCTCTGCGACCGCCAGAATATCGCCTGAGTTTATCTTTGCTTCGTACTCCTGGGCGCGACGGCTCCACATGGTGCGTTTGATGCGGGCGCGCCCTTTAAGAAGATCGATCGCCTTTTTGACCTGCGCTTCATCGGAAAGGCCCCGCATGCCGACGCTGATCGCCTTCGCAGTCGGCACCTTGAGCTTGAGCTTTTCCTGATCGAAATCGATCACGAAGAGCTCATTCACAATCCCTGCGATGTGCTGCTTTTCGATCGCCACAATGCGGCCGACGCCATGCGCCGGATAGACAATGCTGTCATTGACCCGGAAGGTCTGCTTAGCCTCTTTCGAGGCCGGCGAGGCTTTCAGGGTGGCGGATGCTGCGGCGTCCTGATCGCGCGGCGTCGTAATGAAAGTCGGCGGCGCGATCGGTTGATCCGATCGTTCCGAGCGCGGCTTCTGGCCGACATTCAGCTTTTTCTTCGGCGGCTCCTTGACGAGCGGTTTCGACGATTTTGCGGCCGTAACAGGTTTCGCATTCTTCGATTCTGCGACCGGTTTCGCGGCTGGCTTCGCCGGCTTGGCGGCGGCGGATGCCTTTGCCGGGGCCGGCTTTGCCGCCGCCTTTCCAGCGAGTTTGGACGGGGCTTTCGAAGCCGCCGGTCTGGCCGGCGCCTTGGCCGGCGCTGACTTCTGCTTGGCGACCTTCGCGGGAGGCGCCTTGGTCGACTTTGCTGGGCCTTTTGCGGGAGATTTCTTCTGCGCCTTGTGGGCGGCGGGCTTGGTCGCCATGGTCAGCTCTGGATCCATCAATACGGTGCATTCAGAGGTCAGCCCCGCGAATCACAGTCCAACCTCGTCGTAGGAAGGACCTCACTCGCAGCGCTTACCCTCAAGCACTTGCGCTCGATCAGCTAAGGCCTAACCTTTAAATTTCAAGAGGTTAGAGCCAGACTTTCGAGCGCGTTACGAACGCGGGCTGCAAGACCCAACGTCCTCGCGCTTTTCGTGCAAGAAATTAGCACAAATTTCGCGGCGCCGCCATGGCGACCGGTCAGCGCGCCCGCGGAAGACGCGACCAGGCTTCGAATCAGGACCCTGATCCGGGTTTCGCGCTGAAGTATTTCTCAAGCTTGCCCGTCTCCTTCGCAAAGGCGTCAGCGTCAGGAGCAGGATCGGTTTTCTCGGTGATATTCGGCCACTCGGCAGAATATTTGGCGTTGAGCTCAGTCCACTTGCCGTCGCTGTCGTCGGTGTCGGGGATAATCGCTTCAACGGGGCATTCGGGCTCACAGACCCCGCAATCGATGCACTCGTCCGGGTTGATGACGAGCATGTTTTCGCCTTCGTAAAAGCAGTCGACCGGACAGACTTCGACGCAATCGGTGTACTTGCACCGGATACAGGCGTCGGTGACCACGTAGGTCATGGCAGGAACTCCTGATTAAAAAGCAACGCTTTTTCGCCGGTCCGACGCGGGCTGGCAAGCGCTACGACCGCCGACCTCATAGTTGATCAATCCGTTTCATCAGCAGAGCGGCCCCGGCCGGCGATGGGCGCCGCTCGGCAAAGCCCATCACGCGAACGATCATGAGGCTGTCCCCAAGAGCGAACGCGATTTCATCGCCTTCCTTGAGCGTGAAACCCGGTTTCTCCACTCGCTGAGCCTTTTGATGGCGCGTGAGGCGGACGCTGCTTTGCTCGACAAAATCGGACGCCGCGCGGCGGGTCCGGAAGAGACGCGCGCACCAGAGCCATTTATCAAGTCGCTGCGCCCCGCGCCCTGCCGTCACGACTTCTGGTCTGCGCCGCCCATATTCGCCTTCAGCGCAGCAAGAACAGCAAAAGGCGAGTTCGGGTCGGGTTCACGACTGGGGCGCCGGGGTTCGCTCGAAAAACGGCGCGGTTCATTGTTCTTTTCAAACTTGCGCGGCGGCTTTCCCTTCCCGAATTTCTGCTCGCGGTGCGGGCGATCGTCACGCTTGCGCTCGGCGCCGTCAGATTTCTTTTCGTTCCGCGAGGGCCGCTTTTCCTGCGGCGGGCGCCGAGGCGCAAGGCGCCAAACCGTGACCTCTATCTCGCTCAATACGGCTTGCGTTTCGACCGGCTGGCCAGGCTCGGCGACATTGACAGTCGCTTCGATGACCGGGTTCTCAGCGAGACTTTCCGCCGCACCATCTGGGGCGCTTTCGCTGATCGCTGGCTCTGAAGCATCTGTAGTCGGCGCAGAGGGCGGCGGCGCTTCCACGGCGGCGACAACGGCGGCCGGTGGGGCGACTGATCGCTTGATCGTTTGCTTGCGATAACCGAGCGATCGCAGAATGCTTTCAAACTCGTCGCCCGAACAACCGACAAGCGACATCATCTGCGAAGCGGCTTCAAAACCCTCCTTGCCGGCGTCAGAGGTGCGCGCCGTGCGGATCAGCTGCGCGAGGCGCTCGAGCATGTCGATTCTGACGGCCCGATCGCCCGATGGGCGATAACCGAGCGCATAAACATAAGCATGCGGCACGTCTTCCTTTATCGGGAAAGACACCAGGCCGGGCTTTGGCAGCACAAGATCCGACGGGTCGCGTTCGGTCCAGATAGCCCAAAGTAGCGCCATCATGCGCGCCGCCGCGGGCTTAAGCAGCGAGGGCATGTGTAGGGTGTATTCGCCGAACCGTATGCCGAGCTTTCGAAGTTTCGCACGGTCGTCCTGGCTCAACTGCTTCAGCGTTTCGCCAAACTGGCTGCGCGACATTGCGCCAAAGTTCTCGACCAGTCGGTAGGCGACGCCGCGCGGCTGACCGGCGAGAGCGTCATCGGCAGTTGAGTCCGCCGCAACCTTCAGCGCGATCAGTTCCGACAGCAGCACCTCAATGCGTGCGGCGACAAACGCAGTCAGCCGGTCGGCGACGCGCCCGCGCATGTTGGGCGTTATTGCGTCAAGGCCGCGGATTGAAATCGTCGGGCGAAGCGCTGTCGGCCCCTTGCGCAGTTCTGCGACGCGCGAAGAACGCCACCATACCGCGCCGTCGTCCTTAAGCTGCAATTCGCTTTCGGGGGCTTCGGCGAGCGCGGCTGCGCGCGCGGCAAGAGTGGGCGCTAGGGCTCGCTCCGCAGCGCCGCGCATCCGCTTGGCGTCTGCGCCCTTGGCGCGCGGATCGACGACGAACTCGAAGCCCAAGAGACGCCCGACAAACTGGCCTTCCACGATCACTTCTCCGTCTTCGGTCACGCCCGCCATCAGCGGCGCCTCATCACGTAATTTCTTCAGGAGGATCGACGTGCGGCGATCAACAAATCTTTGCGTCAGTTTTTCATGCAAGGCGTCCGAAAGAGCGTCTTCTATCTCCCGGGTTTTCGCTTGCCAATAGGCCGCATTTTCGAGCCAGCCAGGCCTGTTGGAAAGATAGGTCCAAGTGCGGACCTGTGCGATCCGCGCCGAGATGGCGTCGATGTCTCCGTCTGTGCGATCGACCCCGGCCATGCGCTTTGCAAGCCAGTCCTCGCTGATCAGGTTGCTGTCATGGAGCTGGTCGAAAATCTCGTTCAGCAATCGAACGTGCTGGTCGAATGAAGCTTTGCGGAAGTCAGGAACCTGGCAAACCTCCCAGAGCAGAGCGACAGCGCGCGAACCGCGCGCGCGATCCTGGATGTCCTCATAAGAAGCAAGCCGCGCAAGCGCGTCTTCGTCTTCGTCCGGCCTTGCTCGGACAAGCTGCGGCTTGCTCGACGCCGTTTCGAGGGACGCTTTCAGCGCAACGAGCGAGGAAAAGTCGAGCGCCTCCGAGCGCCATTGCAAGACCTCGACAGGATCAAAGCGGTGGTTGACGATCGCGTCGATCGTCGATTCCTCGAAGCTTTCGCAATCGGCGGTTTCTCCGAACGCGCCATCCTTGATATGTCGGCCCGCCCGGCCCGCGATCTGCGCCAATTCGTGCGGCGCCAGCTGACGATAGCGACGACCGTCGAACTTGCGACCAGCGGCGAAGGCGACATGGTCGATGTCCATGTTCAGGCCCATGCCGATCGCATCCGTCGCGACAAGATAATCGACTTCTCCTGACTGGTAGAGTTCGGCTTGCGCATTGCGCGTGCGCGGCGAGAGAGCGCCAAGGATGACCGCTGCGCCGCCTCTCTGGCGTCGGACGAGTTCGGCGACGGCGTAAACCGTGTCAGCGGAAAACCCGACGATCGCTGTCCGCCGCGGAACGCGGGTGACCTTGCGCGGACCTGTGTAGTCGAGCTTTGAAAACCGTTCACGCGAGACGAATACGATTTCCGGAAAAAGCTGCTTGAGGATCGGCCGCATGGTCTCGGAGCCGAGCAGAAGCGTTTCGCTTCGGCCGCGCGCCTGCAGAATGCGCGAGGTGAAAATCCGGCCTCGCTCCGGATCGGCGGCGAGTTGAATCTCGTCAACCGCGACAAACTCGGTCGCCCGATCGAGCGGCATCGCCTCGACTGTGGAGACCCAGTAGGCCGGCCGAGGCGGGATGATCCTCTCCTCGCCCGTAACGAGCGCTACGGTGTCCTTTGGCCGGCGCGCTATCAGCCGGTCATAGACCTCCCGGGCGAGGAGCCTCAAGGGAAGGCCGATCATGCCGGTCTGATGCGCCAGCAACCGTTCGATGGCGTAATGGGTTTTTCCGGTGTTCGTCGGTCCCAGGACGCCGACCAGCGAAGTGCGCGTGGGTTCCGGCGTCCAGTCGATGTCGTGGGGCCTTAGCTTTCGACCGGTCATCGCGAGTAATCACCACCTGCAGAACGATGCCCGGCGTCGGATCCTTGACACCTCGGCGCCCGTCGACTATGGCCCCGCGTTCCGCGTTCGCGGCCTGCAATTTTGCGGGTTCGCGGGCAGCTTCCGCAACTTCGTGACTTCAGGGTTAACAAGATGGCTCGCCGCTGTGAATTGACGGGCGTTGGACCGATGGTCGGACATAACGTCTCCCACGCCAATAACAAGACGAAGCGCCGGTTCCTGCCGAACCTCTGCGATGTCACGTTGCACAGCGACAAGCTTGGGCGCGGCTACAAGATGCGCGTCACCGCTGCGGCGCTGCGTTCGGTTGACCATACCGGCGGCCTTGATGCGTTTCTTGCGAAGGCGGCCGATGGGCAGCTTTCCAAAGGGGCCTTGAAAATCAAACGCGAACTCGCCAAGGCTTCCTGAAGGAGCCTTTAGCTCCGCCTAACCCGCGGAGAGGGTTGCGTGGACATTCCCGCCGCCGTCGAACAGAGGCGGCCTGTCAGAGAAACGCCGCTGCAAGGGCTTGCGCGCCGCGCGCGCGAGTTGTTGGTCGCGCTTTTTCGCATGGCGATGTTATCGGCGGTTCTGCTTCCGATCCTCATCTTCTCGTTCTTCTCCATCGACTTGCCGTTTCGCGGCTTCGATCACTATTTCAGCGCTGCGATTTCGAAGCCGGGAAACTGGCTGTCGCTCGGGTTTCTGACCATGGCTGCGGCGCCGTTCCTGGTGATCCTGATCAGCCGCCGTTTCGGGGGCGAGGAAGCCTCGCGCGTCGTAACGGCGACCTGGACGATCGCCGCGATCGCAGCCTTCGCGGGCGTTTCTTATCTCGCGCCGGTGCTGGAGTCTGGCGATATGCCCAGCGTCGCATTTGTCATCGCCTTCGTCGGCTCGTCGATGATGGCGCAGTTCGCCGCAGCGGCGGTCTATGATGTGACGCGTGGCAGCGAACGCTGGTGGCGCGCGCCATTCCTGGCGTGCCTCGCGGCGTTTCTGTCTCAAGGGATTATCTATTTTCCAGTCGTCTACTGGGGCTCCAACGCGCCATGGTTGAACTGGTTCGTGCAATTTGTTGCGCTGGCGGCGATCGGTATCGTCATTTTCCTTGGCGGATACCGGATGCTGATGAGGCCGCTGAGGCCGCGCGGCGGGTTTGGCGGCTAGCGCAGAACGCCGACCGCTCGCCCAGCGCGCATAAACGCTGTTACGGCTCTGTCGACCTGTTCGTCGCTGTGCCCCGCGCACATCTGGGTCCTGATGCGGGCCTGCCCCTTTGGAACGACCGGAAACGAGAATCCCGTCACATAGACGCCTTCGTCCATCATCGCGGCGGCGAGGTCCTGCGCCAGCCGCGCGTCGCCGAGCATGACGGGGATGATCGGGTGCTCGCCCGGCAGCAGAGTGAATCCGGCCCTCGCCATCCCTTCGCGGAACCGCGTTGCGTTCCGGAATAGCTGAGCCCGCAACGCGTCGCCGCCCTTGACGAGTTCCAGCGTCTTTAGGGTCGCGCCGAGAAGCGCGGGCGTCAGCGCATTGGAGAAGAGATAGGGGCGGGCGCGATTGCGAAGCAGACGGACGACATTGGCCTTCGCGCAGATATAACCGCCCATGCCGCCGCCAAGGGCTTTTCCAAGCGTGCCGGTGAGAATGTCGATGCGCCCTTCGACGCCGCAATGCGCCGGCGTGCCGCGTCCTTCCGGACCCATGAAGCCGGTCGCATGGCAATCGTCGACCATCACCAGCGCGCCGTGCCTGTCGGCGAGATCGCAGATGTCCTTAAGCTTGGCGACATAGCCGTCCATCGAGAAGACGCCGTCCGTCACGACGAGTTTCGTGCGAGCGCCGTCGGCGGCCGCTTGCTTCAGCTGCGCCTCAAGGTCCGCCATGTCAGAATTGGCGAAGCGATAGCGCTTCGCCTTCGACAGGCGCACGCCATCAATGATCGAGGCGTGATTGAGCGCGTCGGATATGATCGCGTCCTCAGCCTCCAGAAGCGGCTCGAAAACGCCGCCATTGGCGTCGAAGCAGGCGGCGAACAGGATTGAGTCCTCGTAGCCGAGATAGGTCGCGATCTCCTTTTCTACGCGGCGGTGCAGATCCGACGTGCCGCAGATGAAGCGCACGGACGCCATCCCGAACCCATAGGTATCCATGGTCTTCTGAGCGGCCTCAACGATCTCCGCATTGTCTGCGAGGCCAAGGTAATTGTTGGCGCAGAAATTGAGGACCTTTACGCGCTGGCCCTTGTGCAAAACCTCAATCTCTGGTCCCTGCGGCGACAAGATTTGACGCTCGATTTTTTCGAGGCCCTGCTCGCGAATCGAAGTGAGCGTCGCATCCACCCGCGCATAAAACTCGGCGTTCATCGCTGTCCCTGTCTGTTTTTCCGATCTTGCCGGTTCAGAGTGATGAGGGTCAACCGGGCGCTTGCCATTCCGGTCAGGCCTCATCATGGTTCGACACCGCTAAGCTAGGGGGGGATCTTCATGACCGCATCGCGCCGTGACCTGTTAAAGGCGGTTGCCGCCGGAGGCGCGCTCGCGGGCGCAGGCGGGATCAGCGCCTGCGCACGGCGACAAGAGGCCGAGGCGCTTGCCTCGCGAACAGACGGCGTCGCATTGACAGAGAAGGTTCTCGCGTCTGCCGAGAAGGTCGCAGGGCTCAACTACACCTCGACCGAGCGCGCGTTGATGCTCGACTCATTGCAAGGGTCGCTCGAAGCCCTCGGCAAAATAAGGGGCGCCGCCCTCGATAACTCTGAGGCCCCCGCGCAGGTCTTCGATCCAAGGCTTCCGAAACGACCGGTCCGGTCGCAAAAGAACGTACTCATTCTCGCCGGTGAGCCGTCGTCAGCGCCGCCGTCTGATGAAAGCGCCATAGCTTATGCAAGCGTGTCGCAACTCGGAGCATGGCTGAGACGAGGCGAGCTGACTTCTGCAAGGCTGACCGAAATCTACCTGCAGCGGATAGAGAAGCATGATCCGGCGCTTTCAAGTTTCATAACAATTACGCCTGAGCTTGCGCGGACGCAGGCGCTGTCGGCGGACAATGACTTGGCCGCCGGAAAAGATCGCGGGCCCCTGCACGGCGTTCCTTATGCGCTCAAGGATATCGCAGACACGGCAGGCGTTCTGACGACCTGGGGCGCCGAGCCCTTTCAGAACCGGATGCCGGAGAGCGACGCCGAGGTCGTGCGAAAACTGAAGAACGCCGGGGCGGTGCTGCTCGGCAAGACGGCGGTCGGCGCCATCGCGTATGGAGATCAATGGTTTGGCGGCGTCACGAAAAATCCCTGGAATCCGCTGGAGGGTTCGAGCGGATCAAGCGCCGGATCGGCGTCGGCGGTCGCCGCCGGGCTCTGCGCCTTCGCTATCGGCACAGAGACGCTCGGTTCCATCATCTCGCCGTCAGAGCGTTGCGGGACCGCAGGGTTGAGGCCCACATTCGGGCGAGTGTCGCGCGCAGGCTTTATGGCGCTCTGCTGGTCCCTCGACAAGATCGGACCGATTTGCCGCTCGGTTCAGGATACGGCGATCGTTCTGTCGGCGCTGAACGGTTATGATGCTGACGATCCGTCTACGGCGCGATTTGGATTCACCTATGACGGCAAGATCGACCTCGCCGGAATGACGGTCGGATACGTTCCGAAGTGGTTCGAAGAAGGCGATGACGTCGATCGCGCAGCGCTCGAGGCGATGAAACGGCTCGGCGTCACTGCGAAGGAATTCTCGTGGCCTGAATTTGACTTTGAGCCGCTTTCGCAGATTGTCACGATCGAGGCGGCGGCGGCGTTCTCCGATCTCACCTTCTCAAACCGTGACGATGAACTATCGTGGCAGGCTGAAGAAGCCTGGCCCAACACCTGGCGCGCCGCGCGGTTCTTCCCGGCGGCGGATTATGTTCAGGTTGACCGGCTGCGCCGTCGCGCCATGGAGGCGCTGGCTTCCGCCTTTGAGGGTTTCGACGCGCTGATCGGACCTAGTTTCGCCGGGCAAGCGCTGCTGGCGACCAATGCGACGGGCCACCCGCAGCTCGCGCTGCGCGCCGGATTTACGCAGACGCCCACAAGAAGTCTTTTCGACACCCCGGCCGGCGGCGCTGCGCAAACCTTCCGGACGCCCCGCAGCGTCAGCCTGTGGGCGAACCTGTTCGATGAGGGAAAGATCGTGGCGCTCGGACATGCGCTTGAATCGGCCTTAGGCGTTGCAAGTGAAAAACCGCCCGGCTTCTAGACGCCGAGGGCGTCCTTCAGTCTGAACCAGGTCATCCCCATCGCGAGCATCGGATTGCCGATGACGCCCGCGGCCGGAATGCGGAAATGGCTGATCTCCTCAAACAGGCTCGCGTCCGCGTCACGAAGGTCGAATGCGTCAGCGAGAATTTCCGCCGCTATGTGACTGCAATTGACGCCGTGCCCGGAATAGCCCTGCGCAAAGAAGAAAGTCGACGCCAGCCGGCCGATCAGGGGCACGCGGTTAAGGGGAATTCCGATCGTCCCGGTCCAGGCGAACTCGATCCTTGCGTCTGCAAGCTGCGGAAACACCCGCACCATCCGGGGCTGAAGCTCTGCGGCGATATCGGCGGCGATGCGGTTGGAATAGGTGCATCGCCCGCCGAAAAGCAGGCGATTATCGCGGGTGCGGCGAAAGTAGTCGAGGACCCAGTTGGCGTCCGCGATCGCGAGATTGTCTGGAATGAGCGCTCGAGCGCGTTCATCACCGAGCGGTGCGGTCGCCATCATGAAGGTCTGAGCGGGCAGCATGTAGCCGCCGAGCCGCTTCTGCGCGAGTTGATGATAGGCGTTTCCGGCGAGGATCACCGCTTTGGCGCGAATCTCGCCTGCGCTGAGGCGGACGATGTGCGGTTCGCCCTCGACGATGTCGATCACCGGCGACGCCTCAAAGATCCGAACGCCCTCTCTCTCCGCCGCCTCTGCCTCGCCGAGGACGAGATTCAAGGGGTGGCAATGGCCGGCTCGCGCGTCGATCAGTCCGCCAACATAGCAACGGGTGTCGACGTGCCGCCTTAAATCATCGCGATCGACGAGCGTCAGATGATCGGCTTCGCGCCGGGCCGAAGCGTCGTTGTGCTCCTTGATGAGGGCGCGGTATTGGCGTTCATTGTTGGCGACCGTCATCGCGCCGCGCACATAATCGCAGTTGATGCCGTAACGCTGGATGTTTCGTTCGATGATATCGTTGCCCGCATAACGCGTGCGGTCGAGGAACCGGACGCCCCGCTCGCCGAGCTGTTTGGCGAATTCGCCTTCACCGGACCAGCCGGGAAGCACTTGTCCGCCATTGCGACCGGAGGCTCCCCAACCAATTCGATGCGCCTCAAGCAAGAGAACGGACCGTCCACGTTCGGCGAGCGCCAGCGCAGCGGCGACCCCCGTGAATCCGCCACCAATGACGCAGATCTCGGTCTCCGCCGCTCCGTCGAAGGCAGGGCGCACAGGCGCTGCATGCGCGGTCGCCGCGTACCAGGAAGGGGCGTGCGCTGCGGCCATGATCAGAATGCGGTCAGGTAGCTGTCATACTCGAAATCGGTGACGCGCCGATCGGCGACGCGCATTTCCTGCCGTTTCAGCGCGCTGTAGACCTGCACGAAGAGCGGACCGAATGCGTCCGCAAGCGCGTCGCCTTGCGTGAAGGCGTCAAGCGCGGAGCGCCACCCGATGTCGAGGCGCGGGGCGTCGGACTGATAGGCGTTGCCAGTCAAAGGGGGCGGCGGCGCCAGGTTTTTTTCAAGTCCGTGAAGCGCGCCCGACAAGATCGCCGCAAGGACAAGATAGGGATTGGCGTCGGCGCCCGCCACGCGATGCTCAAAGCGGGTGTTGGCCCCGCCATCCGCCGGAATACGCAAGGACGCCGTGCGATTCTCGCGGCCCCACGTCGCGCGCGTCGGCGCGTGCGACGACTCCTGAAAGCGCCTCCACGAATTAAGATGCGGGGCGAAGAAAATCATTCCCTCCCGCATCGTGGCGATCAGGCCGGCGATCGCGCATTCGAGCGTTTCCGCCTTTTCAAAGACGTTGGCGCCCTTGGCGTCGACAAGACTCATATGCGCATGCATGCCGTTTCCAGGCAGCTCGCCGAACGGCTTCGCCATGAAAGTGGCGACAAGCCCGTGCCTGGACGCGGTCCCGCGGATCGCGCGCTTCAGCCAGACCGCCTGGTCGGCGGCGGCGACAATGTCAGGCTGATGCTTGAGGTTCACTTCAAATTGGCTGGGCCCCGCTTCAATGACCGCAGCGTCGAGCGGAAGGCCTTGTTCGTCGCATGCCGAATAGAGATCGCCGAGGAAGGCTGCATAAGCGTCAAGCTCCGCCATCGCATAGACGCGTCCCTCGCGCACGCGCTTGCCGGTGAGCGCGTTCTTCGGCGTGAGCGGGCGGCCCAATTCGTCGAATTCCCGCGCCAGGAGGTAGAATTCAAGTTCCAGAGCTGCCACCGGCGTGAAGCCAAGGGATCGCGCGCGTTCGCGCACATCGATGAGCGTCTGACGAGGGTCCGCGGCGAACGCGTCGCCGCCTGCTTCCGACATCATGACTTGCGCCTGCATCGCTGGCGGCGCCGTCCAGGGCGCAGGCCTTACGCCCGGCGGCAACAGGCGACAAAGTCCGTCGCTATCGCCGGTATCGACGACCAGCCCGTTATCGAAAACGTCGTTCCCCCAGATATCGACGCCGATCAGGGACCGCGGAAACCGCAAGCCTGCCTTCTCGATCTTGACGATGTCCGCGACAGGAAGACGCTTCCCCCGCTCGACCCCGTTAAGATCGATCAGAAACGCATCGACGAATTTCGGCGCCGTCCCGGTCATGAGGTTTTCGACAGGTCGCGCCAAGTGAGATCAAGAGCGCGCCGGACGCGGGCGAACAGTTCATCGATCTCATCGTCAGCAATAATCAGCGGCGGACACAGAAACATGGTTTCGCCGACCGCCCGCATCACAACGCCGGAGGCGAAACAATGACCGCGGCATTTCAATCCGGTGGCGCCGCTCGGCGACCAGCGTTCGCGTGTCGCCTTGTTCTTCACAAGTTCTACGGCGCCAAGAAGGCCGACCCCGCGGGTCTCCCCGACAAGGGGATGATCCTGAAGGGCGGCGAGGCCTGCTTGAAAGCGGGCCGATGCGGCTGCGCCGCGCACGCCCACGAGTTCATGGCGTTCGAGCAGTTCAATGTTCTTCAGCGCCACGGCGGCGACGACAGGATGGCCGGAATAGGTGAAGCCATGCGCCATTTCACTGTCAGACTCGATGATCGGCTGAGCGACCCGGTCGCTCAACGCGACGGCCGAGATCGGCTGATACCCGCTCGACATGCCCTTCGCCATGGTGATGATGTCCGGCGTGAAACCATAAGTCTGGCAGCCGAACCACGACCCGGTGCGGCCGAAACCGCAGATCACTTCATCTGACCACAGAAGAACGTCGTGCTTGCGGCAGATGCGTTCGATCTCAGGCCAATAGCCGGCGGGCGGCGTCATGAGGCCGCCGGCGCCCATC
Source organism: uncultured Caulobacterales bacterium (assembly GCA_964529675.1). Lineage (GTDB taxonomy): Bacteria > Pseudomonadota > Alphaproteobacteria > Caulobacterales > Parvularculaceae > Amphiplicatus. The sequence goes on from CAZGXT010000001.1 coordinate 23,357, forward strand.
ACCGGCTCGCCGATGAAGGCGGCGACGTTCTCAGGCCCGAGTTCTAAGATCTTCTCCTCAACGGCGCGGGCGCAGCGAAGCGCGAACGCCTCTTCGCTCTCACCGGGTTCGCCGTACTGATAATAGCACGGCGTCGGTGCGACATGATGAAAGCGGGGCAGGGGAAGATCGAAAATTCCCTGCATGAAGGGAAGTCCGGAAAGGCTCGCGCCGATCGCGGTGGAGCCGTGATAGGCGCGATTACGGGAAATGATCGCCTTTTTGTTCGGGCGTCCTCTGAGGTTCCAATAGTACCAAATCAACTTGGTCGCGCTGTCGTTGGCTTCGGATCCCGACGTGGCGAACAGAATCTGGTTAAGGTCGCCGGGCGTCTTGGATGCGATCAACGCTGCTAGTTCGGCCGCCGCCGGCGTCGTGGTCTGGAAGAAGTGATTGTAATAGGAAAGCGTTTCGATCGCATCGCGCGCGGTCTCGGCGAGCTCCTGATTTCCGTAGCCGACCTGCACGCACCAGAGCCCGGCCATGCCGTCGATGATTTCATTGCCGTCGGCGTCATAAATGAAAACGCCCTTCGCGCGCGTGATGACTCGCGGCCCCGCTTCGCGAAGTTCGTGGTGCGTTGTGAAAGGATGGAGGTGATGGGCGGAGTCGAGGGCCTGTACATGGCGGGTGAGATTGGTCGCCGGCATGGTTCACACGTTGGTCATGAGGAAGCGAACGTCCCAGGGGCTGAGAACGCTGGAACGATGCTCATACTCGGCGCGCTTGATCGCCGCAAAGGTCTCGACAAAGCTGTCCCCGAGGGCCTCCCGAAGGCCCTTTGAGCGGGTGAAATTGTCGACGCTGTCCATCAGCGACTTCGGCAGCGGCCGTTCCCGATCGAGATAACCCTCGCCGAGATACTCTTCCCTCGGCTCGATTTTCTCCAGCATGCCGAGATATCCGCACACCAGCGACGCGGCGACGCCGAGATAAGGGTTGATGTCGGCCCCGGGAATCCGGTTTTCGACGCGCCGGGCTTCCGCGCTGGAGGCCGGCACGCGCAGGCCGACGGTCCGGTTCTCCCGGCTCCAATGCGTATTCGTCGGCGCGCTCATGTGGGCCTCGAACCGGTTGAAGGAGTTCGTGTAGGGCGCAAGCAACGGCATCGCCGCCGGAAGATAGGACTGCAGGCCGCCGATATACCAACGGAAAAGGTCGCTGTCAGAGCCGTCTTCATTCGCGAAGATGTTTCGGCCGGTCTTCAGATCGACGACGCTCTGGTGGAGGTGGATAGAGCTGCCGCTGCAATTGGCGTAGGGCTTCGCCATAAAGGTGATGAAGAGGTCGTGACGCAGCGCGACCTGCCTCGCAAGGCGTTTGAACAGGAACATCTGGTCCGCGACATGAATGGCGTCGGAGTGCCTGATGTTCACTTCGAACTGGCACGGCCCGTCTTCATGGATCAGCGTATCGAGGTCGATCCGCATTATCTCTGAAAACTGGTAAAGCTCCTCGAACAGCTTGTCGAACTCGTCGATCGCATCGAGGCTGTAAACGTGCTGCCCGAACTCGCGCAATCCGGAGCGCCCCCCCGGCGCCCGCGGTTCGAGGATCACGTCGTTGAACTTCGAGATCATATAGAACTCGATTTCGGGTCCGACGATCGGCCGCCAGCCTTCTTTCGCGAATAGCTCGACGACCCGGCGAAGGACGCCGCGAGGCGCGATGTCGGTCGCCCTTCCCTGATCCGTCATGCTGTCGCAAATAACCGACGCCGTCGGATCGTTGTTCCACGGCGCAAGATGGATGGTGGAAAGATCCGGCGCGAGCACAAGGTCGCGTTCAGTCGTTGCAACATGGGGATTGAATTGAATTTCGCCCTGAACGCTGATCGCATAGACCGTTTCCGGAATGCGAAGCGACTTGGTTTTCAGTCCGTTCAGAAACAGGGCGGGCGTCATCGCCTTGCCGCGCGCTGCTCCCGTCATGTCGGGCACGAGACACGCCACATCGGCGACGCGATGGCGCCGCAGCCATTCTTCCAGTTCTTTCAAGTCCATTGCTTCCGTCCCGAGCGGCCGGCTTTGGAGCGACGGCGCCCAAAGCAAATCCGCCCGACTGGTTAGTCTTCGCCTGAATGGCGCGCCCGAATAGGCGCCCGGGACAAGACGCCGTGGAAATCACGGCGTCACACAACTCTCGGAAAGACGAAAGAAACGCTAGCCCGGGCCTTGATTGGAGGCAAGCAGGATCGCAGTTAACGCAGCATGTCATTGAATTTCGCGGACTTTAGCGATCATCAGCACACCGCGCGTGCAACCTGCGCCTGGTGAACGCTTCAAGGCCGAAGTTCATAGACCTTTTCGCCGTCGAACCAGGTTTCAAGAACCTTTGTATCGCTGATCTGGTTAGCGGCGCCGCTCTTCGCGAGATCGATAATGTTCTGGTCGAGGATAATGAAGTCTGCGCGTTTGCGCGCCTCAATCGAGCCGGTCAGCGCTTCCTGCTGAAGCGCGTGGGCCGCGTTGATCGTGTAGGCGTCGATCGCGTCCTCAATGGAAATCGCCTCGGATGCGTTGAACGCCGGGCGATCCGCGATGCGCCGGGAGACGGCGCCTTCGATGTTCACGAAGGGGCGCGGGTCAATCGTATCCACTGGCGCGTCGGAGCCCGCGACGATTACGGCGCCCGCTTTCTTCAGCGATGCAGCGGGATAGGCATGCCGATAGTAATATCCGTTCGTATCGTAGAACCCGGACGGTCCGTCTGCGCGATCGATGAACGGAAAAACGGTCGTGTCATACTGGGGATCAATCACCGCCCAGGCGAACGTGAACGATGCGAATACGCCGAGCGGTGCGAAACGATTGAAGTCTTCTGGTCGTACAAGCTGCAGATGCGTGATGATGTGCCGACGGGCTCCGCGGTCCCGGTCTGCGCGCTCAACGCCGTCGAGCGCCGTCTTTACGGCGCGATCGCCGATCGCGTGGATGTTGAAGGTGAACCCGGCCGCGTCGCCCGCCTTGATATAGTCGAGGATGACTTGCTCGTCGTGCTGAAGCGTCCCCGAGCTTCTCGCGCATTGGCCCGGGTGAAAACGGTGCTTCTTAAGAAAGGCATTCGGGTCGGCGCCGATCTCCTTGCAGGCCTTTGAATCGGGATCCACATATCCGGCGACCTTGACCCAATCAGTCGCCTCGTCCCATTCGTAGATTGGTTGCAGGAAATCACGCGATAACGCCGCGTTCGGCAAGGTCGGCGGCACGGCGATCGGGTCGCCCTCCATGACGCCGTCGGCGAACAGCTTCAGAAACGTCGCCTTGATGAGTTTCGACTGGCGATATTTATCGCGGATCGCGCCCGCTTCTTTCATCATGGCGCCGAAATCAACCGCGCCGCCCTTTTTGAATTCTGCAGGGTCAAGAAAGATCGCCAGCGTTGCGCGGTTCTTGAGCGAGCCGGAGGCTTCAAGCGCATCGTAAATGTCGAGCGTCTCGGGATCGGCGGCGGCGTCGAGAAAAGAGGTGATGCCGCGCGGCAGCGTCACCGCCATCATGAGGTCCGGCGACGCGCGCCGGCGCTCGGTGTCGGCGACGGTCCAGTCTTCAACGCCGATGGCGCCGAGCGCATAGTCCTCAGTCAAGCGCCCGTTAGGTTCACCGGCGCCGTCGACCCCGATATACGGCGCAAGCGCGGCGAAATCCGTTTTAAGGGTCAACCGCATGAAGCCGACGACTGCTCCTTCGCCATTCTTCGCCCTTGCGAGCGCCGCGCTGTTGGCGGCGTAATGATGTCCGTCGCTGCCGAAGAGAAGGATCGGGTGCGCGTTTGACGCTTTGTCGAGCGCCTGCCGGATGGTCTTCAGCGTCTTATCTGGCTGATTTCCGGAGGCGTAGTTCCATTGCCGAACGCCGACCGGCGTCTCCGCCGGCGCGCCAAGCCGTTTTATGCAGGCCGCCGCTTCAGCAGCGAGCTCGGCAAGCGGGCGCGGCTGGTTCTCAAGGCTGCAGGTCTCGATCGGCATGGCCGAGATGGGATGCAAGTGAACATCATGGAGGCCCGGCAACACCAGCTTGCCCCCAAGGTCGATGACAACCGAATTGCCCCCCGCAAGGCGCCGGGCCGCTGCATCATCGCCTGCAAAGAGTATTTCGCCGCCGCCGATCGCCATCGCACTGACGATGCGGCGCTCAGCGTCCGCCGTATAGATCGTCCCGTTGACGAAGACTGCATCGGCTGTCGGCGTCTTCAGATGCGAACAGCCGGCCAGCAGACTTGCAAGTCCGGTGATAAGCAATTTGATCCGCATGCCGCCCTCTTGCCTTTACGCGCCCTGCGTCCACACTTCGCGTTGGTGAAATGCTAGCATCGGCGGTCAAGGAGCCGCCAGCCGCGTATGGTGGAAAATCGATCATTGGCGCGCACCAGAACGGCGAAGGGTTTCGCTGCGCTCAGGGAGGGGCGGCTGAAGGAAGCCGAGGAGGCGGCGCGGGCGGCGCTTGGCGAAGACCCCACGCGACCGGAGGCGCATTTTCTTGTCGGCCTGTTGGCGATTGAGAGAAAGGACTGGCGAACCGGCATCGCCGCCTTCGGGTCCGTCACCAAGCTCAATCCGGCCGACCGCGCCGCGTGGGCCCAGCTGGCGCTGCTCTTCCAGCGTATCGGTCGCTTTGATCGCGCCGACGATGCGCTCGCGCGTGCGCTTGAAGAGGCGCCCTCGAATCCGGAGACAACGGACCTCATCGGCGCGGTTCTGACCCAGTTTGGGCGGCACCGTGAGGCGGCGACTTGGCATCGAAAGGCGGTCGAAGCCGATCCGCATCGCGCCGACTTCGCGATCAATTTCGCATCGGCATGCATCTTCCTTGGCCGCGACGGCGAGGCGGCGGCCGTGCTTGACCGGTTCATCGAAGCCGAAGGCGTTCCGCAGGCTGAGTGGCTCTATTCAACGTTGAGGCGCGCTGGAGGCCGCGCGCGGGCCGACCGTCTTGCGGCGCGCGCCGGGGCTGCTCAAACGGCGTCAGGGAGGGCCTTCCTCGCCTATGCCGCAGGCAAGGAATACGAGGACTGCGAGCTGTGGGACGAGGCTTATTCTGCATTTGAGCTCGGCGCACGCGCAAAGCGCTCGGTGATCGCCTTCGACGAGGGCGCCGAGATTTCGCTTTTTGACGCCATGGGGGCCCAATTCACCGCTGCTTGGTTCGAAGGGGCGAAACGCGGATTTGAGGACGCCGCGCCGATCTTTATCGTCGGGCAACCGCGAACCGGGACGACGCTGGTTGAGAGAATCATCGCCAGTCATTCATCAGTCGAATCCGCCGGGGAGTTGCAGCAGTTCGCCTTGGCGATTCGACGTGCGGGCGGCTTCAGCCGCGACGCGGACAGCGTCGGGGCGTGGTCGCGCGCCGACCCCCGGGCGATCGGCGAAGCCTATATCAGGTCGGTTGCGCCGATGCGCGGCGGCAATCCGCGATTCGTCGACAAGATGCCGCGCAATTTCCTTTACGTTCCGTTGATCGCCGCCGCGCTGCCGCGCGCCAAAATAATCCACTTGACTCGCGATCCATTGGACGCCTGCTTCGCAAGCTTCAAACAACTCTTCGCCGAGGCCTATCCGCATTCCTATGATCAAGAGGAAATGGCGCGCCACTATTGCCGCTACGCCCGGCTGATGGGTCATTGGCGGACGGTCGCACCCGGCGCCTTTCTGGACGTTTCCTACGAAAAGCTGGTCGCCGATGTTGAGAACGAAGCCCGGCGAATGATCGATTTCCTGGATATGCCGTGGGAAGATCAATGCCTGCGCTTCCATGAACTCGAGACCCCCGTAGCGACGGCGAGCGCCGTACAGGTGCGGGAGGCGGCGCATGGCCGCTCGGTTGGAAGGGCCCTGAAATACCGCGAGAAACTTGCGCCGATGCGCCGCGTTCTTGCGTCGGAAGGCTTGCTGTCTCCAGTTGTTGAAGGGCTCGAACGTTGATACGCTCTCCGTGCGCTGACGGGCGACGGCGCCGGTGTGGAGGGCGAAAATAGTGTCGAAATCTATCCATAAACGCGGGCGCCGTTTGCGGCCCCTGGCTGGGGCGTCGGTACTCGCGCTCGTCGCCGCGAGCGGCGCCGCTGCGCAGGATGATGAAATCATCGTAACGGCGACCAAGCGCGCGGAGTCGATACAGGACGTGCCGCTCGCCATCACCGCCTACAGCGCGGAATTTGTGCGGGAGGTGAACCTCGAAGACGTAAAGGACCTCGTCACCTATACGCCCGGCATCACGGGAAATTCTCTCGACAGCTTCATCGACTTCATCAACGTTCGCGGCATCGTGACGAACGACTTCGGCGTCGGCGGCGATCCTTCGGTCGGCTTCTTCAAGAACGGTCTTTATCAGGGGCGCAATGGCGCCGTCGTAACGACGCTCTACGACCTCGATCGCGCCGAAGCGCTGAGGGGGCCGCAGGGCTTCCTGTTCGGCCGCAACGCGATCGCGGGCGCCATCAGCGTGCACACCGCGCGGCCGAAACTCGGCGTCGTTGAAGGGTACGCTGAGCTAGACGTCGCCGAACGCGGCCGCGTGGTCGGGGAGGCGGCGTTGAACCTTCCGCTGACGGATAAGGTCGCCGTGCGCCTTGCGGGGTATGGCGGCAAGGAGAACGGTTACGTCGACAATGCGTTCGACCTTTCCGCCGATCGGCTTGTTGCTTTCAACAAAGGCGCCGGACGATTCTCAGCGCTCTATGAAGACGGCGGCTTCAATGGGTTTTTGACCCTTGAATATGAGAAGAGGAATCAGTCGCCGGCGGTTTATCGGGCGACCGAACTCGGCGATTCCTATGACGCGCTGGTTTCAGTGTTCGGCCTGACGCTCGGCGGCGATGGCCGCGACATCGACAGCGACCTCGGCTTCGGCGAGGCGGACGATTCCAATATTTTCAGCGCGGGCCTCGAACTTAATCTCGACATCGGCGCGGCGACCGTTACTTCGCTGACCGGGTTCAAGGACCACGATTATTTCTACGCGGAGGACTTTGACGGAACGCCGCTGCGAATCAACGACTACCGTCAGGATCAGAGCGGCCAGTATTTCGAGCAGGAACTGCGGGTCGTCTCTGACAGCGACGGGCCGTTCTCGTGGTACGCGGGCGCGTCCTATTACAACGAGGAAATCGACGTCCTGTTCAGCCAGGGCCAGGACGAAGAGGTGTTCTGCCAGTACTATTACGGCTTCTCCTGCTCCGATTATTTCATGATGAACGGATATTCGTTCACGCCCACGCCGGAGGGGCTTGTCGAATCAAACGCCGTTCGCGGCCGCTATCATGGATGGGCGGGATATGTGGACGCGACTTACGCCTTCAGCGAGCAGTTCGACTTCAGCGCCGGCATCCGGTACTCGCGCGACACGAAAGACTTCGGCATCCAGGGTCTAACGCCGTCCAGCGACCTCGGGCCGGCGTTTGCGCTGGGCTTCACATCAACCGACTTCCTCACCGCAAAGCAAAGCTGGGACGCATTTACCCCGCGCTTTGTCGGCCGCTGGCGCCCGAATGACGACTGGCTGGTGTTTGCAAGCGTGACGCGCGGCTTCAAAGCGGGCGGCTTCGGCAGCTTCACCATCGTTCCGGATTCGCTCCCCTTCACGCCCGGCGGAATCGACCTTGCGCCGGGCGACGCATCGCCCGATCCGTTCGATCCTGAGAAGGCGTGGTCCTATGAAGTTGGGACCAAGGGAACAATGTTCGGCGGAGCGACGAAGATCGACGCCAACATCTACTATTATACGTACAAGGATCTTCAGTCGAACGTGCCCGGCGTCGGCGGCGGCATCGTCGTCGACAATGTCGGGCAGGTGAAGGGCTGGGGCCTCGAAGGACAGATCCAACAGGCGCTGGGGCCGAATTTCGACCTTCTCGTCAACGGCGCTTATCACAATTCCGATGTGACCGAGGCTGAGGCGCTGTGCGACGGGACGCTTGACTGCGAGGGACAGCCGCTCGCCGCCGCGCCGCGTTTTTCGGGCGCCGCCGTTCTTCGGTTCAGCGCGCCCGTCGGGCCGGGCGTGTTGCGCGCCAACGCCGAAGCCTTCGGCCAGACGGAGACGTTCGGCGGTCTTCTTCGACTAGAAGAGGCGCGAAACGAAGGCTACATCGATCTCGCCTTCCGTGTCGGCTACGAGGCGGATGCCGGTTGGGCGGTTTACGGCTATGTGGAAAATGTAACCAACGCGCTCTATTTCACCGGTACGGAAGAGGGCGGGTCGTTGATCCCGGCGCACTTTATCGGACCTTCCCGCCCCCGTACGTTCGGCGTGCGATTGAGCTACGCTTTCGGCGGGTGAGAGGCGGTTTCAGTTGCGCCCTGATCGCCGGGTGCGCCTTCCTCCGGGTTGCGCGGGCGCCGGTTCGATCCGGCCCGTCTCGAAGAATGCGAGCATGGTGTGCGTCGCGTCGAAGTCTTGAGAGGCTTGCCCGACAAGCCGCTTTTCGAGACGGCCTTGCGCTGCGCCGGGCCATGTATGGCCGCCTCCCTTGACCGCGATAAAAGCGACCGGCGCCGCGCAGCCCTGATAAAGCCGATAACCCGCCGTAGCGCCGTCGCGCGGCGCCCGGTCAGGAATAGCGATTTCTGCGTCCGCCGAAGCACACCGATTGACGCTTGACCAAAAGGCGAGGCTGTCTGGAATTGAAAGGCGGCGCCCGCGATCCTGCCCGTCGCGCAGCGCGCGCGCCGTCGGCATGGAACCGTCAAAGGTGACGAATTCGTCCTGGTCCCCGTGGATGAACAGCGCCGGCGTCGGCCTTGCGGGCCTGCAGTCAAAAGGCGTCTGCATGGCGGCCGCCACGACGCCGATCCCGCTGAACAGATCCGCCCGCTCGCAGGCCAGCCTGATCGCCATCATGCCGCCATTGGAAATTCCGGCGACATAAATTCGGTCCCGATCAATCGTGCCTTCAGAGATGAGCCTTTCAGCGAGATTGGACAAAAAGCCGACATCGTCTTCATCATGGATGAGCGCGCCGCTGGAGTCCGTCCGTCCGTCGTTCCAGTTATTGCTCAGCCCTTCAGGAAAGACATAAATGTAACCTGCAGCGACGCCCTTTCCGGCCAGCGACCTGCTGATCTGATCCGCGCTTCCGATACCGCCGCCATGAAGAATGAAAAGCGCAGGCGCTGCCTTGCGGGCGTCGTCGGCGCGGCGGGTGAGGTATTGGCGCGTCTTGCCGTCATGAACAATCGTTGCGGCGGCCGCCTCGGCGGCGACGGCCATCAGGGCCAAGGCGACCGCGAGTGGTTTCATGCAAGGCCCTCCCAAAAAGCTCCGTCCTTCAACGCAGCTGCGGCTCAAATCCGTCGTTTGACTAGGTCAGTTGCGGGCTCCTAGGACGGAATGCTAGTTAAGTTCTTTATCGTTGATTCTGATAGGAATTCCGTGACGCGCGAAGACGATGACAAGACGCCGCCCGGCGGCGGGGCCGGCGACGGACACACGCCGACCATCTCCATCGAAGAGGAGATGAGGCGATCCTATCTCGATTACGCGATGAGCGTCATCGTCAGCCGGGCGATCCCTGATGCGCGCGACGGCCTTAAGCCCGTTCACCGCCGCATTCTTTGGTCGATGCACGAGAACGGCTATGAGTGGAACAAACCGTACCGGAAATCGGCGCGAGTCGTCGGCGACGTCATCGGTAAATACCACCCGCATGGCGATCAGGCGGTCTATGACGCGCTGGCGCGCATGGCGCAGGAGTTTTCCATGCGCCTGCCGCTGCTCGACGGCCAGGGCAACTTCGGCTCCATTGACGGCGATCCGCCGGCGGCGATGCGCTACACCGAAGTGCGCATGGACAAGCCGGCGCATGCGCTGCTCGCGGACATTGAAAAGGAAACGGTCGCTTTCCAGCCCAACTACGACGGGCAGGAGAGAGAGCCGATCGTTCTGCCCGCGCGATTCCCTAATCTTCTTGTCAACGGGGCAGGCGGCATCGCCGTCGGAATGGCGACGAACATTCCGCCGCACAATCTCAGTGAAATTGTCGACGCCGCCGTCGCGATGATCGGCAATCCCGAGATTTCGGACTCCGATCTCATCGACATCGTGCCGGGACCGGACTTCCCGACCGGGGGCGTCATCCTCGGCCGGGCGGGCTCCAAGGCGGCGCTCCTTCTCGGGCGCGGCTCGGTCATCATGCGGGGGCGCGCCTCAATCGAGGAAATCCGCAAGGACCGCACCGCGATCATCGTCACCGAAATTCCCTATCAGGTGAACAAGTCGGTGATGATCGAACGCATCGCCGATCTCGTCCGGGAGAAGAAGCTCGAAGGCATCGCGGATATTCGCGATGAATCCAATCGAGAAGGCATTCGCGTCGTCGTTGAACTGAAGCGCGACGCGGCGCCGGACGTCGTACTCAACCAACTCTACCGGCACTCGCAGCTTCAGACCTCGTTCGGCGTCAACATGCTGGCGCTGAACGGCGGGCGGCCGCAGCAGATGACGCTCCGCCAGGTGCTGTCATCCTTCATCGACTTCCGCGAGGAGGTAATCACCCGGCGAACGAAATTCGAGCTGAACAAAGCGCGCGATCGCGCGCATGTCCTCGTCGGCCTCGCGATCGCCGTCGCCAATATTGATGAAATCGTCGCCCTTATCCGCCGCGCGCCCGATCCGCAGACGGCGAAGGAGCAATTGATGGCGCGCGACTGGCCCGCGAAGGATCTCGCGCCGCTCGTGCTCCTTGTCGCCGATCCGCGCCATTTGATGACAGACGGCGGATCGCTTCGCCTCTCCGAGGAGCAGGCGAAGGCGATCCTTGACCTGCGTCTGCAAAGGCTGACGGGTCTCGGTCGCGATGAAATCGGGGACGAATTGAAGGGTCTTGCCGAGAAGATCTCCGATTACCTGGACATCCTGCGAAACCGCGACCGTGTGCTGACGATTATCAAGGACGAGCTTGCGGCCGTCAAAGCCGAGTTCGGAACGCCGCGTCGCACAGAGATCATCGAAGCTGAAGGCGAGGTCGAGGACGAAGACCTGATCGCGCGCGAGGATATGGTCGTCACGGTGACGCATGGCGGTTATGTCAAACGCACGCCCTTGTCGATCTACCGCGCGCAAAAGCGCGGCGGCAAGGGCCGCGCCGGGATGAAATTCAAGGATGAGGATTTCGTCTCGCAACTTTTCGTCGGGTCGACGCACACGCCGCTTCTTTTCTTCACTTCGATCGGCATGTGCTATCAGCTGAAGCTTTGGCGCCTGCCTGAAGGGCCGCCCACCGCGCGCGGCAAGGCTTTTGTGAACCTGTTGCCGTTGCAGCAGGGCGAACGCGTCACGTCGATCCTGCCGCTTCCTGAGGACGAGGACGCCTGGGACAAGCTGCAGATCATGTTCGCCACCCGGTCGGGAACGGTGCGCCGGAACAAGCTTTCCGATTTTCAGCGCATTAATCGCGCCGGCAAGATCGCCATGAAGCTGGAAGACGAATGGCGCAGCGGCCAGGACGCGATCGTCGGCGTGTCGATCTGCCGCCCGGATGACAACGTCTTGCTGACGACGGCGAACGGGATGTGCATTCGGTTCCCTGTCGAGGATATTCGCGTCTTCGCGGGCCGCACCTCGACCGGCGTGCGCGGGATCAAGCTGGATGACGATGATGAAGTGATCTCGATGGCGATCCTGAACGGCGTCGAGGCGACGACGGAGGAGGCGCGCGCCTATCTCAAGCACGCCGCCGCCATGCGCCGCGCCGCCGGGGAGGAAGCCGACGATGCGCCGGAGGACGAGGCGCCCGCGGCGGCGCTGTCGCCGCAGCGCATCGCTCAACTCGGGGCCGCCGAACAGTTCATCCTGACGGTGACGCAGAAAGGGTACGGCAAGCGGTCGTCTTCATTTGAATACAGAACATCGGGCCGGGGCGGAAAAGGCATCATCGCCATCGTCGTCAACGACCGAAACGGGCGCGTTTGCGCTTCGTTCCCTCTGGAAGACAGCGATCAGATCATGTTGGTGACGAACGGCGGACAGCTGATCCGCACGCCCGTCAAGGGCATTCGCGTCGCGGGGCGCAACACCCAAGGGGTTACGATCTTCCGCACCGCGGAGGGCGAAAAGGTCGTGTCGGTCGAGCGCGTCGGCGATGTCGGCGATGACGACGCGGCGGATGAGTGACGGCGACCGCCCTGATGGACAGGGGATAGCGAGGTCTTACGCGAATGGCTCGGCGCATCGGACTTTACCCCGGCACGTTTGATCCGATCACGCTCGGACATGTCGACATCATCGAACGGGCCGTGAAAATGGTCGACGAGCTGGTCGTCGGCGTCGCGATCAATCGTGACAAGGGGCCCTTATTCTCGCTGGATGAGCGGGTGAAAATGGTCTCGGCGGAAATGGCGAAGATTTCTAAGAAATCCGGCGTCCCGATTCGCGTTACGCCATTTGAGTCCTTGCTGATGAATTTCGCCGAGGAAGTGAAGGCGAACTTCATTATCCGCGGATTGCGCGCGGTCTCCGACTTTGAATACGAGTTTCAGATGGTCGGCATGAACCAGCGGCTCAACGACGACATCGAAACGGTTTTCCTGATGGCGGACGTGCGCTACCAGTTCATCGCCTCGCGCCTTGTGAAGGAGATCGCTCGCCTTGGCGGGGATATCGCCAGTTTCGTTCCAGCGGACGTCGCGCGGGCGCTCAAGGCGAAATTCGCCAAGGCGTAGCCAGTCCGCCTGCAGGGCGGTAGACAGGGCGGTCACAAGCATTATGACGAAATTTCGCTGCAATCAGGCGCCATCGCCGCGCCGGCGGTCGGCAGAAGGAGCAGGTCCCTTGCATTGGAAGTTATTCTGTTGCGTCGCTATTCTAGGGGGCGGGTCCTTGCCGGCGTCGGCCGCCAAGGACCCCCCGCCGAATCCGGCGCAGAAGATTTTTAGCGCCGGGGATGCGGAATGGCGCGCCGTCGATCTGGAGAACATGATCGTCGTCGATCTGCCTGCAGGGCCGCTTTATGTCGAGCTCCGGCCTGACCTGGCGCCGAAGCATGTCGAGCAGATCAAGACGCTCGTCCGGCGGGGTTTTTACGACGGATTGACGTTCCACCGGGTGATCGAGGGGTTTGTCGCGCAGGGCGGCGATCCGAAAGGCGACGGCACCGGCGGCTCCGACCTGCCGGACATTGCGGCGGAGTTTTCCCGCGATGTGAAGGAAGTCGACAATTTCACCGTAATCGGCCGCGATCGACAGGCGGCGCGCGTTGGTCTCGTCGACGGCGTGCCGGCGGGGGCGGAGCCGGAATCGCTGAGGGCTGTCCGTGGGGATCGCGCCGTGCGTTTGTGGGGCGCTCACTGCCCGGGCGTGATGTCGATGGCGCGCGCAACGGCGCCCGACAGCGCGAACAGCCAGATCTTTCTCGTCATCGGCGACGCCCGCCAGAGCCTCGACCAGCGCTATACCGTGTGGGGCTGGATCGTCGACGGCATCGAAAACGCGCGTCGGATCGAGCGAGGCGAACCGCCGAAGCGGCCGACGCCGATCGTCCGCATGCGGATTGCGGCCGATGTTCCAAGCGAGGAGCTGCCGAAAATCGAGGTCATGCGGTCTGACAGCGCGGTTTTTCAGACCTATCTGAAAGAAGCAAACCTCGTCGACGAAACGGGCTTCGTTAAGGACCTTTGCGACATCAGGCCGCCGCACCGCGTGAATGGGAAAGTCGAACTATGACAAACCGGATGATTCTGACGCTCGATACCGGCCCCGTGGTGATCGAGACCTTTCCTGACAAGGCGCCCGCGCATGTGGCTCGCATCAAGGAGCTTGCGGAGTCGGGTTTCTACGACGGGCTGAAGCTGCACCGCGTGATTGAAGGCTTCATGGCGCAAATGGGCTGCCCCAAAGGCAACGGCACCGGCGGGTCTGGCAAGAAGCTCAAGGCGGAGTTCAACGACGTGTCCCACCAGCGCGGCGTCTGTTCCATGGCGCGCTCGAACGACCCGAACTCCGGCGACAGCCAGTTCTTCATCTGCTTCGACGACGCCTCCTTCCTCGACGCTAAATACACGGTTTGGGGTTCGGTTGTTGAAGGAATGGAGAATGTCGACAAGGCGCAGCGCGGCGAGCCGCCGCGCAATCCCACGAAGATCGTGAGTTTTCGCAGCGCCGCCTGACGCGGCGCGATTGCCGGGCGGGGCGGAATGAACCAAAGCGTTTTGACGCGTGCATTCCAGGGCGCCGTTCAGGGCCCGCGCCTGATTCTCTCGGCTATCGGTTGGAGCCTTCTCGCTGTCGCGTTTTTTCTCGCCCTGCGCGCCGATGAAGCAAGGCGCGAGTGGACCCGCGTTGATGGAACGATTGTCGACTTCACCGGCGGCGAAACTGAGGCGCCGATTGTCGACTATGAAACGCCGAGCGGCGAGCGGCGTACGATCACCGGCGGCGTTTCAACCAGTCCGCGGATCGGAGAAATCGGCGACCGTGTTCCTGTCTACATCAATCCCGCGAACGAGGCTGAGGCGCGCCTCGGAACCGCCGTGGAGATGTGGTTCTTGCCAGGCCTAATCGGCGCGATCGGCGGCGTGTTCATGCTCGTCGGATCCCTCGCTGGCGGGACTGGCCGCTTGCCAGGTCAGTTGAGCGAGCGCCGCCTTCGCGACCTTCGTGAGACGGGCGAGCGCGTTATGGCCCGCGTCACCGCGATCCTTCCGCAAGGCGCGAATGCGGCGTCGCGCATTCCGGCGCATTGGCGGATCGAGGCCGCATGGCGTGACGGCGCCGGCGCGCTGCGGACGTTCATCAGTCAACCGGTCGCCGTTGATCCGTCGCCGCATGTGGCTATCGGCGACGAGATCGGGGTCTACATCGATCGCCGGAATCCGCGGGTTTACGCCTTCGATTTCTCGATGCTGCCTTTCGGTCGCTGACCGGCTGGGATGCTTCCGCATTCGAGGCGAACTTTCGATTGCGGAAGTCCGGTGATCGCGGGTTGACGATGCATCACTTAGCGATCACGGTCGCGCAACTGAAGGGGCCGGGTTCAACCGATGCCGAACTGCCGCGAGATAACGCCGTTTCTGCATGTGCCGGACCTCAAGAGGGCGCTTGAGTGGTTCGACATCATCGGCTTCAAGCCGCGCACGCTCATGGTGAGCTATGCCTATGTCGAACGCGAGGGCGTCGGCGTGCGACTGGTCGAATCGACGAAAGAGGACGGAAAGCCGTTTGAGCCGCATCGGGGCTTCGCCTGTTACGTCGATTGCAACGATGTCGACGCCATTGTGCGCGAGTGCTTGCCGCGTTTGAAGGCAGCGGGGGTCAAGACGCTCGGACCGATTGATCAGGCCTACAACCAGCGGGAGTTCATCATCGAGGCGCCGGACGGAAACATGTTCGTTTTCGGCCAGGCGATCGCCCGGCGGTAACAGCTGGGCGAGGCTTTCCCTCGCCTGCGAAAGTCGTCTAATTCTCTGCGGCTGTCTTTTGGGTCGCCTCCTGTGAGTTTTGCTTTTCTCGCAATCGCCGCGCTCCAGGCCGGGGCCGACGAAATCGTCGTCACCGGTCAACGCCGGGCGCAGTCCGCCGCTGAGACGCCGCTCAGCATTTCAACGCTGCAGGGTGAAGACCTCGTCCGGATCGCCGCCGACCATCCGGCGGAGGCGCTCAACAGGGCGGCCGGCGTCCTCATCCATCGCGGCAACGGGCAGGAGCATCTGACGGCGATCCGCTCGCCCGTTCTGACCGGCGGAGCGGGAGCAGGATCCTTTCTGTTTCTGGAAGACGGCGTGCCGCTGCGATCGGCCGGCTTTGCGAACGTCAACGAGCTCCTGGAAGCGCACTCGGAAATCGCAGGCCGGATCGAGGTCGTGCGCGGTCCATCCGGCGCCGTCTATGGCGCAAACGCCATTCACGGCGTCATCAATGTGATCACGCGCGAGGCAAGCGAGGACTTCGGTTACTTCCTCGACACCGGCGCCGATACGATCGGGCGCGTGAAAGGACGCGCGTTCGTTTCGGATGCGGTTGGGCCTCACGGACTATTCATCGGACTGTCGGTGCTCGACGATCCCGGCTTTCGCGAAGAGAGCGGCGCTGATCAACAGAAACTGACGCTTCGGCATGACTGGCGGGGCGGGGATGTCAGCGTTTCGACCATCGGCGCCTTTTACAATCTCAATCAGGAGACGGCGGGGTTTGTTGAAGGGCCGGAAGCCTATCTTGACGAAGTCCTTCGCCGGCAAAACGCCAATCCGAACGCGTTCCGCGACGCCAAGGGCGTGCGGCTTCTCAGCCGCATCGACGCCGAGCTGACTGAGAACCTCGTACTTTCGGTGACGCCGTTCGCGCGCGCCAACGACATGACGTTCCGCCTGCACTTCTTTCCGAGCCAGGCGCTCGAGTCGAACGCACATTGGAGTTTCGGCGCGCAGAACGCGCTTTATTGGGACGCCGGCTCGCGACTGTCGTTGATCGCCGGGCTCGATCTGGAATACACGCGCGGCGACCTGTCGGAGGTCCAGGAAATCCCAACGATCGGCACATTCACACAAGGCGTTCATTACGACTACGAGGTTGAAGCCTTATCGGCCTCGCCCTTCGCGAGCATAACGGCGGAGATCGCGCCGCGGCTTTCAGCGACGGCGGCGGCGCGCCTCGACTACACCCGCTATGATTATGACAACCTGACCGCCGACGGCGTCGTCGGTCGTTTTCTGCGGCCTGCTGACCGTACTGATGAATTTACGACAGTGAGCCCCAAATTCTCCTTGAGCTACGGCGCCGGCGAGGCACTCATCTACGCCAGTTACGCGCGCGGCGCGCGACCGCCGCAAACGACCGATCTTTATCGCCTGCAGAACAACCAAACGACCGACCCCGCACGACCCGAAACAATCGACGCCTTCGAACTCGGCGTCAAAGGCGCGCGCGGCGTGTTCCGTTACGAAGCCGCCGGTTACTTCATGTGGAAGCGGAATTTCTTCTTTCGCGATGCGGACGGGTTTAACGTCAATGACGGGCGCACGCGCCATGTCGGCGGCGAAGCGGAAATCAGGGCCGATCTGCCGCTCGGATTTTCAGTTGACGCGCAAGCGAGCCATGGACGCCACACCTACCGCTTCGACCGTCCGGTCCTCAGCCTTCCGCAGGCGAGCGAAGCGATCTCGTTCGGAGATGACGTCGACACCGCGCCGCGCTGGATCGCCGGCGTGCGAGCCCGGTGGAATTCAGGCGACGACAGGATCGAGGCTGAGCTCGAATGGCTGCACCTTGGGCGCTATTTCCTTGATGCGGCCAATTCAGCGATATACCCGGGCCATGATCTCGTTCATCTGCGGGCGCAATGGTCAGTGACGGAGCGCCTCGCGCTGACCTTTGCTTTGCGCAATGTTCTAGACGCGCTTTACGCCGAACGTGGAGATCTCGCCTTCGGCAACGAGCGCTATTTCCCAGGGGAAGAACGCACGGCGGCGTTCGGGATCAGGATAGAGGGATGACCGAGAGGATTTCGCCCCCGGAATTCGGCGCCGCAATGGCGCCGGCGCATCCTTCGGGTGAGGCGCGGCGCCTGCTCGCTTTGCGACGTTCGCTGTCGCCGGAGCTGATGCAAGCGCCCGGACCTGACGCCGCGACGCTGGACGCGATTCTCGAAATCGCCGCGCGCGTTCCCGATCACCGGAAAATGGTTCCATTTCGATTTCTCGTCCTGGAGGGCGATGCGCGTCTTCGGGCCGGGGAAATTCTCGCGAAGCGCTTCAGCGCCGACAATCCTTCGGCGACAGACGCACAGGTCGATTTCGAAAGGCGGCGATTCCTGCGCGCCCCCGTAGTCATCGCCGTAATCGCGCGCATTGATCCCAGCCACAAGACGCCAGCGTGGGAGCAGCAGCTGACGAATGGCGCGGCTTGTTTCAGCCTCCTGTGCGCCGCATCCGCCTATGGCTTCGCCGGGTGCTGGCTGACGGAATGGTATAGCTATGACAGCGGCGTCGCTGACGCCCTCGGCCTTGCGCCGGGGGAACGCTTTGCAGGCTTCGTCTATGTCGGTTCTGCGCGGGAAAACCCGCGCGAGCGTCAACGGCCGGTGATGACGGACATCGTGCGCCGGTTCTAAGGCGGTCCTGACGGAAAAGTGACTTACTGTTCACAGACGGGACCGGGTCGGGTTAGGTAAGGAAGCCGGGTCAAGAGGTCCGCTACAAAAGGGGTCGCCATGCGCTGGAAATTGATAACCGCCGCTATAACTTCGATCGCACTCGCCGGGTGCGGAAACCAGGCCGAAAAAGCCGCGACTTCCGAACCCGCGGCGACTGCAGAACCAGCTCCCGTGGCGGCGGCGCCGGCCGAACCGGCCCCGGTTGAAGCCCCGTTCGACGTGTCGGCGACCATCCCCGGCGTTTACAAGTCCGATCCGGGGCACGCCTACATTACGTTCAGCTACAACCACCAGGGTTATTCGCGGCCATGGCTGCGCTGGCGGTCGTGGACGGGCGATCTCAACTGGAACCCAGCTGATCCCAGCCAGTCCTCAATCGCTGTCATCATCGACGCCGCTTCGATCGACTCCGGCGTCGACAAGTTCGACGAGCACCTGAGAAGCCCGGACTTCTTCGACGTCGCCAATCATCCGCAGATTACGTTCAACAGCACGGGCGTTTCGATCGACGGGCCCGCGACCGCCAAGATCGCCGGGGACCTCACGGTTAAGGGGGTCACGAAACCGGTGACGCTCGACGTGAAGATCAACCGCGCCGCGGACGACGACTTCGCCAAGGGCTACAAGCTCGGCTTCTCCGGGAAAACAACCGTCAAGCGGTCTGATTTCGGCGTCGACAAATATACACCCATCGTCGGCGACGATGTCGAGATCATCATTGAGGCCGAGCTCGTGATGCCGAAAGAACCGGCCCCGGCGCAATGACGGCTGCCGCGATTCCAATGGACCGCGCGCGCTATACCTCGGTGGCGATCGGCCTTCATTGGCTGATCGCAGCGCTGGCGATCGGCCAGATCGCCGGCGGCCTCTATATCGAGGGATTGCCGGAGAGCGCAGACGCAGAGCGGTTCCAGCTCATTCAACTTCACAAGTCGTTCGGGATCACCATTCTGCTGCTGACGCTTGCGCGTCTCGGCTGGCGTCTTACGCATCCGGTTCCGGCGCTGCCTTCCGCGATGCCCCAATGGCAAAAGACCTTCGCGCGCGTGCTACATTGGGGATTTTACGCGTTGCTCATCGGCTTGCCGCTTGGCGGATGGGCGTTGGTGTCCGCCTCGCCGCTCGCTGACACTGTGAAAACCTATCTCTTCGGCGTCATTCCCTGGCCGCATCTGCCCTTCTTCGAAGGAGTGGAGGACAGGCGCGCGCTGTCAGGGACCTTCGGGGATCTGCACGAATTCGGCGCCAAGGTGATGATCGGGATGATCGTTCTCCATGTCGGCGCGGCGATGAAGCACTGGCTGATGGACGGCGACGGCGTCCTTGAATCGATGCTCCCCTTCATGCCGAAGAAGTAGCGATGCGCCTTACAGTTCCGTTGATCGCTCTCTTTGCAACGCTCGCCTCTTGCGGCGAGGCGCCGACGCCGTCTGCAGACCTGACTGCGCCGGCGAAAGAGGGTGCGTGGCGCATCGACAAAGCGGCCAGCCGCATCACGTTCACGGGAACGCAGAACGGCAAGGAGTTCACCGGCGCCTTTGAGCGCTTCGACGCGACAATCCAGCTCGATCCCGACAACCTCAGCGCCGCGAGCATTGAGGCGATCATCGACACCGCGTCCGCCAAGAGCGGCGACCGCCAGCGCGACGCCGCGCTGCCGGGCGCCGACTGGTTCGCGTCGAAAGCCTTTCCGTCCGCGCGCTTTCAGTCCGACTTGATCGTTGCGACAAGGCCGGACGCCTACGAAGCGACGGGCGCGCTTTCCATTCGGGGGACCGAGCGGCCGCTTACGCTGCCCTTCACGCTTGTCATCAAGGACGGACGCGCCGTTGCGGACGCCGAGGTCGTGCTCAACCGGACGGATTTCGGCGTGGGTCAGGGGGACGATTTCGTGACCGACAAGTGGGTCGGCTACAAGGTCGGGGTGGCGATACACCTGGAGGCGGTCCGGTAAGGCGCCGCCGGTCTGCGGCCGGGGGTTTTGATCCGGCCGTCCCTGACGCTAAATTGCCGCAATGGTCGACGACCAGTCGCGGTCGGTCCAGGTCGCCATCGCTAGGGTTTGCTTCATGCGTTTTCTGATTGTCACGTTCGCCGTCTTGATCGCCACCGCCGCCGCCGCGCAGCCGACGCCGCAGCCCTTGCGTGCGCAGGCGCCCGAAATGAAAGGCGAGGCGATGAAGCCCGCGCCCCGGCGCGTGCCGGGCGACACAACGGAAGTAAAGCTTTCCTTCGCGCCGATCGTCGAACAGGCGGCGCCCGCCGTCGTCAACATTTACACGAGCCGCGTCGTCAGCCGGTCGACCGGCGATCCCTTCTTCGACCGGTTTTTCGGCGTCGGACCTCAGAAACAGAATTCCCTCGGCTCGGGCGTCATCACCAGCCGCGACGGCGTCATTGTCACCAACAATCACGTCATTGAAGGAATGACCGAAATTAAGGTCGTCCTCAGCGATCGGCGTGAATTTACGGCGAAGGTGCTGCTGACCGACCCACAGTCGGACCTCGCCGTCCTGCGCATCGCGGCGGGCGAACCGCTCCCCTATCTTGAATTCGCCAATTCCGACGCGGCGGAGGTCGGCGACATCGTGCTGGCGATCGGCAATCCTTTCGGCGTCGGTCAGACGGTGACAAACGGGATCATCTCGGCGCTCGCCCGCACCGCCGTGTCGATTTCCGACTATCAATTCTTCATCCAGACCGACGCCGCGATCAATCCGGGCAATTCCGGCGGCGCGCTTATCGACACAGAGGGCAAGCTGCTCGGCGTCAACACGGCGATCTACTCGCGATCGGGCGGGTCTAACGGCATCGGCTTCGCCATTCCGGCGCGCCTCGTCCAGCAGGTCATAGCCTCAGCAACGCGCGGCGGCGGGCTGGCCCGGCCGTGGATCGGCGCGACGACTGAGACCGTCACGGCCGATCTCGCCCGGGCGCTGAAGCTGGACAGGCCGATCGGCGCAATTGTCGGCGACGTTCATCCGGCCGGTCCGCTCGCCAAGGCAGGCCTGCGTCAGGGCGATGTGGTCGTCGAGATCGGCGGCCAGCCGGTTTTCGATGCCGAGACGCTGCGCTACCGGGTCGGCGTGCAAAACCCCGGCGAGAAGGCGCGGATCGTCTATCTTCGTAACGGCCAGCGTCTCTCCGGCGAAATGGAATTCGCGCTGCCGCCCGACACGCCGGCGAAAGATGAACGCACGCTCACCGGGCAGCATCCGTTTAACGGCGTCACGCTCGCCAATCTGTCGCCGCGGTTCGCCGAGGAGATCGGCGTCAACCCGCTTCTCGGCGGCGTTGTGGTCACGGATGTCGCACAGGGTTCCTACGCCTGGCGCTCGCGTCTTCGCCGCAGCTTCCGCATTCTGTCAGTCAACCGGGTGCGGGTCTCAACAGTCGCCGAGGTTCAGCGCGAAATCGCCAAGCCGGCGACGGCGTGGGAAATCGAAGTCGATCGCGGCGACCGCACGGTCGTCTGGCGGATCGGGCGCTAGTCCTTTCAATGTCAGACCTGTTCGCGGCGGCGGGGTTTGCGAGCGAAGCGCCCCGGCCGCTGGCGGACAGGCTGCGGCCTAAATCCCTCGCTGACGTCGCAGGACAGGATCATCTCCTCGCGCCCGGCGCGCCGCTGCGGCGCATGCTCGATCGCAAGCGATTTTCCTCCGTCATCCTGTGGGGGCCGCCGGGCGTCGGCAAGACGACGATCGCACGGCTGATCGCGCAGGAGTCTGGTCTCGGTTTCGAACAGGTTTCCGCGGTTTTTTCGGGCGTCGCCGATCTTCGCAAGGTCTTCGACAGGGCGAACGAGCGCCGGCGCATCGGCAAGGGAACGCTCCTGTTCGTCGACGAGATACACCGGTTCAACCGCGCCCAGCAGGACGGGTTCCTGCCGCATGTTGAATCAGGCCTCATCACCCTTGTCGGTGCGACGACGGAGAATCCCTCCTTCGAGCTAAACCCTGCGCTTCTCTCTCGGGCGCAGGTTCTGACGCTCAACAGGCTCGACGCGTCAGCCCTAGAGACCCTGCTTAAACGCGCCGAAGCGCATATCGGGCGCGCGCTGCCGTTGTCTCGCGAGGCGCGCGACGCGATCATCGCGATGGCGGACGGCGACGGCCGCTTCCTCATCACGCTTGCCGAAGAGCTATTCGGGGAGGCGCCGGAACCAGTCCTTGATGTCGATGCGCTCGCGCGGCTCGTCCAGCGCCGCGCGCCGGTTCATGACAAGGCGCAGGAGAGCCATTACAACCTTGCAAGCGCGCTCCAGAAGTCCATCCGCGGCTCGGATGTCGATGCGGCTCTCTATTGGGCGGCGCGGATGATCGTCGGCGGCGAGGATCCGCGTTTCTTGTTCCGAAGGCTGATCGTCATCGCGTCGGAAGACGTCGGCAACGCCGATCCGCATGCGCTGCCGCTCGCCGTCAGCGCGGCTGAAGCCTTTGAAAGGCTCGGCCAGCCGGAAGGCGAGATCGCGATCGGTCAGTTAGTCGCCTATCTCGCGACGGCGCCGAAATCGAACCGGGCCCATGTCGCCTTCAAGGACGCCAAGGCCGCAGCGCGCGACAGCGGCTCCCTCCCGCCGCCGATGCACGCGATGAACGCGCCGACCGAACTGATGAAGTCGCTGGGCTATTCTAAGGGATACGCCTATGACCATGACGAGGAGGACGCTTTTGCGGGCCTCGACTATTTTCCGCCCGGCATGGCCAGGCGGCGTTTTTACAACCCGCGCGAAACGGGCTTTGAGCGCGACATCCGCAACCGGCTCACCTTCTGGGACAGCCGGCGAAAGCCGCGTGGGGAGTGATGATCGGCGAAACGATCATCGCCAACAAGACTGCGATTGGGGCGGCGGCGTTCCTCATCCTCTTCGTGCTCGAGCGCGTCTTCGCCGCTGACGCGGTGCGCGGCGGGTTCAAGCGGCTTCGGCGCAATGGCGTCTTGTGGCTGTCTTTGATGATCCTGTCGCCGCTGATCGTCCTGCCGCTCGCGAATGTCGCCGCCGCCCATCCGCTCTGGACGCGGCCAGCCGCCTTGCCGCCGGCGGCGATGCTCGCCGCCGACATCCTGCTGCTAGATTTCTGGGCCTATTGGGTTCACCGCGCCTATCACGAAATTCCGTTAATGCGGCGCTTTCACCGCGTGCATCATCTCGACCAGCATCTCGATACGACGTCGGCGGTGAGGTTTCATCCGGGCGAAGTGGCGATCTCTGCTTGCCTGCGGGTTCCCCCGATCATCATCCTCGCCATTCCCTTTGAGCATGTGGTGATCTTCGAGACCGCGCTCTTGATCTGTTCGCTCTTTCATCATTCGAATCTGCGGCTGCCGCGGGGGTTTGAGGCGGCGCTTGCGCGGGTGATCGTGACGCCGTCGATTCACTGGATTCATCATCACGCCGTCAGGGCGGACACCAACGCCAATTACTCGGCGATCTTCAGTCTGTGGGACCGGATCTTCGGCACGCGGAGCGGCGCGCAGCGCCGGCCCGGCATGCGGATCGGCCTCGAAGGCGTTGCGGACAAATCGGCGGTCGAGCTAATGCTGCTGCCGTTTCGGAAGAATCCGGCAGAATGAGCGGCGCGCAGCTTTGGATCGCGGTCGGTGTGGGCGGCGCGCTCGGCGCGCTGGCGCGCCATGGCGTCGGGCTTGTCGCGCTGCGCGCGCTCGGGCCGAATTTCCCGTGGGGGACGCTGACAGTGAATGTCGCCGGGGGCTTCGCGATGGGCCTTTTCATCGCCTGGGCGGCGGCGCGCGAGCCGCAGTCGGCCCTTTTGCGAAGTTTCATCGCCGCGGGCCTCCTAGGGGGATTCACGACCTTCTCGACGTTTGCGCTTGACGCGGTGATGCTATGGCGCGACCGCTCGGCCGGGGCGGCGGCGCTTTATGTCGCCGCCTCAGTCGCCTTGTCGATCGGCGCCCTGTTGGCGGGCATGGCCGCCGGAAAGAGCTTTTCATGACCGGCGTTCAAACCGTCACTGTCGCGGAGAAAGACGACGGCCTTCGGCTCGATCGCTGGTTCAAGGCTCACTTTCCGGGCCTCAGCCATGTCCGGCTCGAAAAGCTCTTGCGCACTGGTCAGGTCCGCGTGAACGGCGGCCGGGTGAAGGCGAGCCGGCGGATCGAGGCCGGCGAGACCATCCGTATACCGCCAATTGAAGCCGCGCCCGCCCCGACAGCCGCCGCTCCGCCCCCGCGCAAGGACGCCGCCGCCTTCCTGCGAAAGATTACTCTGTTCGAGGACGAGCATCTTCTCGCGCTCAACAAGCCGTTCGGCCTCGCCGTGCAGGGGGGCACGAAGACGAGAGAGCATGTCGACGGAATGCTCGCCGCGCTTGAAAAGAACGGCGAGCGCCCGCGCCTCGTTCACCGCCTCGATGCGGACACCGGCGGCCTCCTCATCATCGCCAAGACGCGGCGCGCGGCGGCGGCGCTCTCGAAGTCGTTCCAGGGTCGGGGCGTTGAGAAGACCTACTGGGCGCTGTGCGCCGGCGCGCCGGAACACCGCGAAGGCTCCATCAACCTGCCGATCGCCAAGAAAATGGTGTGGACCCGCGACGGCCAGCGCGAGCAAATGGCGCCGGCGGAGGATGAAGAGGCGAAGAACGCCCTCACCGACTATATGACGCTCGACGGCGCCGGGCCGGTCAGCTTTCTCGCCCTGAAGCCCGTCACAGGCCGCACGCATCAGCTGCGTGTCCACTGCGCCGCGATCGGCGCGCCGATTGTCGGCGACCGCAAATATGGCGGCCCGCGCGCCCGCGTTGAGGGGGTGGGCGAGGGGCTTCACCTTTTCTGCCGATCGATGACCTTTCCGCACCCCGAAACCGGACGGTCGATGACGCTGACGGCGTCGTTAACCGGCGCGATGCGCACGAGCTTTGCGCTCTTCGACTTCGACGCCGACGCCAAGGTCGTTTGGCCGTCGATGCCCTGGAAGAAAAAGAAGTGACGAAGCACGGCGGCGGTCCGGCCGCGCTTCCAAAGCGGTTCTACAAGCTCGCCTCAACAGGCGAAGGAGGCGTCGTTCTGCTTGATGGGAAGCCGGCCAGGACCACAGCGCGCCAACCGTTTTGCGCGGGCCCTCCTGCGCTCGCCGGAGCAATCGTCGAAGAATGGAACGCGCAACGAGACGTCATCGACTTTGCAGCGATGCCGATGACGCGGTTCCAGATGACGGTCATCGATCGCGGCGGAGCGGACGCCGAACAATGGCGCAACGCCATCCTCGCTTTCCTGCGCACCGATCTCTTGTGCTACCGCGCGGCGGCGCCGGCCGAACTTGCAGCGCGTCAGAGGGCGCAGTGGGACCCGTTGCTCGCCTGGGCGGCGTCTGAAGGCGTCGCCCTCGATGCCGCCTCTGGCGTCGGGTACATCGATCAGCCGGCGCAGGCTCTCGAACGCGGGGCCGCCATGATTGCGGCCGCGGACGCGGCGCAGCTGCTCGCGATGAAGACGGCGGCGGAGATCGCCGGCTCCGCGGTCATTGCGCTCGCCATGGCGCGCGGCGCCTTTGGTTCCGAGGCGCTTTTCGAAGCCTCGCGGGTCGACGAGGCGTTTCAGGCTGAGAAATGGGGGTCGGACGCGGAAGCGGAAGCCCGAACCCGGCTGTTGAAACGCGATTTTCTCGACGCTGCGCGCTATTCGACGCTGTCGGCGTCGATTGCGGGCTGATCCGCGATCGATTCCCCGCGATTGGCGACGCGGAAATTGAGAAGTTCATCGCCCGTCAGCACGCCGTCGCCGCTCCTGTCGAGCGCATCGAAATCGACGAGCACTTCGCGAATATAATCCTTTCGACTTACGGTTGCGGCGCCGCCGGCCATAAATGCGAATTTTGAGCGCGCCTGCTGTTCATGTTCGGCTTTGGCGGCGGCCTCGTCGGCGTGCGGGGTCGGATCGACAAAGCGGCCGCGACCCGATCCCCGGACTGTGGCGTCCTGCCAGCCGTTCACCAGAAAGACGAATTCGCTTTGGTCCATCTTGTCGTCGCGATTAAGGTCCGCAATGACGAAGTCGAGCTTTGCTTCCTCGAAGGCTTCCTTCCGCGTCAGCGCATCGCTCGCGAATTCCGCCTTCAGCCTTTCAAGCGGCGACATCGCCGCCTCCGTTCCGCGCAAGGGATCATCCGGCGAATAAGTGATGGTCTCGGTCCGCGTCTCGACGACCGCTCCATCGATTGTGCGGGTCAGCGTCACGCCCTGCCTGATCTGCTGCTGCGAATTCAGAAGATCGGCCATCTCATCTTCATTCACCGGCGCCGCCGCGGCTTCCTCCGCCGGCGCGGACGGCTCGGCGGGCGCGGCTTCTTGCGCGGACGCGGTTGCGACAATCGAAGAAGCGAGAATGAAAACGGTGAGAAGACGCATGGATCCGCCTCGGCGTTGAATTAAACGCATCCCCTATAAAGGGGGCCGCGCCCGGTGTCTGCAATGCTTCTCGTTACCGAAAGTTCAGACTGCGCCTACTTTCACGAGCGAGCGCGCCGTTGCGGCCAGCCCTTCTTTGGCCGGGCGGGCCGCGACGCCGGACAGGGCCTCGACATAGTGCGCCTGCGGATCGGGACGCGAACCGAGGTCCGGAATGACCGCCGCAAGATTGCGGTCGGCCATGGCGGCCAGTTTGACGACGAGCGAGGGCAGTGTCGCGGTCGGGGCCTTGGCGGCGTGTTCAGGCGCGATCTTTCTGAGCGCGGCGCCCATTTCCGCCATTCCCATGACGCCGCCGACCGCCATCAGGCGCCGGCCGCCGGTCTCTCGCCGCCGGATCGCCGCGACGTGAAGGTCCGCCACATCGCGCACATCGACGATGGGAAAAGCGGCGGGCGGCATCGCCGGATAGGCGCCGGTCATCATCATACGGACGAGTTCGATGGAGGCGCCGAAATCCCTGTCGAGCGCCGGCCCGACGACAAGGCCGGGATGAATGGTCGTAAACCGGTCCCGCGCGCCGTGTTCCCTCACCAGCGCCCACGCCGCCCGTTCGGCCTCGGTTTTTGACACGACATAGGCGGAGAGCGCGTTCCAGCCTGTGTCGGTCCAGTCGTTCTCCTCGACCGGAAAGACCGCCGGTCGGCCCGGACGGTACATCATCGTCACCATCGACGCGGTCATGACGATCCGCGGAACGCCGGCGTCGAGCGCGGCGTTGATGACACGCAAGGCGCCCCCCTTGGCGGCCGGCGTCAGCGCGTCGCGGTCGCGCGGCTGCGCCATCGGAAAAGGCGAGGCGACGTGCAGCGCCGCGTCGGCGCCCATCGCCGCCTCGCGCCAGCCCGCGTCCGCCGTGAGGTCTGCTGAAATGAAGGAAAGTCTCGCCGGATCGGCGGCGGCGGGATCATGGGCGGCCAGCCCCTTGCGCACGCTGTCGGCCTTGTCGAGCGACCGGACGGTGCCCTTCACCGACATCCCTTCGCGCAGGCAGGCGAGAGCGATGTGACGGGCGATAAAGCCCGAAACGCCGGTGATGAGGATTGTTTCGCTCATGGGATATCCTTTTGTTCGCCGGCGGGAGGCGGCGCATTCATGGTCGGGCCGAACACACGATGGAACGACTCGCGCAACGCCGCATCTGCATCGGCGAGCGTCACCGGAAGGCCGAGATCGACAAGGCTTGTGACGCCATAGCCGGGCGCTGTGACCCCGCATGGAACAATGCCGCCGAAATGCGAAAGATCGGGTTCGACATTGAGCGCAATGCCATGAAAGCTGACCCAGTGACGCAAGCGCACGCCGATCGCTGCAATCTTGTCTTCGCGGCGCGGCTCGCCCGGCGCCGTGCGATCGACCCAGACGCCGACGCGATCCTCCCGCCGTTCTCCGCGCACGTTGAACGCCGCGAGCGCGCTTATGATCCAGTCCTCGAGCGCAGCGACGAAGCCGCGGACATCACGTCGGCGCGTTGAGAGGTTCAGCATCGCATAGGCGACCCGCTGCCCCGGACCATGATAGGTGTACTGACCGCCCCTTGGCGATCGGAACACCGGAAAGCGCGGGTCGCGGAGATCGGCGTCTTTCGCGCTCGTTCCCGCGGAGTAGAGCGGGGGATGCTCAAGCAACCAGACCATTTCAGGCGCGCCGTCGCGGATTTCCGCCGCGAGACGCTCCATGGCGCCGGCGGCGAAGGGGTAGGGAACAAGCCCGTCCGAAACCGCCCAACGCACGGGCCGGTCGGAAAGAAAGGCATCGCTTAACGCGGTTCTAACCAAAGGAGTTGATGCTCGCGGGGTTGCGTAATCGGGGTTCCTAGCGCCCATGCCCGCTCTCGAACAGGCCGACATCGAACTGACTGTCGAGGTCGGTACGACCGCCTTGGCGCTGTCGAAGATCATGTCGCTGGCGCGCGGCGACCTCCTCAGCCTCGGACGCAGCGCTTCAGGCCCGGTTTCAATTCAGGCGAACGGCATGGAGATCGCCAAGGCGGCGGTGACGCTGATGGGCGACCGTGTCGGCGTCATGCTCGCCGGGAAAGCCTGAGAATCAACAAAAGGCGGACTTGAGGAGGCGGGGGGCTTTTGCTATTGGCCGCGCCTGCTTCGAAATCCACTGAAGCAATCAATGCGGCCATGGCGGAATTGGTAGACGCACTAGCTTGAGGTGCTAGCGAGTAACATCGTGGAGGTTCGAGTCCTCTTGGCCGCACCATCAAACAGCGTGTCCGTCGCCTGTTTGATCCTCAATCACCGTTAGGTCGACCTGACCCGGGCGCCGTCGGGGGCTTGGGCATTCGGCGTTTCGCTTGCCCGGCCTGCGCGCGACCCGGCTGCCGCGCAGTGTTTCCTTTGGTTGAGCTGGCCGCGTCAAACGGCGCCCTGCCCGCATCAAAATGCGAATAAGTTGCATTCGCATCAAGAGAAGCGTATTCTTGGGGCTGTCGAGGAGTCGGGTGCGCCTGTGACCTTTGTCAGTTTCCCGTCAACCAACAATCTCAGCGAAGGGGAGCAGCTTGCGCTAAACGCTTTTCGCTGCATGGCGATCGGCTGCGATGAGAGCGACCTGGTCGCAGCATTCGATGCGCGCTTCGGGGTCGCCGGCCGGTTGGCGCTCGGGGCGCTTTTCCTGCTCGTTCGCGAGATGGGCGCCGTCGGAGGACGGCAATTCGCGGTCGCGGCGCCCGGGAGCTGTCGCCTGACTGCGGACGAAGCTGGCGCCCTTGCGCTGCTCTCTGCGGGGCAGCAACGGGACGAATGTCGTCTGGATGCGGCCATAGCCGCGTTGTTCGCCGGACGGGACTGGGCGTCAGCGCGAGCGGCGGCGGTCGCACTTGGCGGTCTCTTCAAGGCGGCCGGTCTGACGCTTCGGGTCTCCTCGCCAGAGCCTTTTGCGCCTGTTCGTGCGCCAGAGCCTGTTCAGGCCGTGGCGATCGGCGCAGCCCGCTAAGCGTTCATCAGGCCACGGATGAACAGGCGAGCCTTGGTTAACGGGGCATGAGCGTTGCGCCTCAAACAGCCGGTGAACCGTCTGCCAAACCTCCTTGTCGCGTTTTCGGCCGCTGCCTCCGCTGCGCGCGCCGAGACCGTCGTCCTGCGCCCTGATCCGTGCCCGGCCGCAGCGGAGCAGCCGCTGATCATTGATCTCGGCGATGTGGAGGTTTTCAATGAACGGCCGGAGGCCTCTCTCGGCCGCGTTTTCGTGATTTATCCGCCGGCGCGCGAGGGCTGGGCGAGCGCCCGCATCCTGATGCGGTTCGACCTTGAGACGGCGCCAGCTCCCACAACAGCGCTCGACTGTCCCGGGCCACGGCTTTTTCAGCTTCCTCGGTGAAGGCTCTTGCACCTTGGCCTTAAGGCCCCAGATTCTCCGGGGACAAAGGAGAACGGCGCAATGATCGTCACCACTACAGCGCTGGTCGAGGGGCGGCCCGTGAAGGAATATCTCGGCGTCGTCACCGGTGAAGCCGTGATCGGCGCCAATGTGTTCCGTGATCTTTTCGCCGGTATTCGCGACGTCATCGGCGGCCGGTCAGGGAGCTATGAGCATGTTTTCCGCGAAGCGCGGGAGACCGCGCTGCGCGAAATGGAGCGAGAGGCCGAGCGGCTCGGCGCTAACGCGGTGATCGGCGTCGATATCGACTACGAAGCCGGCGTCAGCCAGGGCACGATGATGATGGTCGCATGCTCCGGCACCGCTGTCAGGATCTAGCCTCCATCTTCGGGATCATCATTTGACAGAACCGCAGACAGCAACCCAGGGAAGCGCCTGTCGACTTCCTCGCAGCGGATCCGGTGGATGACTTCAACGCCCTGCTTTTCAGCATGAACAAGGCCCGCCGAGCGAAGCACCGAAAAATGGTTCGATAGCGTCGCCTTCGGCACGTCCGGCGGGGCTGCGGCGGCGCATGACTTTCCGCGCCCATCGCATGATTTGTCAGTGACAAGACTCTTCAGGATCTTTCGCCGGACCGGATCGGCGAGCGCATGAAGCACCGCGCTCAGCGAGACGTCTTGCAGATCCGGATGGACGAAACGGCTCATCCTCGTTCTAACCTTGCTGCTCACGGCGAGTTTACCACCTGCCGGGTTATCAATCCGTATTTAGGTAGTTCGGGACTATTGAACAATAGGGTCGCCGAACACAGGTTCAGGCAACGGCCATCGGCCGCCATCCGGCGTCGCCCGACGTTGAGCCGCCCTTTAAGGAGTATTCGGATGCCCCAACAACTTACCGGCAAATCAGCACTCGTCACGGGTGCTTCGCGCGGCATCGGCCGGGCGACTGCGCTTCGCCTTGCCCGCGACGGCGCCTTCGTCCTTGTTCACTACGGATCGTCAAAGGCCGCCGCCGATGCGGTCGTCGCCGAAATCAAGAAGAATGGCGGAGATGCGGTCAGCATCAGCGCTGATCTCGCCCAACACAAAGGCGCGCTCAGCCTCGCTGATGAGGTGCGCAGGACCCTCGCAGGCGCGGGCCGCAAGTCCCTCGACATCCTCGTCAACAACGCGGGCGTTGCTGAATTTGTGGATTTCGCCAACACCTCGGAAGAGACATTCGACCGCGCATTCGCCGTCAATGTGAAGGCGCCGTACTTTCTGACGCAGGCGCTGCTTGACCTGCTTCCGCCTGGCGGGCGCGTGATCTTTACGACGTCGGTCGTGACAGACGTCTACTTTCCGGGCGTTCCAGCCTATGCGGCCTCAAAAGGCGCAGTCGACACGATCATTCGCTATCTGGCTGGCGAGCTTGGCGGGAGGGGCATCCGCGTGAACGGGGTCGCGCCGGGCGCGATCGAGACCGACATGGCGGCGTGGATGGCGTCCGATGAAGGCAAGCAACAGGCGAAATCAATTCAGGCGCTTCAGGATGTCGGCAGCCCCGCCGAAATCGCTGATGTGGTGGCGTTCCTCGCCGGTCCTGACAGCCGCTGGCTGACCGGCGCAATCGTCAACGCAAGCGGCGGGACCAAGCTCTGACCGCTCATGGACAAGGCGCATCGGCGGTCCCTATAGACGGCGGACTTTCCGTCCCCGGAGCCCTCGATGCGCCTTAGCCGCTATTATTTGCCCGTTCTCAAGGAAACCCCCGCCGAGGCGCAGATCGCTTCGCACCAGCTTATGCTGCGGGCGGGGATGATCCGCCAGGAATCGGCGGGCATTTACGCCTGGCTGCCGCTCGGCTTTCGCGTTCTTAAGAAGATCGAGCAGATCGTCCGGGAAGAGCAGGACCGCGCCGGCGCGGTCGAGATGCTGATGCCGACCATCCAGTCGGCCGAGCTCTGGCGCGAGAGCGGGCGTTACGAAGCCTACGGCAAGGAGATGCTGCGCATCAAGGACCGCGCCGACCGCGAGATGCTGTTCGGTCCGACCAACGAAGAGATGATAACCGAGATCTTCCGCGCCGGGGTCCGTTCGTACAAGGACCTTCCGAAGATGCTCTATCACATCCAGTGGAAGTTCCGCGACGAGGTGCGCCCGCGTTTCGGCGTGATGCGCGGTCGGGAATTTCTGATGAAGGACACCTATTCCTTCGACGTGGACGAGGCGGGCGCGCGGCGCAGCTACAACAAGATGTTCGTCGCCTATCTGCGCACCTTCGCGCGGATGGGCCTAACGTCGATTCCAATGCGCGCCGACACCGGCCCGATCGGCGGCGATCTCAGCCACGAATTTATCGTGCTTGCCGAGACTGGCGAGAGCGCCGTCTTTTGCGACCGAAAATTGCTCGACCTTGCAGTTCCGCCCGCAAACACAGACTTCGACGGCGACCTGCAGCCGGTCATCGACCGCTACACTTCATTCTACGCCGCGACCGAGGAAAAGCACGACAACGCGGAATTCGAAGGAAAAGTCGCCAAGGACAACCGCATCGCGGCGCGCGGCATCGAAGTCGGTCACATTTTCTATTTCGGCGAAAAATATTCAGCGCCGATGCGGGCGATGATCACCGGGCCGGACGGCAAGGACCGCCCGGTCGAAATGGGCAGCTACGGCGTCGGCGTGTCGCGGCTCGCCGGCGCGCTGATCGAGGCCTATCACGATGAGGCGGGGTGCAAATGGCCCGTCGCTGTCGCGCCGTTCCATGTCGGGCTCGTCAACCTGAAGCAGGGCGATGCTGCGACGGACGAGGCTTGCGCAAAGGCTTATGCTGCGTTGACGGGCGCGGACGTCGAAGTCCTTTATGATGACACGTCGGCGCGGCCCGGCGAGAAATTCGCGCGTATGGACCTCATCGGCCTCCCGTTCCAGCTGATTGTCGGCCCGCGCAGTCTTGAGGCGGGCAAGGTCGAGGTGAAGCGCCGGGCTGACGGGCATAAGGATGAGGTTTCGCTCGACGTCGCCATCGACATGCTGAAACGGGACGTGATGAACGCATTAAGGGTTTAAGGGCGCCGTTATTCCGCCATGAATTCAGACACTGTCACCGGCGTTATGAAATCGACCGAGGTGGTTTCCCGCGTGGCGACAACCCCCGCGCCAGCCGCGACGCGGCCTTTCTCCTATTTCGAATGGATGGTCGCCCGGCGTTATCTCGGCGCGACGCGGTCAGGGAAGGGCGTTTCCCTGATTTCGATCATCGCCTTTGTCGGCATCATGCTGGCGGTGGCGACCCTCATCATCGTCATGTCGGTGATGCAGGGCTTTCGCACCAAGCTTCTCGACCAGCTCCTCGGCGTCAACGGTCACGCCTTCGTCGTCGGCGAGGGGCCGATCGGCGATTATGCGGTCGTGCTGGAAAAACTCCGCGCAACGCCCGGCGTCATCGATGCGACGCCGATGATCGTTGCGCCAGTCTATGCGAGCGCCTCGAACGAAGCCGGCCTGATGATCCGCGGCCTGTCGCGCGAGGACATGCTGAAGATAAATTATGTCGCCGGCGTAGACCCGGAGACGGGCCGGCGCCATGTCGTCGCCGGATCGTTCGACAATTTCGGCGTCGGCAAGAACGGCGGCAATGAGATCGCCATCGGCAACCGCGTCGCATGGAATCTCGGGGTCGGACCCGGCGACAAGGTGACCCTCATTTCGGGCCGCGGCGCCGACACGCCGTTCGGACCGACGCTGCAAAAGAAGACCTACACCGTCGGCGCGATTTTCGAAGTCGGCAATTCCGAGTTCGACAGCTTCATCGCCTTCATGCCGCTGGAGCAGGCGCAGCTCTTTTTCGGCTTCGGAGAGGCGGTGCAGCAGATTGAACTGAAGGTCAAAGACCCCGAACGCATCAAGCAGTACCGCGATCCCATCCAGCTCGCCGCGCCCGGATTTGAAATTCGCGACTGGCAGCAGCAGAATCAGAGCTACTTCAACGCGCTTCAGACGGAGCGCAGCGTCATGCGCCTTATTCTTCTCCTCATCGTCGCTGTCGCCGCGCTCAACATCATCACCGGGCTGATCATGCTCGTTAAGGACAAGACACGCGACATCGCGGTCTTGCGGACCATGGGCGCGACGCAGGGCTCGATCATGCGGATCTTCTTCCTATCGGGCTCGCTGATCGGCGTCATCGGCACGCTTGCGGGCGCGCTCGCCGGAGCCCTCTTCGTCTGGAACATCGACGCGATCGAGACTTTCCTGTCGGCGGCGTTCAACACCGATCTTTTCCCGGCGGAGGTTTATTACTTCAGCTCGATCCCGGCGAAATTTGAATGGAGCGAGGTCGGCGTCATCGTCGGCTGGGCCCTGTTCATGTCTTTCATCGCCACGATCTACCCGGCGCGCCGGGCGGCGCGGCTCGATCCTGTCGAGGCGCTGCGCTATGAGTGAGGCGTCGCTCGAATTGCGCGGCGTCGGCCGGCGCTATGGCGATCTCGTCATCCTTCAGCCCTCGGATCTTGTCCTTCGACGCGGGGAGACGGTCGCTTTGCTCGGCCCCTCCGGTTCCGGAAAATCCTCATTGCTGCATATCGCCGGCCTCCTTGAGCGGCCGAGTTCGGGCGAGGTGTTTATCGGCGGCCGTCCGACCTCGTCGCTCGACGATGCGGCGCGCACGCGGCTGCGGCGCGACAATCTCGGCTTCGTCTATCAGTTCCATCATCTGCTCCCGGAGTTTTCGGCGCTCGATAATGTCGCGCTGCCGCAGCTCATTCGCGGCGCAGCGCGCGCCGACGCTGATCGTGAGGCGGCGCGGCTCCTTTCCGCGATGGGCCTCGGCGAAAGGCTCACGCACCAGCCAGGCCAGCTGTCGGGCGGGGAGCAGCAGCGTACGGCCATTGCACGCGCCATCGCCAATCACCCGCGCGTCCTCCTCGCCGATGAGCCCACCGGCAATCTCGACCCGAAGACTTCCGACAAGGTCTTTGACGCGCTTCTTGAAATGGTGCGGGCGGAGGGGTTGTCGGCCCTTGTCGCCACCCATGATCATCGCCTCGCTGCGCGCCTTGACCGTGTGATCGTCATTCGCGACCAGCGCCTTGAAGAAATTTCCGCGGACGAGATCGCTCTCGCTTAAGGGCCGCGGTTGGCAAAGCGCCGTCCTCACGCCATAGTCTTCCAAAAAAGAGACTTTCGGGAGAGGAAACGCCGCCCATGAGCGCGCAACGACGCATCTTTAACGCACCGACCTTGTCGGGTCTGGTCGAGGAACAGGCCCGCCATTTGCCGAATGAGACGGCGCTCTTTTTCGAAGGGAAGTCGTTCACCTACGCCGACCTTGATGCGCGCGCGAACCGTGCGGCGGAGGCGTTGCAGTCGCTGGGCCTCAAACGCGGCGACCGGCTCGCCTGGCTCGCACGCAATGTGGCGACGTTCTGGCCGGCGCTGCTGGGCGCGGCCAAGATCGGCGTCGTCATGACGCCGGTGAACTGGCGTCTGGCGCCGGCGGAAATCGCCGGCATTATCGCCGATGCAAGACCATCGCTCTTCGTCATCGAGAAGGTGTTCGTCGAACCGCTGAAGGCGGCGGGCGGCGTTCCCATCCGCACCATGGTGCTGGAGGACGGCGGCCCTGACTGCTTCGACCGCCTTATCGATGCGCAAAAGCCGATCAAGCCCGATTACGTACCCCAACGCGACGACGTTGTCGTCCAGCTCTACACCTCGGGAACGACGGGCCTGCCCAAAGGCGTCCTGCTTTCCAACCGCTGTTACGACGAAGTCGGCGGGGCCGGGCTCGCCTCGGGGATCATCAATCCGCAATCGGATGATGAGACCATCATGCACGCATTGCCGCATTTCCATATCGCGGGCGTCAACTTCGCCTTCATGGGCTGGTCGCGCTCGATGCCGGTCATCCAGCATCGCCAGTTCGATCCCGCCGCGATCGTGCGCGAAGCGCAAGAGGGCAAGCCGCTCAACGCATTTCTCGTCCCGGCGATGGTGATGATGATCCTTCAGGCCGCAAAGACCGCGGGGGCTAGCCTTCAGAATTTCGTGCAGGTCAGTTACGGGGCCGCGCCGATGCCGGAGGCCTTGCTGGACGCGGCGATGGCGGCGATGCCGCGCGCACGCTTCACACAATTCTACGGCATGACCGAGACGACCGGCGGGGTCACCGTGCTCGGCCATGAAGACCATTCTCCTGGCCGCAAGCAGCGCGTTTCCGCCGGCAGGCCGCTGCCCGGCTGCACCGTCAAGATCTGCGATCCGGAAACGAAAAAGGAAATGCCGCAGGGCGAGGTCGGCGAGATCGTCACGCGGTCGCCCTTCGTCATGAACGGTTACTGGATGAAGGATGACGCGACCAAGGCCGTCATCCGCGACGGCTGGTATTGGTCGGGAGACGCCGGCCGGATCGACGAGAACGGTTACCTCTACGTCGTCGACCGGATCAAGGACATGATCATCTCGGGCGGCGAGAACATCTATCCGGCCGAACTCGAAAATGCGCTCGCGGCCCATCCCGCCGTCATGGAGGCCGCGATTGTCGGCGCGCCAGACGAGAAATGGGGCGAGGTGACCCGCGCCTTCATCGTCAGGCGCCCTGGCGCGACCCTGACAGCTGAGGAAGTCCTCGATTTCCTGCGCCCGCGCATCGCCGGCTTCAAGCTGCCGCGCCGGATCGACTTTATCGACGCTCTGCCGCGCAACCCTTCCGGCAAGATCCTCAAGACGACGCTGCGAAAGATGTGACGGGGCCGACCTTTGCACGCCGGGCGCGTTCGGCTAAGAAGCCCGACATTCGCGGGTATAGCTCAATGGTAGAGCCGTAGCCTTCCAAGCTAAAGACGAGGGTTCGATTCCCTCTACCCGCTCCATCCAATCCCGAAACTTCCGACTCGCACGTCGATGTGGATTCGAAGGCGGCGCGACGAACCGTTCGTCGCGCGGTTCAAACACCTCGTCCTCGGACAAATTCGTCTTGGCGCATGAGCATTGCGCAGCGTCGGCGTTGTGACAATTGTCGTGGCGCCGAGAGTTGGGTCTGCTGCAAATGTCCGCTGCGCGCGCGTATTCGATTGAGCCGACAGCGCCCTCGATCGCAGCTGCGTATCGCCGCCGCACTCATATCCCCGACTTTCTTCGCGCCCCGGACGCAGAGGCGATACACCGCGCGCTTTCCGACCTCCCGCGTTGGAACACTGTCACCAGATCGGGCGACCGCCATCTTGATCTTGACGCGGCCGGACTCGCCCAGCTCGCGCCGGAAAATCAGATCCGCTTCGAAAACGCCGTTCACGACGGGGCGCGGCGGGGATTTCAGTATCTGTTTGACAATTATCCGATCTCCGACACCTATCACGCCGGCACGATTGTCAGCGACGAGCTGGCGCGGTTTTTCGAGTTTCTGAACAGTCCGGAAACCATCGCTTTTGCGCGTGAAGTCACCGGAATCTCCGGAATCAGATTCGCGGACGCGCAAGCGACCCGGTATCGGCCTGGCCATTTCCTCACCGAACATGACGACGCCGTCGACGGAAAAAACCGGTGCGCCGCGTTCGTCCTGAACCTTACGCGTGATTGGCGCGCGGATTGGGGCGGGCTGCTGATGTTCATCGGTGAAAACGGCCATGTCGAGGAGGCCTACACGCCGAAGTACAACGCGCTCAATATTTTCACGGTCCCGCAGCGTCATTGCGTCAGCGTCATAGCCCCCTTCGCGCCGACCGTCAGGCTCTCCATCACGGGATGGTTCCGGTCCGGCGAAGACCCGCTCAAGAAAATCTGAAGCAAGGGCCGATGATGTCCACTATCGCGCCCATATTTGTCGGCGGCGCGCCGCGTTCCGGCACGACGCTCGTGCGGGCGATCCTCAATGCGCATCCGGATATCGCTTGCGGGCCGGAGCTGCGCGCGTTTCCAGCCCTCGCCCGGCTTTATAAGGAAACGGTTGCGACCGTGGGGCCGACGCTCGAAGCACATTACTTCTTTAACGCTGATGAGCTCAAGGCTTCGTTTCGCGAGCTGATGGCGTCGTTCCTGGAACCGTTTCACGAACGCAGCGGAAAGCGGTTCGTCGCGGAGAAAACGCCGGCGAACGCGCTTTATTTTCGGGAGCTGCACAAGCTGTTTCCGGAGAGCCGGTTCGTTCATGTCGTGCGCGACCCGCGCGATGTCGTCGCCTCGCTCATCAAGATGGACTGGCGCGATGAAAAGTCCGGCGAGCGCCTGCCGATCACGGCGAGCATCAAGGGCGCGGCTTTGGGGTGGCGCGATCATGTCGCGGCCGCCCACGCGGCGCGCGGCGCAGGGGCGCCCGTCTTCGATCTTCACTATGAAAGGCTTGTCGCCGCTCCGGCGGAGACGATCGCGAACCTGTTCACGTTTCTGGGCGTGCCCCCATCAGACGAGCCGCTGTCGCACCATCGCACTTTCGTTCCTGACGACGGCGAAAACGAGACGAGCGCACGCGCCGTGACAAGGCCGCTCAACGCCGACGCCGTCGGCCGCTGGCGACGAGAGTTTTCACGCTCGCAAATCAACGAGATCGAGGCGCTCGCCGGTCCGCTCATCAACGAATGCGGCTATGAGCGCGCGGGCGATCCATGACCGGTCCAATCTTCATCGGCGGCGCCCCTCGCTCAGGTCTTGCCGTGATGCGCCTGCTTCTCGACGCCCATCCCTCAATTTCGTGCGGGCCCGACACTGGTCATGTCGCATTGACGATGACATCGAAAAATTTCGAGGACGCGCTCGGCAGCCTTCACCGTGATCATTTTTTTCTGGAGCCGGCAGCGGTGCGGGCGAGCTTTGTGCGGGTCCTCAGCGCGCCAATGAAGCAACGGGCGACGACGCTCGGCAAACGTCGCTGGGCGGACAAGACGGCGCTGAACATTCTTGTCTTTGGGCAACTCGCCAGACTTTTTCCAGACGCGCAGTTCATTCACCTCGTCCGCGACGGCCGCGACCTCGCCGCCTCGCTGATTGAACGGCAGTGGCGGTCGCCTTCGGGCGCGCTGTTCGAACACTGCGCAAGCGCCGCCGCGGCCGGCCGATACTGGGCCTCGATCATGACGCTGGGATTGCAGGCTGAGAACAGTCCTGAGCTCGCCGGCCGGATATTGCGCGTGCGGTATGAGGACCTTTGCGAACGCCCGGAACCTACGATGCATGGCGTCTGCCGATTTCTGGGAGAAGATTTCGAGGGCGAGATCCTCAATCTCGAGCGGCGACGTCCGTCGGTCGCCGGCATGGAACTTGAGACCGCTGACCGCCTCCGGCTACCGCTCAATGCAAGCGCCGTCGGGCGCTGGCGGCGCGACCTGCGGCCCGAAGACGCCGAAGCGATCCGCCACGCCTATGCGCCGATATTCACAAGTCTCGGCTACGCCGCCGCCTAGAGCGCAGTTTTTCGTCTTCGCGATCGGTGCTAGGCTTCGTCGATGTCCAGATCGCCTTCGGATTTCCTAGACTTCGCCGGCAAGGCCGTCATCGTCACCGGCGCGGCGGCCGGTATCGGCGAGGCTTGCGCGCGAGCTTTTGCGGCGGCGGGCGCCAGCGTCGTCCTTGCGGATGTGAACGAAGAACGCAACCGCGGAGCCGCCGACCTCATCGCGATCGATTACGGCGTGCGCGCCGTCCCCGTCGCGGCGAATGTCGCCAGTGACGCCGACTGCGAGGCCATCGTCCTCAAAACGCTCGATGAGTTCGGGCGCGTTGACGTGCTCGTCAACAATGCAGGCGTGACGGCGCCGGGGACGATCCTCGATCTTGCGCCGTCGGAATGGGACCGGGTGATGGACATCAACCTGCGGTCGTATTTCGTGCTGACGCAGATCGTTGCGCGCGCGATGATCGACCGCTCCGTCCGGGGGGCGATCGTCAACATGTCGTCGATCAATTCCGATCTCGCGATCGCCAATCAGGTCGCCTACACCGCGTCGAAGGGGGGCGTTCGCCAGCTGACGCGCGCTGCTGCGCTCGGGCTTGCGCCTCATGGCATCAGGGTCAACGCCATCGGTCCGGGCTCGATCATGACGGACCTCTTGCGCTCGGTGATGGCGGACGAAGAAGGCCGCCGGAAAATTCTCTCCCGCACGCCCGCCGGCCGGGTCGGCGACCCGGCGGAGATCGCCGCTGTCGCGCTCTTCCTGGCGAGCGACATGGCGAGCTACATCACCGGCCAGACGATCTTCGCCGACGGCGGCCGCTCGGCGCTCAACTACACCGTCCCTGTAGAATGAGCGGCAAGTCCCGGATCGCCGTCGATATCGGCGGCACTTTCACCGACATCGCGATTGAGAACCCGGACGGCGCCCGGGTGACGGCGAAAGTGCTGACGACGCCCGAAGCGCCGGAGAAGGCGGTGATCGACGGCGTCGCCGCGGCCCTCGCCGGTGCTTCGCTGGCGCCGCACGATGTCGGGCTGATCATTCACGGAACGACATTGGCGACCAATGCGCTCATCGAAAAGCGCGGCGCCGTCACGGCGCTCATCACGACCGAGGGCCATCGCGACGCGCTTGAGATGGCCTATGAGCATCGCTTCGAACAATATGACGTGATAATCGACCGGCCGCCGCCGCTGGCGCCGCGCTGGCTGCGGTTGCCGGTGCGGGAACGGATGAATGCAGCCGGTGGGGTTCTGCTTCCCCTGAACGAAGACTCGGTCGCGTCAATTATTCCAGCGCTTGAGCGCGAGCGGGTCGAGAGCGTTGCGATCGGCTTGCTGCATTCCTATGCGAACGCCGATCATGAACGGCGGGTCGCGGAGCTTGTCGACCAAGCCATTCCCGGGCTCTCGATTTCATTGTCCAGCGAGGTCGCGCCGGAAATCCGCGAATATGAGCGGCAAACGACGACGGTCGCCAACGCCTATGTCCGCCCGCTGATGGAACGCTATCTGCGCGCCCTCGAAGCGGCGCTTCGCGGGCGCGGGTTCGGCTGCCCGTTCCTGCTCGTCACCTCCGGCGGCGGCCTCTGCACAGTGGAGACGGCGGCGAGATTCCCGATCCGGCTCGTCGAATCCGGCCCTGCCGGCGGCGCCGTCCTGGCGGCGTCGATCGCAAGGTCGCTCGACCTCGATCAGGTGCTCTCCTTCGACATGGGCGGGACGACGGCGAAGATGTGCCTCATTGACAACGGCGCGCCCGCGACCGCGCGGCTGTTTGAGGTCGACCGCTCCTACCGGTTCAAGAAAGGATCCGGCACGCCGGTGCGCATACCCGTGATCGAACTGGTGGAGATCGGCGCGGGCGGCGGTTCGCTGGCGCGCGTCGATGCGATGAAACGCGTCACGGTCGGACCGGAGAGCGCGGGCGCCGCGCCCGGGCCTGCCTGTTACGGGCGCGGCGGCGCCCGCCCCGCAGTCACCGACGCTGACCTAACGCTCGGCCGCATTGAACCGGCCCGCTTTGCAGGCGGCGAGATATCCCCTGACGAAACCGCCGCTGCGCGGGCGCTGAGCGTCGAGATCGCCGAGCCGCTGGGCCTCGACATCGACGAGGCCGCCTACGCCGTCAGCGAGGTCGTCGATGAGAACATGGCGTCGGCGGCGCGCGCGCACGCCGTCGAGCAAGGCAAGGACATCCGGGCGCGGGCGCTGATCGCGTTCGGCGGGGCGGCGCCGTTGCACGCCGCGCGTCTCGCCGAAAAACTGGGGCTTAAGACTGTGATCGTACCGACGGGGGCGGGCGTCGGGTCGGCGATCGGATTTCTACTTGCGCCGGCGGCCTATGAAATCGTCCGCAGCCTGCCGATGCGCCTTGACCGCTTCGATGAGGGGCGCGTCGCTTCGCTCTTCGATGAAATGCGCAGAGAGGCCGAAGCGGTCGTTCGCGCCGCAGTCGGGGATGCTCCGCTGACGGAGGAACGGGCCGCCTTCATGCGTTATGCCGGTCAGGGCCATGAGATCGCGGTTCCCCTTTCCGCCGCCCATGCCGAAGGGGGCGGAAAAGGCGACCTTTTCACCGCCTTCGAGGACGCCTATCGGGCGATTTACGGCCGCATCATCCCGGGCATGCCCCCCGAAGTCATGAGCTGGTCGCTGAAGCTCTCTGCGCAAGCGCCGCCCAGACCAGCCGGCGAGGGCGCCGGCATGGTCCGGCCCCGAACGCCGGAAATTGGGAAGAGGCGCGCGGTCTATGACGCCGGCGCGCGCCGGCGCGTCGAATACGCGCTCTTCGACCGCGAGGCGCTGGCCCCTGGCGACCGCGTCGAGGGTCCGGCGCTCATCATCGAAGCGCAGACGACGACGGTCGTAACCGCGCGGTTTGACGGGCGCATCGATGCGGCGGGCAACATCGTCCTGACACGGAGGGTCGATTCATGACCGCCCCTGACGCCATCACGCTGCAGCTTCTTTGGTCGCGCCTCATCGCCATCGTTGAAGAACAGGCGCAGACGCTGATCCGCACCGCCTTCTCCGCGACCGTGCGTGAGGCCGGCGACCTGTCGGCGGGCGTTTTCGACACTAGGGGGCGGATGCTGGCGCAGGCCGTCACCGGCACGCCGGGCCATGTCAACGCCATGGCGGCGAGCGTCGGTTTCTTCCTGCGGAAGTTTCCGCCGGACACGCTCGCGCCCGGCGACGTGCTCGTCACCAACGATCCGTGGGAGGGGACCGGGCACCTCAACGATTTCACCGTCGTCACGCCGGTCTTCCGCAGTGGGCGGCTGGTCGCTGTGTTCGCAGCGACATCGCACATCGCCGATGTCGGCGGCCTCGGTTTTGGGCCGGATGCGCGGCAGGTCTACGAAGAGGGCCTGCTGGTTCCAGTTTCAAAGCTGTTCGCCGCGGGCGTTCGAAATGAGACGCTTTTCGAGCTCATCCGCGCCAATGTTCGCGACCCGAATGCGGCGGAGGGCGATCTTTATTCGCTCGCGGCGTGCAACGAAACCGGCGCGCGCCGCCTTGTCGAGACGCTGGACGAGTTCGGCCTCGACGGCCTTGACGACGTCGGCGCGACGATCATCAAGAACTCGCGCGCGGCGATGCTCGACGAGATTCGCCGTGCGCCGTTCGGCGCCTTTGAGTATTCGATGCGCATCGACGGCTATGATGCGCCGGTCGATCTCGTCTGCCGGCTGACGATCGGCGATGGCGGCGTCGATGTCGATTTCGCCGGGACCTCGCCGATATCGGCGCACGGCGTCAACGTCCCGCTCACCTATACGCAGGCCTACGCTTCGTTCGGCGTGCGCTGCGTCATCGGGAACGAGGTTCCAAACAACGCCGGATCCCTCGGCGTCGTGCGCGTGACGGCGCCCGAGGGGTCTATACTTAATGCGCCGCGGCCTTGCGCCGTTTCCGCGCGGCATACGGTCGGACAGATGCTTCCCGACGTCGTGCTCGGCGCGCTGTCGAAGGCGATCCCCGATCGAACGCCGGCTGAAGGCGCCTCTTGCCTTTATCTTCCCGTGCTCATCGGCGGGCGCAGCATCGGCGGCGGCGAGGAATTCGTCGTCAACCCGTTCTACACCGGCGGCGCGGGCGCGCGGCCCGGCAAGGACGGACTGTCATGCACCGCATTCCCGTCGGGCGTGCGCAACACGCCGGTTGAGATCAACGAAGCGTCTGCGCCTGTCATCATCTGGCGAAAGGAATACAGAATTGATTCCGGCGGGGCGGGGCGCTTGCGCGGGGGGCTCGGCCAGACGCTTGAATTTGAGCACGCTGAGGGTCGCGCTTTCGCGGTCTCCAAAATGTTTGATCGCACGAAACATCCCGCGCGCGGCCGCGACGGGGGCGGGGCAGGGGCGCCAGGCGGGGCGCGGCTCGCCGATGGAACCCCGCTCAAAGGCATGGGCCGGGAAATCATTCCGGCCGGCGCCCGGCTGATTGTCGAAACGCCGGGCGGGGGAGGACTCGGAAGCGCAGGTGATCGAAGTCGCGCGGCCGTTGGCGCCGATGTCCGCAACGGATTCGTCAGCGCGGATGCAGCGCAGAAGATTTACCGACAGCCATGACGATTTGAGCATCAGCGTCCGAAATCAGGCTCGCCGGCGCGATAAAACGTCATACCCTGTCTTGTTCCGGGGCATCGAAGGCCAAGACTTCGAAAGCGCTTCCAGCGGCGCGCAAGTCGAGGTTTTCCCCACCCCGCGCCTATTTGCCTAGTCCCGGCGCCATAGCCTAAACGCTCGCAGCGGGAGACCGCGAAAAAGCCGTCGTCAAACAAGACTTTCGCTCGGGAGAAGCCGGAATGACCAAGGCAGGGGCCAAGAAGAAGGGCGACGCCGCGACTGACGCTCGACCCTTAAGCCTCCACGTGCCGGAGCCTGAGTGCCGGCCGGGCGATACCCCCGATTTTTCCGAGATGCTGATCCCTGAGGCTGGCGCCGTCAGGATGCCGCCGCCTGATGTCGAGGCGCTGCACATTCACGACCTCGCCTATTCGGTCATCCGTGTGCTGAACGACCAGGGCGAAGCGGTCGGCCCCTGGGCCGGCCAGCTTTCGGACGAAGCCCTTGTCGAGGGCCTTCGCCACATGATGACGGTGCGCGCGTTCGATGCGCGCATGCTGATGGCGCAACGTCAGGGAAAAACGTCATTCTACATGCAGGCTCTGGGCGAGGAGGCGGTTGCCTGCGCCTTCCGCATGGCGATGCGGCCGGGCGACATGAATTTCTCCACCTATCGCCAGCAGGGCCTGCTGATCGCCGGCGGCTATCCGCTGGTGACGATGATGAACCAGATCTATTCGAACGCGAAGGACCCGATGAAGGGCCGGCAATTGCCGGTGATGTATTCCTCGAAGAAGGACGGCTATTTCACAATCTCCGGCAACCTCGCGACGCAGTTCATTCAGGCGGTCGGCTGGGCGATGGCCTCGGCGATCAAGGGCGATACAAAGGTCGCTGCGGGGTGGATCGGCGAGGGATCGACCGCGGAGAACGACTTCCATTCCGCGCTGGTCTTCGCGTCGACCTATAAGCCGCCGGTCATCCTGAACGTCGTCAACAACCAGTGGGCGATCTCGACTTTTCAAGGGATCGCGCGCGGCAACGCCGCGACGTTCGCCTCGCGCGGCCTCGGCTTCGGCATCCCGTCGCTGCGCGTCGACGGCAATGATTATCTCGCGGTCTACGCGGTCGCCAAATGGGCGGTCAGTCGCGCGCGGATGAATCT
This sequence comes from uncultured Caulobacterales bacterium, assembly GCA_964529675.1. Lineage (GTDB taxonomy): Bacteria > Pseudomonadota > Alphaproteobacteria > Caulobacterales > Parvularculaceae > Amphiplicatus. The sequence continues at coordinate 68,350 of CAZGXT010000001.1, forward strand.
CGGACCGACGCTGATCGAGTTCGTCACCTATCGCGCCGGCGCGCATTCGACCTCCGACGATCCGTCCGGCTACAGGCCGAAGGACGAATCCTCCGGCTGGCCGCTTGGCGACCCGATCGAGCGCCTCAAGAAGCACCTCGTGCTTCAAAAGGCGTGGTCGGAAGAGCGTCACGCGCAAGCCAAGGGCGAAATCGAAAGCGCGGTCGTGCAGGCGCAGAAAGAGGCCGAGGGCCACGGCACGCTGCATAACGGACCGCACGCCCCGGCAGGCACGATGTTCGAAGACGTTTACAAGGAGCCGCCCATTCATCTCATCCGCCAGCGCCAGGAAGCGGGGATCTGATCCATGACCCGCATGACCATGATCGAGTCGATCCGCAGCGCCATGGACGTCGCCATGGAGCGCGACGACAATGTCGTCGTTTTCGGCGAAGATGTCGGTTATTTCGGCGGCGTCTTCCGTTGCACGGCGGGGTTGCAGCAGAAATACGGGCGCCAGCGCTGTTTCGACGCGCCGATCAGCGAAAGCGGCATCATCGGCGCCGCGGTCGGGATGGCGGCCTACGGCCTGCGCCCCTGCGTCGAAATTCAGTTCGCGGATTATATTTATCCCGGCTATGACCAGCTCGTTTCCGAGGCCTCGCGCATCCGCTTTCGCTCTGCTGGCGACTTCACGACGCCGATGACGGTGCGCATGCCGACGGGCGGCGGCATTTTCGGCGGGCAGACGCACAGCCAGAGCCCCGAAGCGCTGTTCGCCCATGTCGCCGGCCTGAAGACCGTCATTCCGTCGAACCCCTATGACGCCAAGGGGCTCCTCATCGCCGCGATTGAGGACGACGATCCGGTGATGTTCCTCGAGCCGAAGCGGCTCTACAACGGCCCCTTTGACGGGCATCACGACAAGCCGGTGACGCCGTGGAAGAAGCACGATCTCGGCGAGGTGCCGGACGGCCATTACACCGTGCCGCTCGGCAAGGCGGCGATCCGGCGCGCGGGCGATGACGTCACCGTGCTCGCCTATGGAACCATGGTTCATGTCGCGCTGGCGGCGGCGGAAGAGACGGGCGTCGATGCGGAAATCATCGATCTTCGCACCATCCTGCCGCTCGATCTTGAGGCCATCGAACAATCCGTGCGCAAGACGGGGCGCTGCGTCATCGTCGTCGAGGCGACGAAGACCTGCGGTTTCTCCGCCGAGCTGATGTCGATCGTGATGGAAGGGTGTTTCCATCATCTCGAAGCGCCGGTGATCCGCGTGACGGGTTGGGACACGCCCTATCCCCATGCGCATGAATGGGACTATTTCCCGGGTCCGAAGCGCGTCGGCGCCGCGCTGAAGCGCGTGATGGAGGAAGTCTGATGGGCGTGCACGTCATCAAGCTGCCCGACGTCGGTGAAGGCGTCGCGGAAGCCGAGCTCGTCGAATGGATGGTGAAGCCCGGCGACAACGTCATGGAGGATCAGGTCCTCGCCGCCGTGATGACCGACAAGGCGACGGTCGAAATTCCCTCGCCCGTGATCGGCAAGGTGATCTGGGTCGGCGCCAAGGCCGGCGAAGTCGTGTCCGTCGGCTCGCCGATCGTGAAGCTCGAAGTCGACGGCGCCGGGAATGCGAAGGACGAAATCCCCGCTGCCGCAGCGAAAACCCCCGCTTCCCTGCCTCCGGGGGAGCTGTCCGCGAAGCGGGCTGAGGGGGCGAGTCAGCTGCGCAAAGAGGCCCCCCCTCAGTCGCCTTCGGCGACAGCTCCCCCGCAAGCTGGGGAGCGGAAGAAGGCGGCCGCCACGCTTTCTGGCGCCCCCCGCAAGGAAGGCGAAAAGCCGCTCGCCTCGCCCGCCGTCCGGAAGCGCGCCGCCGATGCCGGCGTCGATCTGCGCCGCGTGCCCGGAACGGGACCGGCGGGGCGCATCACCCATGACGATCTTGACGCTTACTTCGCCGACGGATCATCGGCGCCTGCCGCTGCGCGCGGCGTCGTCCCCGACACCAGCGTGAAAGAAATCCCGGTCATCGGTCTCCGCCGCAAGATCGCGGAAAAGATGACGGTCTCGCGCAACCGCATCCCCGACATCGTCTATGTCGACGAGGTCGACATGACGGCGCTTGAAGATTTGCGCGGAAAACTCAACGCCGAGAAGAAGGAAAGCCGCACGAAACTGACCGTGCTCCCGTTCCTGATGCGCGCGATGGCGAAGGCGATACATGAGCAGCCGCAACTGAACTCGCTCTATGACGACGAGGCGGGCGTCGTCCGGCAATATGGCGGCATCCATATCGGCGTCGCGGCGCAAACCGACAACGGCCTCGTCGTGCCTGTCGTCCGCCATGTCGAGGCGAAAGGCCTGTGGGAGTGCGCGGGCGAAGTGGCGCGCCTCGCCGAGGCCGCCAAGAAAGGAACCGCGACGCGCGAGGAGCTTTCGGGCTCGACGATCACCATCACCTCGCTCGGCGCCCTCGGCGGCATCGTCACGACCCCGGTCATCAATCACCCGGAAGTCGCCATCGTCGGCGTCAACAAGATGCAGGTGCGCCCGATGTGGGACGGAACGCAGTTCGTCCCGCGCAAGATGATGAACCTCTCCTCAGCCTTCGATCACCGCATCATCGACGGCTGGAACGCCGCGGTCTTCGTGCAGCGGGTGAAGACGCTGATGGAGAACCCGGCGATGATTTTTGTGGAGTAGTGCGTCGTGCGTAGAAAGAACGCCCGGCTGCCTACGCACTACGCACATCGCCCTAAGGACTCCCTATGACCGACCTCACCACCAAACTTCTCATCATCGGCGGCGGGCCGGGCGGCTATGTCTGCGGCATCCGCGCGGGACAACTCGGGCTGGACACCATCGTCGTCGATGCCGAGGCGCTCGGCGGGACCTGCCTCAATGTCGGCTGCATCCCTTCAAAAGCGATCATTCACGCCGCGGAGGAGTTCGAAAAGGCGTCGCATTTCGCCAATTCCTCCGCGCTCGGCATTTCCGCGTCGAAGCCGACAATCGACCTGTCAAAAACCGTCGCGTGGAAGGACGGCATTGTGAAGCGGTTGACCGGCGGCGTCGGGGGGCTGCTCAAGAAGCACAAGGTGCGGACGCTGACAGGCTGGGCTTCGTTCGTCGACGGCAAGACTGTCGATGTGAAGACCGCCGAGGGCGTCACGCGCGTGCGCGCGGAAAACGTCGTCATCGCGACGGGATCTGTTCCGGTCGAACTGCCGTTCATGAAGTTCGGCGGGAATGTCATTTCCTCGACCGACGCGCTGACGCTTTCATCGCCGCCGAGAAATTTCGCGATCGTCGGCGCCGGCTATATCGGCCTTGAACTCGGGATCGCGTTCGCGAAGTTCGGATCGAAGGTGACGGTCGTCGAAGCGATGGACCGCATCCTGCCGACCTATGACGCCGAGCTGACGAAGCCCGTCGCCAAGCGCCTCAAGGACTTCGGCGTCACCGTCATTCTCGGCGGCGAGGCGAAAGGCCTTTCGAAAGACGGCAAGGCGCTCGAAGTCGAGCAGAACGGCAAGACCGAGGCGATCCCGGCCGACAAGGTGCTCGTCACCGTCGGACGCAAGCCGCTGACTGAAGGCTGGGGCCGCGAGAAACTCGCGCTCGATATGGATGGCCGCCACATCCGAATTGACGACCGCTGCGAAACCGCGATGCGCGGCGTCTACGCGATCGGCGACGTGACGGGCGAGCCGATGCTGGCGCACCGCGCGATGGCGCAAGGCGAGATGGTCGCCGAGATCGTCGCCGGTCACAAACGCCGCTGGGACAAGCGCGCCATTCCTGCCGTCTGCTTCACCGATCCTGAAATCGTGTCGGTCGGCCTGTCGCCGGATGAAGCGAAAGCCGCAGGTCACAAGGTGAAGTCAGCCTCGTTCCCATTCTCGGCGAACGGGCGCGCCATGACGATGGAAGGCGAAGACGGCTTCATCCGCGCCGTCGCACGCGAGGAAGATCACCTTCTTCTCGGCGTCCAGGCGGTCGGGCGCGGCGTCTCGGAGCTTTCAACCGCGTTCGGCCTCGCCCTCGAAATGGGCGCGCGCCTTGAAGACATTGCGGGCACGATCCACGCACACCCGACGCAAGGCGAGGCCTTCCAGGAGGCGGCGCTGCGCACGCTCGGGCATGCGCTGCATATTTGAGTGATCTGCTATCATCAGCACCCTGATCTTCTCCTCTCCCGCTTGCGGGAGAGGGGTAGGGGTGAAGGGGAGTTTCCAATCAGCAGCCGCCGCGAATTTGACGTCCCCTCACCCCGTCCAACGCATGCGTTGGACCCTCTCCCGCGAGCGGGAGAGGGGAGAAGGGCGGGGCTTTGACCCGCACGGTCAAAAAACCGCTCCGCATCGGCTGGTGCGAATGGGTGTCGCTCCCTTCGTTCGGCGTCGACGCCATCCGGGCGAAAATCGACACCGGCGCGAAGACCTCCGCCATTCACGTCTGGCGCCTGAAAGAGCGGGCGATCGACGGCGTGCCTTACGCACTCTTCTTCCTGCATCCGCTTGCCGGGCGCGACCGGCCGGAAATCGCCTGCCGCGCGCCGATTATCGGCCGGCGCGTCATCAAAAGTTCTAACGGGATCGGCTCGGCGCGCATTATCATCCGCACCCGGCTGCGGATGGGCAAGCGCACCTGGCCGATCGATTTGTCGCTTGCCAACCGCGACCAGATGGGATTTCGGATGCTGATCGGACGCGATGCGCTCGGCGAACGCGCGCTTATCCTCCCCGCGCGCGAGCACATGCTCGGCGAACCGGAATGACGATACGGGACCATGATGAAACTCGCTTTGATGTGCCAGAACGGCGCGCTTTACTCGCACAGACGCCTCGTCGAGGCTGCGCAGCAGCGCGGGCACGAGATCGACGTCATCAATCATCTGAAGTGCTACATCAACATCACCTCGCACCGGCCGAGCGTTCACTATCAGGGCCGCGACCTGCCGAAATATGACGCGGTCATTCCGCGCATCGGGGCATCGGTCACGTTTTACGGGACGGCGGTGCTCCGCCAGTTCGAAGTGATGGGCGTTTATCCGGTCAACGAGTCCGTGGCGATCAGCCGCTCCCGCGACAAGCTGCGTTCGATGCAGCTGCTCGCGAGGAAAGGCGTCGGCCTTCCCGTCACCGTGTTCGCGCATAAGACAAGCGCGGCGGAAGAAGTGATCAAAATGGTCGGTGGGCCGCCGGTCATCATCAAGCTGCTGGAAGGCACGCAAGGGATCGGCGTCGTCCTCGGCGAAACGCAGCGCGCGGCGGAATCGATCATTCAGGCGTTCGGCGGGGTCAACACCAACATTCTCGTGCAGGAATTCATCAAGGAGGCGGGCGGGGAAGACATTCGCTGCCTCGTCGTCGGCGACAAGGTCGTCGCCGCGATGAAACGCAAGGGCAAGGAAGGCGAGTTCCGCTCGAACCTCCATCGCGGCGGCTCGGCGGAGAAGATAAAGATCACGCCCGCGGAGCGCTCGACCGCGATCTCCGCCGCGAAGGCGATGGGCCTTAACGTCTGCGGCGTCGACATGCTGCGGTCAAACCACGGTCCCGTCGTCATGGAGGTCAATTCCTCGCCCGGCCTTGAAGGCGTCGAGACAGCGACCGGCGTCGATGTCGCCGGCAAGATCATCGAGTTCATCGAGAAGAACGCCGAGCCGGGCAAGACGAAAACCAAGGGAAAGGGATGAGCGAAGCGCCCGTCATCCTTCGCGTCGCAACGCCGGATGACGCGCGCAAGGTGTCGGACGTGCTCGCCGCCTCCTATTCCGCTCTCTATCGCGGCTGGTATCGCGACGACGTGCTCGCGGCGGCCTTGCCCGCGATGACGCGCGCCAACCCGCAGCTTCTGTCGTCGGGCCGGTATTTTCTCTGTGAACGGAAGCAGGCGGCCGTCGCCTGCGGAGGCTGGAGTCTTTCACCCCCGCAAGGGAATGCTGATCAGGGTCGCGGGCATCTTCGTCACTTCGGCACGCATCCGGATCACCTCAGCCTTGGCTGCGCCAGCGCCATTATCGAGCGGTGTTTTGCCGAAGCGCGGGCCGCCGGCTGCACCGAGATGGAGGTGCTGTCGAGCCTCACCGCGGAGGCGTTCTACGCCGGACGCGGCTTCAAGACCGTATCCGCCGCAGCAGCGACGATCGGCGGCGTTCCGTTCGCCTGCATGCTGATGCGGCGCCCCCTCGGATAGCGCCTCGACTGAAAGGACGTGCTCATGCCCCGCACCCGCCTTCTCGGCTTTGAATGGGACGCAAGCTCCAGCCATGCGCGCGGGTCGGCGCTCGCGCCCACGGTCGTCAAACGGCTGCTGACGAGCGAAGCGTCAAGCGGCTATTCGATCGATCTGACGCCGATGCGCGAGGCGATCGCCGGCTATGACATTCCGGCGCTGCCCGAAGACGGCGCCGCCGCGCGCGCCCTCATTGAAGCGAGCGTCGGGTCAGCGATGGCCGCGGGCGAGCGTCCGCTGTCGATCGGCGGCGATCATTCGATCACCTATCCGATCCTCAAAGCGGTCGCGGCCCGGCGCGGGCCCGTCAACGTCCTCCACATCGATGCGCATGGCGATCTGCACGAGGACTATGAGGGCGATCCGTTCAGTCATGCCTCCCCCTTCGCCCGCGCGCATGAGGCGGGATTGATCGCTCGCCATGTCGCCGTCGGCATTCGCTGCTGGGACCCCCATCAAAAGGCGCAGGCCGAGCGTTACGACGTGACGATCCTCGGCGCGCATGAGCTCGATCGCATTCCGCCCGACCTGTTCGACGCGCCGCTTTACGTGACGATCGATCTTGACGGTCTTGACCCTGCGTTCGCGCCGGGCGTCTCGCATCCTGAACCGGGCGGACTCTCGACACTCGACGCACTCGCCCTCATCCGGCGCATCAAGGGGCCGCTGATCGGCGCCGACGTCGTTGAACTGAACCCGGAGCGCGACCCGATGCTGGCGACCGCGCGCGTCGTGGTGCGGCTGGTGAAGGAATTGGCGGCGGCTGCATAGGACCAGGCGTTAACCATAAGCATTAACCATGATTATTGCTTGACTTTGATTTGATTTGGATTTATTGGTCGAGGATCGCGCGGGGGCCCTGTCTCCCGCGCGATATTGCGTTTTCGGCCTGCCGAAAGGCGGGTCTTTGACAAGTCCGGTTGGTCGCGCG
>CAZGXT010000002.1:0-72601 GCA_964529675.1 uncultured Caulobacterales bacterium
GCCTCCGCGCCGTTCGGCAGCGCTGGTTTCGGCAGGTGAAGCGTTGCAATCAGCGACCTTATTTCGAGCCGCGCCGTGACATGGCTCATTGTTGAAAGCCGCAAGGGCGCATCGTCGCCGCCGAGATCGAGGAGCGTCAGGCCCATCGGGAACAGCTCGCGATAGATGACGCGGTCGCCGAAGCCGCGGGCGAGGCGGAAGCCGATGCGCGTCGAGAGGTCGTCGAGCTTTTCGCCCATCGCGCGCTTGTTGTTGGCGCGCGTCGCCGAAAGGCGGTTCCTCATGACGACCCAGTCGATGCCGCCCGGAACGCCCGACATCGCGCGGCGCTTTCGCGCGGTCCACACCATCTCGCTGTAAAGGCTCGGGCCGACGACGGCGCCCGTTTCGGGATCGAGCCGCGCCAGCAGGTCGAAATCGACAAAGCTGTCGTTCAACGGGGTGATGATGGTGTCGGCATGCGCGTGCGCGAGGCGGGAGAGGTGCGTGTCAGCGCCCGGACAATCAATGACGACGAACTGGCAATCGGCGAGCGTTTGCAGCGTGCCCGTGAACTGCTCGGACTCCTGACGGCGCGCTTCCTCGCGGCTGTCGAGCGAGGAGGGTTCAAGTCTCGGCGTCAGCGGAAAGACGATCGACGACTTTCTGGCTTCGGCGAAGACGCGGCGATTTTCGATGTAACGCGAAAAACTGCGCTGGCGCATGTCGAGATCGATCGCCGCGACCCGGTAGCCCGCTTTCAGAAGCGCGACCGTGACGTGCATGGCGGCGGTCGACTTGCCGGACCCGCCTTTTTCATTGCCGAGTACGATGACGTGCGTCACGCGAAAGTTCCTTCGGGCTCTCCAAGGGGGCCGTCTGCGCCCCCTCGCCCCCTCTTAACGCCGTGATTTCCCGCCCCGCTGCAACCGGCGGGCGTCCAGAGGGCCGTCTTTTTGCAGGGCGGTCTTGGACGACGCCAATCCTCGCCCGATTCTGGACGGGGAACACGAGGTTAACCATGCGGGCGACCCACAGCCTCATTTGCGCCCTTGCCATCGCGGCGATGCTCGCCGGCGCGGCTCGGGCGGAACTCCTTGTGGCGCCGCTGCGGCAGGTGATCACCGCGAAGGAGCCGATGGCGCGATACCGGATCTCGAACCCCTCCGCCCGGATCGTCGAAGCGCGCATCGACTGGATAGACCTCAAGGCGACGCCAGAGGGCTATGCGCCGGCGGGCGCGGCGGAGCGCGCCAGGTTCAGCGCCGCCCCCTACCTTATCGTTTCCCCGGCCCGCCTTCGGCTTGAACCCGGCGGACACGCTGAAGTTGTGGTGCGTCTGAAGAAGGGCGTCTCCATTCCGGCGGGCGAGCGGCGCTCGCATCTTCTCATTGAGACCGAGCCCGCGAGGACGCCGCTGCGCCGGGCGAGTACGGGCCTTGAAGTCGATGTCGGCCTTGGCGTGTCGACGCCGGTGATCCTGCGCGGCGGCTATTCGGCGCCGGCGCTGTCGTTCGAGCAGTCGAGGCTCGTTCGCGATCAAGACGGCCTCCTCGGTTTTGAGACGACGCTCAGGGGCGAGGGAAAATACTCCGCCTACGGCAGGATCGAAGCGAAACTGGAGTCGGGGGATCGTTCGACCGTTCTGGCGTCGGCGGCTAACGTCGCCGTCTATCCGGACAGCGGATCAAGAAAAATCACTTTGCCGCTCGCGCTGGAAGCGCTTCCCGCCGGCCGGATGACCGTCACCTATTTCAGCGCCGGCGGCGGAATCGAGCGGCCGCTCGCCTCGAAGACGTTCGAGGTTGCGCCGCCGGCGCCGCCGCCGATCGCAGAAAAGAAACTCAGTTCGCCCCGTTGACGTCGAGCATCGACAGGCGTTCGCCGCCGAAATTGGCGACACGGCAGAAGACGCCCTTCGCCGCAAGCGTTTCGCACAAGGTCGTCGCTTTCTCGCGCGATGAAAATCCTCCGCCGACGAGGCGGAGATAGGCGCCCTTGCCGTCAATCGACACGCGCTCGATGCGCGGTTCAAGAAGGCCGAGTTCGTCCGGGTTGTCGCGCTGCAGTTTCGCCCAGCCGGCGCTCGCTTCTTCGACACGCCGATAGGAAGCGAGATGGACGCCCCAAAGGACGCTCGTCATCTTGATTTCGGGATTGGACGCTTCATTTTCGAAACTCGCATCCGATGAAGCAAGGCGCGGCTGAACAAGGCGCGGCTGCGCATCGACAGGCACTGGGGCTGCGGGAAGCGAGTTACGCGCGTTCGGCGCCGCGACGACCGGCGCCGCCGGCGCCGTGGAGCCCGTCTTCTCGACGACAGTTCCCGCATCCGCGATCTTGTCATCGGTCAATTGCGGCGCAGGCGGCAGGCTCGGCTGATCGGCGGCGGCGACGCGTTGGGCCTTTTTCGCGGCGTCCGCCAGGGCGAGTTCCAGCCGGTCATTCTCGGCCTTAAGGGCGTCAACCTGAGATTGCAGGCGCGCGCGCTCGGCCTTGACGGAATCAAGCTCAACAGCCTGCGCCTCGACAAGGTCCGCCTTGGCCGACCCGAAAACGGTCGCGCAAGATTGCGCCAAAAGGATGAGGGAGAGCGCCCCTGCCTTTTTCGCAGCCGCCATCGGCCTCGCCTTGAAAGCGCCGAACGCTTGACGCATTAGCTGCTCCGACCTACCGCCCGCCCATCGCCCCCGTCAGGACCTATAGCATGCCCGCTGCCGCCGTCGATTCGCAAATGGGGGTCGCCCGAACGATTAAGGCCCTGAAAGCCCGGGTGGAAGGATGGCGGTCCGCCGGGCTGACCGTAGGTCTGGTTCCCACCATGGGGGCGCTGCATGAAGGCCATTTGTCGCTGATCCGGCGGTCGCACGGCCTCGCCGAGCGAACGATCGCCAGCATCTTCGTCAATCCGGCCCAATTCGCCCCGACCGAGGATTTCGGCGCCTACCCGCGGCAGGAGGCGGTCGATCTCGAGATGCTCCAGAAGGCCGGCTGCCATCTCGCCTTCCTGCCCTCCGCGGAAGAAATGTATCCGGAAGGCTTTCAGACCTCCGTCGCCGTCGGGGCCGTGGCGCAAGGCCTCTGCGGCGCCTCACGCCCGCATTTCTTCGGCGGCGTCGCCACGGTCGTCGCCAAGCTTCTCAATCAGGCGCGGCCCGACATCGCGGTCTTCGGGGAAAAGGATTACCAGCAGCTGCTCGTCATTCGCCGCATGGTGAAGGACCTCAACATGTCCGTCGATATCATCGGCGCGCCCATCCTGCGTGAAGCAGACGGGCTGGCGATGTCCTCGCGCAACGCTTACCTCACCGCAGAAGGCCGCGCCGTCGCTGGGCGACTCAACGGGGTCATCAGCGACATGGCGGGCAAGCTCTCCAACGGCGCGGCGGTCGCCGCGACGCTTGACCACGGGCGAAGCGCCATCGAAGGCGCGGGGTTCGACCGGCTCGATTATCTCGAGGTGCGCTCGGCGGACCTTCTCGAACCGATGGGGCCGGGACCGGTGACCAAGCCGTCGCGCGTCTTTGTTGCGGCGATCGTCGGCAAGACGCGGCTCATCGACAACTGGCCGGTGGAGCCTGCCGTCTAGTCCGATCCGGCCGCCGCGCCGCCTTCATTCAGCCAGCGCCATTCGGGGAAGTCGCGTCCCACTAACCGCGACAGCGCTTCGGTTTCTTTCATGATCCGTGGTCGGATGAACGCGAGACCGGCTTGGAGCTCATCTTCCGGGATGACCCGGGGCGCCGGTTTTGCGAGCGCCGCCAATGCGTGCTTCCGCAAGGCTTTCGGCATCACGGCTTTCGCCGCCGCCCAGGCCGGCGTTCCCTTCAGCTTCGAAAACGGCCCTGATACGCGGGACACGGTCTCTCGCCCGCGGTTCTTGTGCACCAGCGAGGGCGTCGTTGCCCCCGCGCTCTCGAGCTCGAGGAACTGAAGGATTTCGTCCATGGCCGTCCGCGGGTCGTCCGTCAGCGTTTCCATCGTCAGCACATGCACCCGGCCGCGCCCGAAGGTTGCGATGAAGGGCGCGATTTGCATGGCGTAATTGCCGACATCGGCGATCTCGCGCGAGGCTTTCATCGCCTCAGGAAACGATCGTCCCTCAGCGGAGAATTCAACTTCCCACCAATAATGACTGATGGCGCGCGCGAAGGGGTCGCGCATGATGTAAAGGATGCGCGCGTCCGGAGAAAATTCCCGGAGGCGTTCCGTCACCGGTCCGAGGCGCGGCGCTTTCGTGTAGTCGGTCGAGGATTCCCCGACATAGCGTTCGCCTGTCGCCTCAGCGAAATGCTCAAGATACCAGGCGAGGCTCTTGCCGCTGTTGGTGCCGGCGAACCATGCAGGCTCCTTCAGTTTCCGGCTCATGAAAATGTCGGGATGCGCGCCGAGCATCTCATGAAGACTCGTCGTGCCGCACTTCATCGAGCCGATCAGGAACAGGTTTGGACGTCGTCCAGCATCGATCATGGCGTTGTTTCCGGAAAGGTTCGGTCGAGAAAATCCTTGAACCAGGCGATCGTCGCCTGTTCGCTGCAATGCGCGGCGGCGAAAGCGCGCGCCTGCGCGGCGATCCGGTTCTTGAGGGCTGCATCGCCGAGGAGGCGGTCGATTGCGGCCTTCAGTGCTGCAGCGTCGCGCGGCGGAACGACGACCGCCGTTTCATCATCGATCGCATAGTCGGCAAGACCTGCAGAGCGCGTCACAATTTGCGCTTTGCCAAGGTGCATGGCGCCGACAAAGGTGATCATGCCGTTGGGGGCTAGATCATCGCGCAGCGGAACCACCGCCGCCTCCGCATGCGCGACGAGCGACCATGCTTCTTTCCACGGCAGATTTACAAAATGGCGGAGGTTGGGAGGAATCAAAACGCCGTCGAAGCTCCACGGTCGCGTGACGGCGACAAACGTCAGATGGGGCGCAAGGCGCGCGGCCTCCGCAAACGTCGCATAATCGCGCGCCTCTCCGCCGAGCGCCGCCACGTAGGGTTCTGCGATGACGCGGGGTCCGGGTTCCTCGAGCGGCGGATTGGCGCCCCACAAGACAAGCTCCAGGCGGTCCTCCGGAAGATCGAAACGGCGCGCATAGAGGGTGCGTTCCAGCGTGGAGAACACGGCGAAGCGGTCGATGCGCGCAAAGGACCGGCGCATGCGCGCGGCTTGCACGCCGGCGGGAATGTCGGTGAAGTTGAAGGCGAAGGCGAGGCGCTTCGCCCCGCCGGCGTCATCGCCGACGATATCGGACATCCAGGCGGCGACATAAGGAAGATGCGTGACGATGAGGTCATAGGCGCCCTTGCGCGCGGCCGACCGCAATTGCGCTCCGGCCTTCAGGCGCCCAACCAGCGGTTTTTTCAGAAGGCGATCGACCGGGCAGCTGGGCCCGGACCGGAGATAAGTCCACTCAAGCGGACGGCGCCACACGACCTTGCCGTCGAGCCAGCGCCACGCCGGGTCGGCCCTTTCAAAAACGCAGGCGATGCGGAGCGGGGTTAAGGTCATGATCAGCGTCGATACCGGGCGTCGGCTTGCGAAGGAAGAAGAAGTCAGCGCGGCGCGGACGGGGCCGGCCCGCCATGGAGCCAAACCCACTCAGGAAATTCGCGGCCGAGCAGCCGGGAGAGCGCTCTCGTCTCCTCAAGAAGACGGGGTCTCAGGGCTGCGGCCGCCTCCTCAATCTCTCCTGGAGCGATCACGCGCTCCACAGGCTTTGCGAGCGATGCGATGGCGCGCTTGCGCAGCCGCGGCGGAACGAGGGTTTTCGCGGCAGTCCACAATGGAGTGTCCTTAAGGTGCGCTATGACGCCGGCGCCAGGCAGTCGCGGCACTTCCATCCGGCCAGGATTGTAACGCGGCGGCGGCGCCCCGCCGGTGACGTCCGCCTCAGGCAGCTGCAGAAATTCCCAGAGCGACTTCAGAGTCGCGGGCGCATCGGCGACAAGGCTTTCAAGCGTCAGCACATGAACGCGGTCGCGCCCGAACGTCTCGAGATAAGGAGCGATCTGCATCGCATAATTGCCGACATCGAGAATCTCACGCGAACGCGACGCCGCGTCCTTGAAGGATCGTCCTTCTGCGGAGTATTGAACGTCCCACCAATAATGGCTGAGCGCGCGGTCAAGAGGGTCGCGCACGAGGTAAAGTATGCGCGCGTCTGGAGAATACTGCTTGATCTTCTCAGGCGCGCCCTTAAGGCGCGGAGCGCGCGAGTAGTCCGTGGAGGCTTCGCCGACATAGCGCGAGCCGCCTGCATCAGCGAACAGCCCCAGATACCAATCTTCCTCGCGGCCGCTGTTGGAGCCGACGATCCAGCTCGGCTCCTTCGGCTTCTTCGACATGAAGACGTCTGGATGCGCGTCGAGGAGGCGGTGCAGCGTGTTCGTGCCCGCCTTCATGGCGCCGACGAGAAAAAGGTTGGGCCGGCGTCGCTCGTTCACTGCGTGTGCTCCTGTACTCGCCGGTTTCGCGCGCCGACGGCGGAGTTAACGAGCAAACTTCTTGCCGTTTCCGCGGTTAACGGGGGCTGAACCCGCAAGGGCCGCTCGCCGACGACTTCTCCATGAGACCGATTGTCCCCGTTCGGGCCGTTCCGCCAGCGGCGCCGATCGTCAGATAGGCGAGAATTTCGCCGCCGCCGTCGCCATCAAAGTCGGCGTGGGCGATTTCGTAAATCATCGTCTCGCCCTGCCCGATCAGGAGTTTCCAGACGCCGGCGCTGACTTCCGTAACTTCGACGGTTGCGGCGGGCTGAGGCTCGCCAAACCCTAGAGCGTCAGCTGTCGCCATGGAGCGCACGTCTTCTATTGCGGCCTTGCCGCCGGCAAAATTCGTGCGTCGGGCGGGCGCGGCCTTGGACAACAGCGAGAGGGCGCCGCAGGCGCGGCGAAAATATGCGTCGCGCCGCATGTCGGCGCTGGTCGCTGCGCCGTATCCTTCGGCGATTAGGGAATCGTATTCGGCGCAAGTGGAGGCCGTCTCCGCCGGCGCGGCGGCATTCGTGGAGGAGGCGAGAGAGACGCGAACCGCGGACCCGTCGGCGGCGATGACGGCGCGATCACGCATCGCTTCGTACTGGGCGCGGCCATAGCATTCAGCACCCATGCCCTCGACAAGGCGCACATTGCTCTTGATACAGACAGTCTCGCCCGCCGCATTTGCAAGGCTTGCGCGCGCCGGCTCCGCCGGGCGATCGGACCGCAAGACCGCGACGCCCGTGACGGCCGCAGCCGACAAGGCGCCTGCGGCGCCCAGCCCCAAGACTATCGGTCTAACCATCATCCGCCCCTTCTATAACAGCCCAAGCTCGGCCAGTTTGGCCCGCAATTCGGACGGCGCTTCCGCGCTCTTTTTATCCAGATCCGCCGGAGCGTCCTCCGACGTCAGGTAACGCCACCCCTGAAACGCCCGGCGGGGCTGAGCCTGCGTCGGATGAAGCGTCCGATCAAGGACGATTTCGCAGCGCTTGATCCCGTCCTCGCCGGTGACGGCGGCAAGATCGACAATGCGTTGCCGGACGAGCACGACGCCGCGAATGACCCAGAAGAGCGACCCGCCCGCGAGCAGCTCCTCGCGCCGCTTCGGGAACATCCGGGTTGTATGCTGGGTGACCGGACCGAGCCCGGCCTTCAAATTGGCGTCGGCCCGCCTGGCGACCCACTCCTCCAAATCGGCGACGCTGTCCGCGCCGACGCAGAGCTTCAAAAGATGCAGCGCCATGGCCGGGCGCAAATCCTATTCGACGACGCGCAGGCGCGCGAACTCCTGCGCGCGCTGGCGCTTCAGGTCGTGCCGCGCAACGCGCTTCACGAGGATGTAGAGGATGAAATAGCAGATCGCGGCGCCCACCGCCGCCAACCACATCGGCAGGTTTTCAAAGAGCGCCACAAAGCTTTCGTAGCTGATGCCGACCATGCCGGCGACGCCCGGGAATTCCTGACCGATCAGCAGCACGGCGCCGAGCAGCGTCATCGCGAAGGCGAGCAGCCCGGCGAGAATCGCGCCGATCGTCACGCCCATGTCGGCATGTTCTTCGGCCCTTGAAATGATCATCTTCGTCGGATCGACCGATAGAGCCTGCGTCGCGGCGAAGAGGGCGCGCGAGCGCGCCGACTTTTCCGCGTCCGACAGGATCAGCGCCTTGCCGTCGGACTTGCGGTCGAAATCGACAAGCGGCGACGCCTTCAGTTCGCGATCCGACTTGAAGTCGAGTTCGCACTCAGAGGCCGGGCGCACATCTGCAGTTGGAACGACGAGCGACGCATCGGTCGGCATCAGGAAGAGCGACTTTTCAGCAGCGCGCCGGCGCACGAGCCCGTCGAGCTGCACGAGTTCGCCGTTGACGCGCGCCTTCGTCCACATTTCAAACGCTCGGGCGGCGGCGAGCTTGTCGCCCTCATTCAGTTTCCTGAGGACGGTCGAGCGCTTCCAGTTCTCTTCGCCGATATTGAAGATCAGCGATACGACGGCGTCATGTTCGTTTTGGTTGAGCGGCGCACGGACCGTGTCGGCGATCAGCTTTTCGATCGGCTGGACGTCCTGACGGAGCAGCCGCTCGGCGTCGCCCTCGGTGACGCTCATGCCATGGCGGGCGGTGGCGTTATGGCCGTAGCCGACGGTCCACTCCTCATTCGGCGTGTAGTGCGCCGACATCCGGAGCCCTTCATAGCCCTTGATCAGATTGAGACCGGTGGTTCCCGTCTTCATGCTGACCCGCCAACCCCTCTCACGCGACCAGAAGTCTTGCAGCCGGTCCCTTAAGACCGCCCGGACGGGACTTCCCCACGCCTTACGTTAACGATTCCTAGCATGCACTCCCGAGGATGGGTAGGCGGCGAGCGCCATCTGGGCGCCCGCCCCGCGCCCGCTGTGTCGAATCCGCCGCATCTGGCCCAAAGCGCTGATTCGGGCCTAGATAGCGGCGAGGGCGCTGGCCGCGCAAAACCGGTTTTGCTGGGGAAAACTGGGAACTGGCGTCCCGGTCTGGGTCTTCGCAGGCGCATGGCGTTTCGCGCTGGCACGAAGCTTGGAAGATGATGGGTGGGAGACCGGCGCCCCGGGCCGTCATCCCGAATTGGCATCGATTGCGCGCGCGACAAGCGAGCAAGACGGGTGGGAAGTGTGGTGACCCATGTTTGGGAACGGTCTGGCTAACATCGTCGCGGCGGCGATCCTCGGGATTGCAATCCTCTGGTCGAACAATTTCGGCCGTCCGCAACCGGTCGATGAAAAGGCGCTCGCGGCGATGTATGCGCGAGCCGTCGGCGACATTCGCAATGACATCGTCATCAATTGCGGTTGCTGCGGCGAAGGTGAGAAGAAAGTCGAGGCGCGCCCTTTTTAGGGTCCCGCCCCGTTCCGACGCGGCTCGCCGGCTATACGCCGGTTCCGCGCGAACCAGGGCGGGTTCCGACAGGACCCGGCGAGGCCCCGAAACTCATTGAGCCGTCGCCGGTTTTCCCGCCAGCGGTGACCGGCTGGTCGCCGCCTTATATTCCGCCATTCGACAATCCCGGTTTCATTCCGAATGGCGGCGTCGTTCCCGCAGGACCGCCGCCTCCCCCCTGCGATCCGGCGACGGATCCTGAATGCCCGCCGCCGCCGCCTCCGCCGCCGACGGACGTGCCGGAACCGGCGACCCTCTTTATCCTGCTTGTCGCGCTGCCGGCTGTCTGGCTGCTCTTCCGGCGAAGGCGACAGGTCTGAGCGCGTTCTAAGCGATCAGTCATCAATGGCGAATGGGCGAAACATCCCATTCGCCATTTGCTTTTGATTTACAGCAGCACGAGCGCCGCCAGTCCCAGGAAAACGAAAAATCCGACCACGTCCGTCACCGTCGTGACGAAAACGGCGGAAGCAACCGCCGGGTCGGCGCCGGCGCGTTGCAATCCGAGCGGCACGAGAATGCCCGCAAGTCCGGCGGCGAGGAGATTGATGATCATGGCCGCGCCGATGACGGCGGCGAGCCGCACCGACTGCTCGGCGCTTGCGCCCGTGCTGGCGTGCCAGAACCCTGCAAGCACCCCCATGATGAGCGCGAACAGAATGCCATTGAGGCCGCCCACGATCGTCTCGCGCCAGATGATGCGCGCGGCGTTCGAGGCGCTGAGATCCTTCATCGCCAGGCTGCGCACGGCGACGGTCAGCGTCTGCGTGCCCGCATTGCCGCCCATCGAGGCGACGATCGGCATCAGCACGGCGAGCGCGACCACCTGCTCAATCGCCTGGTCGAAGATCGAAATGACGAGCGAGGCGAGGATCGCCGTCGCGAGATTGACGGCGAGCCACGAGAAACGCGAGCGAACGGTCTCAACGACAGTGTCTGTGATCCCGGCGTCAGACTCAACGCCGCCGAGCGCGAGCATGTCCTCGTGGCTTTCCGCATGCACGATTTCGACGACGTCGTCGACGGTGATCATGCCGACAAGGCGCTCGGCTTCGTCGACGACCGGCGCCGAGATGAGATTGTATTGTTCGAATTTGTAGGCGACGTCCTCCTGGTCCATCGAGACCGGAATAACCGTCAGGTCGTCGTTCATGATCGCTTCGATCGGCGTGTCGCGTTGCGTCTTCAATAGCGTCGACAGAGGCACCGCCCCGATCGGCTTGAACGCCGGATCGACGACGAATACCTCATAAAAACGGTCAGGAAGGTCCTCCGAGCCGCGCAGGCGGTCGATGATCTGGCCGACCGTCCAATAGGCAGGCGCCGCGAAAACTTCGCGCTGCATCAGGCGGCCGGCTGATTCTTCCTCGAAATCGAAGGCCTGATTGAGCGCAATGCGGTCGGTGACAGGCGCCTTCGCCAGAATTTCCGCGCGCTTTTCCTCGTCGAGCTCTTCAAGGATGAATGCGGCGTCATCGGTGTCGAGTTCGGCGACGGCGTCAGCGACCGCTTCAGGGCGCATCGCCGTGACGACCTCTTCCGTCAGGTTCGGATCGAGCTCCGACAGCACCTCGGCCGGCAGCGACCCGCCGAGCAGCGCGATCAGCGTCAGCCTGTCGTCCTCATGCAGGAGCGCGATGACATCCGCGAGGTCCGCAGGATGGAGTTCGTCGATGAGCGCGTTGACGCGCGCGGTGTCGGAGGCCTCGATCGCCTCAGACAGCGGTCCGACAAATTGCTCGGCGAGCGTCGTCTCCGGCTCGCGCGCGGACTCTTCCGAGGAACGCGGACCATCGTCAGGATCATCGAGCAAGGCCTGATCGGACATGGCTCGCCCCGCAGCGGGAGGGATGAACGGAGAGGACGCCGTGAGGCGTATGGCAGCCCGCCCTCCGGATCAAGCCGTGGCTACTCCTTGAAATTGACGACGCCGCTCGCGACGACGAGGGCGACGATGACCGTCAGCCCCGCGGCGATGGCGGTCGTCAGGAGCGCCTTGCGCTTGAGGCCCGGATCCGCCGGCGCGCCGGGCTCGGCGCCGGCGACGCCGTCGGCCTCCGATTCCCAGCGGCCCCTGACGCCCATCGGCAGCACGGCGAAGAAGACGCACCACCAGATGAGGATGAAGATGATCGCTATGCTGACGGGTCCCATCGTGGTCAAACCCTCTGGATCAGAACCGCGACGCCCGGCCGCTTGCCCCAGTGGTCGGTCATCACCGTGCGAACGGCGCGAGTGACGGCAAGGGTCGCCGCCTCATCGTCAAGGCGCTGCTTCTTCGAGAGCGCGTGGAAGGCCGCCGCGGCCTTGTCGACCACGAATGCGGCGAGGTCGTCGACGCCCGGCGCCTCGCGCGGCGCTCCGGCGATCGCCGCCGCAGGCTCGGCGGCGAGATCGCCATGTTCATCGATTGCAATTGCGATTGTCACGACGCCGGCGAAGGCGAGTTTGCGTCTTTCGCGCATTGGTCCTGAGCCTTCCGGCAGCAGGAGATCGCCGTCGAGCACCCAGCGTCCCGACGGAACCTCGTCGATGACTTCGGGCTCGCCGGGCGCGAGCCTGATCATGTCGCCGTTTCGGGGCGCGACGGCGTCCTTGACGCCGAGCGTCAGCGCGAAGTCCGCATGCGCCTCGAGGTGCCGCGCCTCGCCATGGACGGGCACGGCGTATTTCGGCCGCACCCACTCATACATGCGCTTCAGCTCGTCGCGGTTGGGGTGGCCGGAGACATGGGTGAAGGCGTCCTTTTCCGTGATGACCTTCACGCCGAGTTCGACGAGATCGTTGATCAGCGTAAAGATTTCCCGCTCATTGCCGGGAATGATCTTGGACGAAAAGATCACCGTGTCGCCGTCGCTGAGCGTCAGGTCGCGATGGTCGTCGCGCGCAATGCGGGCGAGCGCCGCGCGCGGCTCGCCCTGACTGCCCGTGCACAGGTAAAGAACGTGTTCGCGCGGCAGGAAGCCGGCTTCTTCGGGTTCTACGAAACTGACGCCCGCGGGGAGCAATCCGACATCGCGCGCAGCCCCCACAATCCGCAGCATCGAGCGCCCGAGCAGGCAGACCGACCGGTCCGCAGCGTAAGCAGCCTCGCAGATCGAGACGACGCGCGCGACATTTGAGGCGAAGGTCGTCACGGCGACGCGGCCCGGCTGCGCGGCGATGAGCGTCGTCAGGCTTTCCTTGACGCGCATCTCGGAGCCCGACTCGCCCGACGAGAGGACGTTCGTCGAGTCGCAGACCATGGCGAGCACGCCTTCGTCTCCGATCGCGCGCAATCGCGGCGAATCCGTCACAGGCCCCAATGTCGGTTCGGGGTCGATCTTCCAGTCGCCGGTATGAAGGACCACGCCGAGCGGCGTCCGGACGATGATCCCGTTGGGCTCCGGGATCGAATGGGTCAGCGTGACGAACTCAAGATCGAACGGACCGATTTTCAGCCGCGAACCGAGATCGACGACGGTCAAGTCAAGCGTGACGCCGCGCTCCTCGAGTTTGCTTTCGACGAGCTTCGCCGTGAACGCCGTGGCGTAAACCGGGCATTTGAAGTCCGGCGCGAGAAGGCCGACCGCGCCGATATGGTCCTCATGCCCATGCGTCAGGATGAGGCCGAGAAGATTTTCGCGCTCTTCGAGGATGAAAGTCGGATCGGGGCAGATGAGCTCGACGCCCGGCGTCGACAGGTCCCCGAAGGTGACGCCGCAATCGATCATGATCCATTTGCGCGCATTCGGCGGACCGAACCCGTAAAGGTTCATGTTCATGCCGATTTCGCCGGAGCCGCCGAGAGGGAGGAAGACGAGTTCGTCTTTCGCCATCAGCGTGTCGCCTTCATGCGCTTCCAGATTTCGTGCAGGCCCTTGATGGTGAGATCGGCGTCAAAATGATCGATGCAGTCCGTCGCGCCTTCAAAGAGGGAGACGACGCCTCCGGTCGCGACGACCTTCAACGGTTCGGGATATTCCGATTTAATGCGCGCGACGAGCCCTTCGATCAGGCTGATATAGCCCCAGAAGACGCCGGACTGCATGGCGCCGACGGTATCCTTGCCGATGACGCGGGCCGGGCGTTCGATGGCGACGCGTGGAAGCTGCGCCGCCGCGTCATGCAACGCCTGCATGGAAAGGTTTATTCCGGGCGAGATGATGCCGCCCTCAAAGCCCCCGTCCTTTCCGACCATGTCGAAATTTGTCGCCGTGCCGGAATCAACGACGACGCAGGGCCCGCCGTAATTCACGAAGGCCCCGACTGCGTTGACGAGACGGTCTGCGCCCGCTTCCGAGGGCTTCGGAATGCGCACCTCCACGCCCGGGATGGTCGCGGCGGTCACGACGAAGGGCTCCGTCTTGAAGTAGCGCCGCGACAGATTTCGGAAATGAAAGAGCGATTGCGGCACCACGTTCGACAGGATGCAGTCGGTGATGTCATCCAGCCGGTAGCCGTTCATCGCCATCATCTGCGACAGCCACGCCGCGTATTCATCCGCCGTGCGCGTCGACGACGTTGATATCCGCCACTGCATGACGGGCTGGTCGCCGTCGTAAAGGGCGATGACCGAGTTGGTGTTGCCGACATCGATGGCGATCAGCATCAAGAGCTCCGGGGCGCGGGCGGCAGTACGGCTCCCGCAGCGATTACGCGGCGGTCGCCGTTTGAGTTTAGTATGAGCGCGCCTGAAAGATCGAGGTCCTCGAAGACCCCTTCGACGAGGCCGGCCGGCGTTTCTACGCGGACCTGTCGGCCGAGGCCGTGCGCCCCGTCGAGCCACTCGGCGCGGATCGGCCCGAACCCTTCCATGGACCATTGGCGGCGGCGGAAACTGAAGGTTTCGTCCAGCGCCTCGACGAACTGGCGCGGCGCCGGCGGGGCGTCGCCGACCAAGTCAAGCAACCGCGCAGTCGGGTAAGCAAGGCCCGCCGGCGCGGAGACGACATTGACGCCGCAGCCAAGCGCGACGAGCGGCGCATCGCCGACCAGTTCAAGGAGCAGGCCGGCGATCTTCGCGCCGCCAGCGAGAAGATCGTTCGGCCATTTGAACGAGAGAACCGCGCGCGGCGCGAACCCGCGCACGGCGTCGGCGAGAGCGAGCGCCGCGACGAAAGAAAGCTCCGGCAGCCGCTCCTGCTGTGCGCTGGGACGAAATAAAAAAGTCGCGGCGATGTCGCCTTCCGCCTGCAGCCACTGCGTTCCGCGCCGGCCGTAGCCCGCCGTCTGATGCAGAGCGAGAATCCAAAGCGGACCGCCTTCGCCGAGCCCGGCGCGGCGCTTCGCCTCAAGACTGGTCGAATCGAGCGCCTGAAATACTTCGATGCGAGAAAGCTTGCGCGCGCCCGCCACGTCAAAACAGAGCGGCGGCGGCTTGCGCGGCCAAATCGCGGATGGGACCGATGAACACGAGGAAAATCGGGAACATCAGCAGCGCGGATATTGAAGCGGTGAGGCCGAGGCGCGATCCCTGTTCCCGCTCGAAAACGGGCGCCGGTTCGTTGAACCACATGATCCAGATGACGCGCAGATAATAATAGGCCGCGACGACGCTCAAGATCGCCCCGGCGACCGCGAGCCAAATGAGCCCGGCGTCGATCGCCGCCTGAAACACAAACAGCTTTCCGAAGAAGCCGGCCATCGGCGGCACGCCGGCGAGTGAGAAAAAGAGCACGGTGATGATGAGGGCGAGACCTGCATTGGTGCGAGAGAGTCCCGCGAGATCGTCGATCGTCTCGGTCATTCCGCCGCGCCGGCGCATCAACAGGATGCACGCGAAGGCGCCGATGGTCATGACGATATAAATCGCCATGTAGACAAGCGTCGCCCTGACGCCTTCAGGCGTTCCCGCTGACAGGCCGATCAGCGCAAAGCCCATATGGCCGATGGAGGAATAGGCCATCAGCCGCTTGATGTTGGTCTGGACAATCGCCGAGAAAGCGCCGACCGCCATCGAAGAGACGGCGAGAATTGCAAGGATCGGCGTCCATTGATCGGCGACGCCGCCGAACGGCGTCACCATGGCGCGCGAGAACAGCGCCAACGCGGCGAGCTTCGGGGCGGCGGCGAAGAAGGCCGTCACCGGCGTCGGCGCGCCCTCATAGACGTCGGGCGTCCACATGTGGAACGGCGCGGCGGACACCTTGAAGGCGAGCCCCGAAATCAGGAACACAAGGCCGATGATGAAGCCGACATTCCGGCTCGCCTGATCGCTGACGCTGGCGATCGCATCAAACTGCGTCGCGCCGGTGAACCCGTAGACAAGCGATGCGCCGTAAAGAAGGAGACAGGAGGACAGGGCGCCGAGCACGAAGTACTTCAGCCCCGCCTCCGTCGACCGCCGGCTGTCGCGGTTGAAAGCGGCGAGAATATAAAGCGCGAGGCTCTGCGTCTCGACGCCCATATAGAGCGCAATGAGATCGTTCGCCGACGCCATCAGCAGCATGCCGACCGCAGCGAGCACGATCAGCACCGGATATTCGAACCGCCCGAGCTGCTCGCCCGCGAGATATTTGTCCGACATCAGGATTGCGAGCGCTGCGGCCGCAAGGATGATCAACTTCACAAAAGTCGAGAAGGCGTCGATCCGGAACGACCCGCCGAAGATCTCGCGTTCCGGCCAGCCGCTCATCGCTGCGACGACGAGCAGGGTCGCGACGAGGAGTGCGATCGATGCTGTCGAGATCAGCCGCGAAGACTTGTCGCCGAGGAAGACGCCGAGAATCAGCAGCGCCATGGCGCCGACGGCGAGCATGAGCTCCGGCGCGAGATAGCTGAGGTCGGTCAAGAGCGTCATCAACGGACCCCGGAGATGGAAACAGCCGCGTCAAAGTTCCGAAGCATCGCGTCGACAGCGGGCGCAAACACATCGAGCGCGGGCTTTGGATAAACGCCAAGGACAAGGGCGAACACGAGAAGCGCGCCGAGCATCGTCGCCTCGCGCGCATCGACATCGGCGATCGCCATCAGGTTCGGCTTCACGAGATCGCCGTACATGACCTGCCGGAAGAGCCGGAGCGCATAGGCCGCCGACAGGATGACGCCGAAGGCGGCGAAAAAGGCGATCCAGGAATTGACCTTGAAGGCGCCCGCCATGGTCAGGAACTCGCCCACGAACCCGGACACGCCCGGCAGGCCGACATTACCCATGGTGAAGAACAGGAAGAGGAACGCATAGAAAGGCATTCGGTGAACGAGACCGCCATAGGCGGCGATCTCGCGGGTGTGGATGCGGTCGTAAAGAACGCCGACGCAAAGGAACAAGGCGCCCGAGATGAACCCGTGCGACAGCATCTGGAACAGCGCGCCTTCAACGCCCTGCGTCGTCGCCGTGAAAATGCCCATCGTCACGAAGCCCATATGGGCGACCGACGAATAGGCGATCAGCTTCTTCATATCCTCCTGCGCAAGCGCGACCAGGGAGGTGTAAATGATTGCAACGATCGAGAGCGCATAGACGAACGGCGCGAAATCGACGCTGGCGATCGGGAACATCGGCAGCGAAAAGCGCAGGAACCCGTAGCCGCCCATCTTCAGGAGGATGGCCGCCAGAATGACCGATCCCGCCGTCGGCGCCTGAACGTGCGCGTCAGGAAGCCAGGTGTGGACCGGCCACATCGGCATCTTGACGGCGAAGGACGCGAAAAAGGCGACCCACAGCCATTTTTGCGCCTCCGCCGGAAAAGCCGTCTGCTGCAATGTCGGGATATCGGTCGTGCCGGCGAAGCTCCACATCCAAAGGATCGCGACCAGCATCAGGATCGAGCCGAGCAATGTGAAGAGAAAGAACTTGATCGCCGCATAAACGCGGCTCGGCATCGTGACGCCGCCGAGAGCTTTCGTCCCCTTCGATCCCCAGACGCCGATGATGAGAAACATCGGGATCAGGCTGCCTTCGAAGAACAGATAGAAGACGATAAGATCGAGCGCGCAGAACACGCCGAGGATCAACGTCTCCATGATGAGGAAGGCGGCCATATATTCCGGCACGCGCTTTTCGATCGCGCCCGAAGCGGCGATGCAGATCGGCATGATGAAGGTGGTCAGGAGGACGAACAGGATCGAGATCCCGTCGACGCCCATCTTGTAGCCGACGCCCTGCCCCAGCCACGGCGCGCTTTCAACGAGCTGATAACCGGCCTCGGCCGGATCGTAATAGGCGACCGTAATGAATACCGAGAGGATGAACGCGCCGACGGTGAACAGCATGGCGATGCGGCGCGACACCGCGTCGATGTTCGACTGTTCATTCGCGCCAATCGCGCCGTTCGCTTCCCGCTTGGCGGAAATCTGGCGCAGCGCGATCGCGAGGGCGCCGACGAGGGGCAGAAAAGTCAGCAGCGACAGCCAGGGCTGATCGGACAGGCTTTGGACGGCGATCTCGTTCATTGCCCGCCCCCGGACTTGACGACCACCCAGGTGATAAGCGCGGCGATGCCGACGAGCATCACGAAGGCGTAGTGATACATGTAGCCTGACTGAACCTTGACGATGCGCTTGGCGCCCTGCGCGACGGCGCCGGCGATGCCGTCAGGGCCGACGCCGTCGATGGTCTTGCCGTCGCCTTCGGTCCACAGGAAGCGTCCGAACCACAGCGCCGGCCTGACGATCAGGAAGTCATAGATCTCATCGAAGTACCATTTGTTCTTCAGGAATCCGTAGATCATGCCGCCGGGCCTGAGGACGCCCGGCCGCAACGGATCGCCGCGCATATACTGGAAGAAGGCGCCGAGGGTTCCGACGAGCATCGCGATGAACGGCGCCCAGAGCACCCAGGCCGGCACGTGATGCTCGCCGCCGTGCTCGGCTTCGGACGACGCGTGCTCCGCCCCCTTGGCGCCCGGCGCCGCGTGCTGCTCATCGCCATGCGCCGCCGCTTCGCCATGATCTGCCTTCGACGCCGAATAGAGCGCGCCGTTCCAGAATTTGTCAGAACGGGGGCCGACGAAGTCGCCATAAAAGGCCATGCCCGCGAACAGCGCGCCGACCGCAAGCGGCACGAGACTCGCCAGCATGATCGTCGGCACCTCATGCGGGTGCTTTCGAACATCCTCCGGCACGCGGCTCGGTCCCCAGAAGGTGAGGAAAATGAGACGCCACGAATAGAACGCCGTGAACACCGCCGCGATGAGGCCGAGCCAGAAGGCGTAATTTGCAAAGGCCTTGCCGGCTTCCCCGGCGGCCCACGCAGCCTCGAGAATGGCGTCCTTCGAAACGAACCCCGCAGCGCCGACCGGCGGGCCGAACGGATGCCAGCCGGGAACGCCGACGCCGGTGATCGCGATCGTGCCGATCACCATCATCGCGTGGGTCGCCGGCAGCAGCACTCTCACCGCGCCCATCTTCTTGATATCCTGCTCGTGGTGAAGCCCGTGAATGACGGCGCCCGAGCCGAGAAACAGCAGCGCCTTGAAAAAGGCATGCGTGAAGAGGTGGAACATCGCCGCGCCATAGGCCCCGACGCCGGCGGCGAAGAACATGTAGCCGAGCTGGGAGCAGGTCGAATAGGCGACGATTTTCTTGATGTCGTCCTGAAGAAGACCGACGGTCGCAGCGAAGAACGCCGTCGTCGCCCCGACAAGCGTGACGAGCGCCGCCGCGTCAGGCGCGTATTCAAAAAATATCGAGCAGCGGCAGACGAGGAAGACGCCTGCCGTCACCATGGTCGCCGCATGGATCAGCGCCGACACCGGCGTCGGGCCTTCCATCGCGTCCGGCAGCCAGGTGTGGAGGAGAAACTGCGCCGACTTCCCCATCGCGCCGATAAAGAGCAGTATCGACATGGCGGTCAGGGCGTGCGCCTCGATCCCGAAGACCGAAATCGTCAGCTCTCTGATCGGCGCGCCGGCGCCGGCGCCCCAGGGCGTCACCACCGCATTTTGCGCAACGGCGCCGAAGACCTCGTCGAAGTTCAATGACCCGAAGACATAGAACACGCAGAAAATGCCGAGCGCGAAGCCGAAATCCCCGACTCGGTTGACGACGAAGGCCTTGATCGCCGCGTCATTGGCCGACTTCTTCTTGAACCAGAAGCCGATGAGCAGATAGCTGGCTAGGCCGACGCCCTCCCAGCCGAAGAACAGCTGCAGGAAATTGTCCGCGGTGACGAGGCAGAGCATCGCGAAGGTGAAAAGGGAAAGATAGGCGAAGAACCGCGGCCGGCTGTCGTCCTCGTGCATGTAGCCGATCGAATAGGCGTGGACCAGAAACGACACCGTGTTGACGACGACGAGCATCACGGCGGAAAGCGTGTCGAGCCTAACCGCCCAGTCGGCGATGAAATTCCCGGAAGAAAACCAGGTGAAGAGAGTGATGGTGCGCGCGTGACCGCCGAGCGCCACATCGAAAAAAAGCATCCAGGCGAGCGCGCAGGCGGCGCCGACAAGCGCCGTCGTCACGACTTCGGCGGCGCGCGGACCGCCCATGCGTCCGATCGGCATCGCGAGGGCGGCGCCGAAGAGCGGCAAGAGAACGACAAAGGGCTCCATCACCCGTGTCCTTAATTCTTCATCAGATTGGCGTCTTCGACGGCGATGTCCCCGCGGTTCCTGAAGAATGCGACGAGGATCGCAAGGCCCACGGCGGCCTCGGCGGCGGCGACGGTCAGCACCATGAAGGCGAAGACCTGCCCGACAAGATCGCCGAGAAACTGCGAGAACGCGACAAGGTTGATGTTGACCGCAAGCAGCATCAGCTCGATCGACATCAGGATGATGATGACGTTCTTGCGATTGACGAAAATGCCCGCCATGCCGATGGCGAAGAGGATCGCCGCGACGCTCAAATAATGCCCGAGCCCGATCATCAGTTCAGATCCCCTGCCCCGTCTTTATCTTTTTAAGTTCGACGCTCGCGTCGCGGCGCCGGGCGACCTGCGCGGCGGGGTCCTGCTTCTTGACGCCCTCGCGGGTCCGGAAGGTGAGGATGATCGCGCCGATCATCGCGATGAGCAGGATGAGACCCGCAATCTGAAAATAGTGGACGTAATCTGTGTAAAGGATGAGACCGAGCCCTTCGACGTTGCCCGGCGCCCCGGCCTCGGCGCGCGCCGATCCCGCTGTTGCGACGGGGTGCGCGCGGGCGAGCGCGTCATCCGACGGCATCGACCAGGCGGCAAAGGCGAGAATCAGCTCGACGACGACAAGACCGGCGACAGCGCCGCCGATCGGCAGATAATTGAGGAATCCCTGCTTCAGCTCGACGAAATCGACATCGAGCATCATCACGACGAACAAGAACAGAACCGCGACCGCGCCGACATAAACGACGACCAGCAGCATCGCGAGATATTCAGCGCCCATCAGCACGAACAGCCCCGCCGCCGAAATGAAGGCGAGGATGAGGAACAGCACCGAATTGACCGGATTTCTCGATGCGATGACCATCAGCCCCGAGGCGATTGCGCTCAGCGCAAAGACCCAGAACGCGAAGGCGGTGAGCGTCATGACGACCTTTGCGCGGAGACGGCCCGGCAGGCCCGGGGTTCCGCTGGCGGCGGGGTGGACGGGAGCGCCGCCGAAAGCCCACAAGGGCCTGGCGCCGCGGTTGCGAATTGGCGCGGGTTCTAGACCGCGCCGATTTCCTTTGCAAAGGCCGCCAGCCCCGCGAATGGGCGGCCAGGCGGGCTTCGAATTTCCACAAGAAACGGGCGCCGCTTGGCCCCGGCTCAGGTGTATGCTTGTCGGGTCAGGGAGACCAAGGGCTATGTCCGAAGAAAAATCGTATTACCTCGGCACTCACGACGTTGAGGCCTGGCGGCTGGGGGTCCAGCACCGGGTCTGGCGGGCGCGGACGCTGGACGCCTTCCGGCGGGCCGGCATCACCGACGGATGGACGGTCGTCGACGCGGGCTCCGGGCCCGGCCATGCAAGCCTCGACCTCGCCGAAATCGTCGGACCGAGGGGACGGGTCCACGCGCTCGACCGCTCCGACAACTTCCGCCACGCCATCGAAGACGGCGCGCGGGTGCGCGGCCTCAGCAACATCACGCTGCATAATGTCGATCTGGCGACCGACGCGATCCCGGTCAGCGGGGTCGATGCCGTATTCATCCGCTGGGTCTTCATCTTCATGGCCGACCCGCTGGCGGTTCTGAGGAAGCTCGCCGAGGCGCTGCGGCCGGGCGGGCGGTTCATCTGTCACGACTATTGGCACTGGGGAACGATGGCGTGGACGCCCCACCGGCCCAGGCTCGCCGAATTCGTCGAAACCGCCATTCGCGACTGGCATCGCAACGCCGGGGACATCGACGTCGCGCGGAAGATCCTGCCCGCGCTTCCCGACGCCGGCCTCAAACTTGTCGAGGCGAATCCAATCGTATTCACGACCTCGCCGGCTGACTTCACCTGGCAGTGGCCCAAGACTTTCATTTCCCCGCACGCGCGCCGACTTGCTGAGCGCGGGGTCGTCAGCGTTCCGTGGGCGGAGGAAGTTGAACGCGACTGGGAGGCGGCCGAAAAAGACCCGCGGACCGTGATGACGACGCCGCTCTTGATGGAAATCGTCGCTGAACGCATCTGACACGCTCTTGCAGTGACCGTAACCGATCACTGCAACGCATCCTCGCTCCGCTGCGAGCGCGCGGTCGCGCTTGCCAGTTACGATGAGTCGAAGTCATCGCAACTTGGCGTGAGGCCGCGATCAGCCGCCTTCGCCCGCCGATTGACGCGCCCCCCTCGCCCGTCAAGCGCCCAATCGCGCTCTAATCGGCGGCGACTTTGACGGCAGGCGTCCGTGGCGCGGACGTCGCCGCGACCTTCAGACCGCGAATGGCGCGCGCGTCGATCGTCCTGACCAGGTTGAGGAAACTGTGGACCGCGATATTCGCTATCGCGGGACCGTCTGCCGCCCGGTCGCGCTGATAGCCGACAAAAATGGTGTGCCCAGCGATCGACGCTGAAATGAACAGCGCAAGCAACGCCCTCTCCTTTTTCGAGAAGTCGGGACGCATGGCGGCGATGATCCTCGCGAATGCGTTTTGCTCAATGTCGTAGATATAGGTCATCTCGCGCGCCGCAATCGGATCATGGGCTGCAAGCCCCCAGAGCGCGGGAAAAAAGCCTGCGGTCTCCTTTGTGGCGAGATCGCCGACCACGAACCGGATCATGCCCTCAAGCCGCTCCTCAGGAGAGCGCGCAACGTCTTCGACAATGCGGTCGAAATCCTCGGCATATCCCTGGATGACCGCCTTCAGCAGGTCGTGAAGGAGATCGTCGCGCCGCGCGTAGTAATATGAAAGATTGCCGACCGTGATCCCCGCGCGCTTTGCGACATTGCGCATGGTGAGGCGCGGATATCCATCCTCGACCAGCACGTCGCGCGCAGCCTCAAGAATCGTCGCAGCCGTCCCCTGCCCGCGGGCGGTCGCGGATTTGCCGCGTCTTTGCGGACGAAGTTTTCGCATGATGCAAAGTCGCCGATCCGCAGCCTGAACGCAATCCGCGGATGCGCATCGTCCGAATACGAATTAATAGCGCTGGTGCGGGCGGAGGGACTCGAACCCTCACGGGCTTTCGCCCAACGGATTTTAAGTCCGTTGCGTCTACCGGTTCCGCCACGCCCGCGCGGGCGTTCGCGATTAGCATCGTCCGCGGTCGCGGCAAAGCGCTGCGGCGCCCTTGCCAGCGCCGGGAACCCCGCGTAACCGGGACCGGCCGTTCAGTTTTTCGCGTTTCGCGCCATGTTTCGCGCCGTCGCCACCATTATTCCGCTGCTTTTCGCCGCCGCGATCCTGCTTGCTGGGAACGGGCTTCAGGGCACCCTGCTCGCCGTCCGCGCCAATCTCGAGGGATTTCCCACGGCGCTGATCGGCGTCCTCATGTCCGCCTATTTCGCCGGCTTCATTCTGGGCTGCCGGTTCAATCCCGGGTTCATCAAGTCCGTCGGACATATCCGGACCTTCGTCGCGCTCGCGTCGATCGCGTCGGCTTCCGCGCTCGTGCATCCGATCGTCATCGACGTGCCGACCTGGGCGGTCCTTCGCGGCGTCACCGGGTTCTGCTTCGCCGGGCTCGTCATGATCATTGAGAGCTGGATCAACGAGCGCGCGACGAACGCCGATCGCGGGCGCATCCTTTCGGTCTATCGCGTCATCGACCTCACCGCGACGATGACCGGCAACGCTCTGCTCGCGACAGCCGATCCCGCGGAGTTCCCGCTTTTCGCAACAGTGTCGATCTTGATGTCGCTGGCGCTGGTGCCGATCGCGCTGACCCGCAGCGACGCGCCGAAACCGATCGCAACGGCGCGCCTCGACGTCGGCAAGCTCTTCCGCGTTTCGCCTGTCGCCGCCGTGGGGGCGCCGATGATCGGCCTTGCAAACGCCGCCTTCTGGGGCGTCGGCGCTGTCTACGCCCAGCAGCTCGGTTACGGCAAGGAAATCATCGCCGCCTTCATCAGCGCCGTGATCATCGGCGGCGCCCTGCTGCAATGGCCTCTCGGCTGGCTGTCGGACCAGATCGACCGACGGAAGGTGATGGCCGGATCAGCCCTGCTCGGCGCGGTGAGCGCAGCCGCGCTGTCACAGCTCGGCGGCGCAGGCCCGCTCCCGCTGCTCGGCCTTGGCGGCCTCGTCGGCGCCTTTTTGATTCCGATGTTTGGTCTCGCCGCCGCTCATGCAAACGATCTCGCCGACCCCGGCGCGGCGGTCGAAACGAATGGCGGCCTCCTCCTCCTGCACGGGTGCGGATCCGTCGTGGGCGCGACGCTCGGCGCCATCATGATGTCGGCTTTCGGACCGCAGTTCCTGTTTGTCTATATCGCCGCGATCTATGTGATCCTCGGCGGATTCTGTCTGGTGCGCGTCCTGTGGAAACAGGGGCGGATACCTGACCAGAAGACGCCGTTCACCCCGGCGCCGCATATCGCCAGCCCCACGGTTTTCGAAATCGGCGCCGAAGACCCCGACGAAAAACCAGAGACCGCGGCCGCCTGACGCCTGGCGAGCCGCGCGTCGCCGGCCCTAGTGAACGACGCGGCCGGCGCCTGAGACGCCGCGCAGTTCAAGCGCTTGGCGCAGCGGGTCCAGCGCGGCCCCGAACGCGCGCGAGGGCGCGAGGGAGCTTGCATCGATCGGCGAGCGCAGCCGGCGCACGCTCTCGACAGGCGAAAGCCGCGCGGTCTCATAAAAACGGTCGCACATGGGGTCGGGCGACAGGCCGATGAATTTGAGCAGCCGCTTGGTCTCGCGCTGCGGATCGGCGACAAGCGATTCATAGGAAACATCGAGCGATTCGCTCCCGATGCGTTCGCGCCAAGTCTCGCGCGTCGCCTTGTAGGCTGCAAACCACTCAGCGATCTCATTGAAGTCGAAACTCCATGGATGCGCCTGATAATTGACGCGAAAAGTCGACCATGCAGCCTCGACAGGATCGCGATCGACGAAGATGAATTTGGCGTTAGGCAGCATCAGGCGGATCGCGCCGGCGAAGGGCAGAATGTTCGGACCCCGATAGACCGTATAGAGACGATCACGATGAAGCTCTTTGGAAAACGTCTCGAAATTCCGCCCGAGGCCGAGCCAGGGCTTACGGCCTTCGTCGGCCATCCTGACGACGTCGCCGACGAAGAGGGGGCGCAGGTCCGACAGCGGCCAAGTCGCCAGCCGCACGACGCCGGACTCGCCGGCGCCGCAAACGCGCGGATGACTCGCCAGAATCTGCTCGACAAGCGCAGCGCCCGATCGCGTCGGACCGAAAATGAAAATCGCCCCGCTCGACTGGGCGCCCTCCCCGCGGAACCGGTCGAAGAGGTCCGGCTCGAAGGCGTTTACGGCGTTTCGCATCAGTCCGAGAACCAGATTCATGTCGTGCGAAAGCCCCGACCGGCGCAGCGCGGCGCCCTGGGCGTAGTGCGCGAATGCGCGCGGCTGTTCCCCGACCGCGTCAAAGGCGGCGGCGGCGGCGTAGTGCGCTGCGGCGCGCGACAACGCCGGCGATGCGGCTGACCGTTCCGGCAAACCGGCCATGAAATCAATGTCAGGATCGCCGACGCCGAGCGTCTTCAGCCGCGCGATCGCGTCCCATGCAGGCGTGAGCGAGGGATCGAGCGCATAGGCCCGCTTCAACTCATAGATCGCCTGCTCAAACGCGCCGAACTGCGCGCGAATGACGCCTGCGGCGAACCACGCTTCCGGCCGATCGGCGAAACGGCGGACGAGGAGCTCAATTGAGTTCTTCGCGAATTCCTCGTCCCGCGCCGCCGCGCAAACGCCCGCCGCCAGCACCAAGGGCTGGAAACCATCCGGGTCCTCCATGCGCCAGCGCAACGCCGCGAGCCGCGCGGTCGTGAAATCGCTGAGGTTCATGGCGGCGTTGACGACGGCGCTCCACTCTTCCCCGCGCCTGGCGTCGACGTCCCGGCATAGCGAACGGGTGTAATCGACCGCTTCGGCGAACCGGCCCGCTTGGTAGAGCGCACGAATGCGATCCGGGGCGTCAGACATTTTTCAACACTCGACGACATTGACGGCGAGGCCGCCTTCGCTCGTCTCCTTGTACTTGCGCGACATGTCCATGCCGGTCTGACGCATGGTCTCGATCACCTGATCGAGCGAAACCTTGTGATGCTCCGATGCGCGCAGGGCGAGACGTGCGGCGTTGACCGCTTTGACAGCGCCGATCGCGTTGCGCTCGATGCAGGGGATCTGAACGAGTCCGCCGACAGGATCGCAGGTCAGGCCAAGATTATGCTCCATGCCGATTTCCGCCGCATGTTCGACCTGTTCCGGCGCGCCGCCCCAGATGGCGGCCAGACCGCCGGCCGCCATCGAACAGGCGACGCCGACCTCGCCCTGACAGCCCATCTCCGCGCCGGAGATGGACGCCCGCTGCTTGTAAAGCATGCCGACGCCCGCTGAGGTGACAAGAAAACGGCGGACGTGATCGGAGTTAAGGTCGCCGTCGTCTTCGCAATAATGCCGGATGACCGCGGGAATGATCCCCGCCGCGCCGTTCGTCGGCGCGGTGACGACGCGCCCGCCCGCGGCGTTTTCTTCATTGACGGCCATCGCATAGACATTGAGCCAGTCAAAGAGCTGTTCGCGCTCATTGGCGTGCGGCGCCTCGAGAAGCTTTGCGTAAAGCGCGGGCGCGCGCCGCCGCACGCCGAGACCGCCCGGCAGAACGCCGCCGGTCTTCAGCCCGCGCTCGATGCAGTCGCGCATGGCTTTCCAGATGCGGTCGATCCCGTCGAGCGTCTCACGCCGCGGCCGGATCGCATCTTCATTGCGCAGGATCACTTCTTCGATCGACAGACCTTCTCGGCGGCAATGCGCGAGGAGGTCGGCGGCCGAGCCGAAATCATAGGGCGCCCGGCGTCCGGTGCTGATGCGGTCATCCTGCGCCGGCGTCGCAAGTTGCTTGGCGCTGGCGATAAAGCCGCCGCCGACGGAATAGAAGGTCTGTTCGAACAGGCACGCGCCCGACTGATTAAAGAGCGAAAGCCGCATCTCGTTGGGGTGCAGCGATGGAACGATATCCCCGCGCAGGTCGATGTCCTTTGCGGGGTCGAATGCGATTTCCGGTCCGTTCGCCAGCCTTAATCGCTTTTCCGCGCGCACGCGCTTGAAGGCCGCCTCGGCCTCATCAGGGTCGGTCTCGTCGGGAAGAAAGCCGAGCAGGCCGAGGATCGCCGCCTTGTCGGTGCCGTGCCCGACGCCCGTGAGCGCCAGCGACCCGTGAAGCGACACATGCGTCCGAACAGCGTCAGAAAGGGCGCCCGCTTCGCGCGCTTCCGCAAGGAAACGCGCCGCAATCCGCATCGGGCCCACCGTATGCGAACTCGACGGGCCGATGCCGATCTTGAAAATATCGAAGACGCTGAGCATGGCGCCCTAATCGTCCAGGGGGCGCGAACGAGCAAGATAGGCTGTCGCCGCGCCGGGATCGTAAAGCGAAGCCGAACGTGCGCGATTGAGCTCAAACGAAAGCCTCAGCGCCTCAAATTCGGCCTCGCCGATCCTGACGCGCGCCCCCTTCGGCGCCGCCGGCAGAATGCCGCGCGTTCCGCCGATCATGCGCGCCAGCGCTTCGAGGTCGGCGCGCGCCGCAGGCGAATTCGGATAGCGTTCCGCAATGCGGCCCAATTCGCCCTGCGCCGAGAGGAGCGCGAAGTCAGCGACGGCGTCATCGCCGCGAAGAAGCGCCGCGTCAGCGACGGCGAGCGCCCGCGACACATGGCGCATGTCGCGGCGCGGGGTCAGCCGGACGACATCGTCATCACAGGCCGAAGACCTCAGCGACGAAACATAGGCGACGAGGCCGTCCACCACTTCTCGCGGCGGGCGCTTTCCCTGAAATTCATCGACGATCGCACTGGTTATGAAGGCGTCGACGCCGTGGGCGTCCGCCGCGCGCGCGGCCCGATCAGTAAGATCGGGTATCGGTTTTGCGTTTAGAGACCCGTCGTCGCGCACGGCGCTGAAGAGGGACGATGTGACGTCGGCGGTTCCGGGCGCCGATGAGAGACCCTCGACATAAAAGTCGGAATTGCTCCGCCCGTTCACATGACAGGCGCTGCAAGAAAGCCGGCCGCGCGCCGCCTGCCCGCCAAGCAGAAACGGGCT
Organism: uncultured Caulobacterales bacterium; assembly: GCA_964529675.1. GTDB lineage: Bacteria > Pseudomonadota > Alphaproteobacteria > Caulobacterales > Parvularculaceae > Amphiplicatus. Next base: position 27,908 of record CAZGXT010000002.1, read on the forward strand.
TCTGAACGCAACGCGCCCGATATCGACGCTATATCTTGCATCCTTCTCGTCGGGCCGCGCGAGGCATTCGGCCGGGGCCGTGGTCAGGAATGAAACGAGGTCGGCTTCCGGCGAAAGCCACGCCGCCTCGCTGATGGGCGCTGTCTGGGCCGCAGCCGGCGCTGCGAGCAGGGCTGTGAAGGCGGCGATCGCCCCATTCATCTTCATCTTGCGGCCCGCCGATCAGAAGTCTTGACGATAAGCAATCGCGCGAGATCCTCGCGCTCGGCGCACCCGAAGGCGCAGAGCCGATCGAGCTTTGCAAGCTGCCGCCGCGCCGCCCGAAGATCGCCCGTTTCCACGTAGAGTTCGCCTAGATATTCATTCGCGCCGAGGTGATCGGGGTTGATCGCCAGCGCCTGGGCGTAAAATGATTGCGCGGCGTCGAACCGGCCCAGCTTGCGATTCGCATAGCCGAGATAGTTGAGCACGTCGGGATGGGGGCCGATCTGCGCTTGCGCGCCAAGAAGCGAGGCGATCGCCTCCTCGTAGCGCGCCTCGTTGATCATCCGCACAGCGGCGACATAGCGCGCCGCGCCGTCAGTTTGGGGCGTGAAGAACAGGGATTGCCGCCCGCCAATGTCGGCCGGCTCTCCCGCGCTGTCCGCCGGCGACGCCGCCTCTGGCGAAGGCGCGTCTGACACCGGCCCCTCGGGCGTTTCGCCGACCTTCGGCCTCAACGCTTCGCCAATGCGCTGCAGCGCGACCTCCACACGAGCGCGAAACGCTTCGTCACAGGCGCTCGCGTCTGTCTCGCATTCAGCCTTCAGGTTTTCGATCGCCGCGATCTGCGCACGCGCTTCATCAGGCTCGCCGAGATCGATTGAAATCAACGCGAGCTTTTCACGGGCCTCGACGAAATTGCGGCGTTCCTTGATGGCGCGTTGAAGATAGCGGGCCGCCTGCTTTGGTTTATCGAGACCAGATTTGGCGAGCGCCATGTAGTAGTTCGCCTCCGCATTTTTCGGCGCGACGGAGAGAACATCGGCGAACCTGTCTTCGGCTGTCTTGTAATCTTTCGCCTGCAGCGCCGCGACGCCTTCCTGGTAGGCCTTGGCCGGATCGACGCGAGGCCCGCTTGTGGGCGGCAGCCCCCCGCCCCCGCCGCCGGGCGCGGCGATCGCCGGCGCAAGGCCGCCGGCGGCGGCCGCCACGGCGAGTACAAACAGCATCTTTTTCATGAAGCACCCCGGCCCGACACAGACTATCCTATGCGAGAGGCTCCGCTGCGTCACCGTCCCGCCCGCTCGCCCGGCTGGGGTTCGAAGCCCAGGGCCCGCATCGCGGCCGAAACGCTCGCAATTGCAGCATCGGCGGCGCTTTCATTCTCGGACCGGGCGACAATCGTCACGCCCTTGACGTCGCCGTCTATGGGATAGCTGCCGATGGCGACGCCGCGAAGCGCCGTCTGGATGGCCAGCAATTGCTCGGCGAGGCGCGATTCAGGGAGCCCCATCGCGGTGACGGCGCGCGCGTGGATGAAAACCCCGCGTTCAAGCGCGGCGTCGACGGCGGCGAGCATGCCCTGAAAGATCGACGGCACGCCGGCCATGACGAAGACGTTTTCGATGCGCACGCCCGGCGCGCCGCTCACCGGGTTCGGGATGATCTCGGCGCCGGCCGGCATCAGCGCCATGCGCCGCCGCGGCGGCGTGACGGGTTCGCCCTTGGCTTCATACCACGCTCGAATAAGGCCGATCGCATCTGGGTGCTCGATGATCTCGCGGCCGAACGCCTTCGCCACCGCCTCATAAGTGATGTCGTCGTGCGTCGGGCCGATGCCGCCGGAGGTGAAGCAGTAATCATACCGTGTGCGGAGGGCGTTCAAGGCCTCGACGATCGCCGGCGCGTCGTCGGCGACGATGCGCGCTTCCTTCAGCGCGATCGCCCGCTCGCCGAGCCAGCCGGCGAGGAAATGAATGTTGGCGTCCCGCGTGCGTCCGGAGAGCAGCTCGTCTCCGATTGCAAGAATTGCGGCGGTTCTGGCTGGCATCACATGTCCTGCTGTCAGTTCGGGATCGACGATCTAGCGAGTTCGCCGCGAACGGGAAACACCCTGCCGCGTACCGAGCCCGCTTGTAATCGCCGGCGGGCCCGGGGCAGACTAACGCCGCTCCGGGCTAATAGAGGGACTTCACCATGATCAGAACGCTGACGGCCTTCGTCGCCCTTGCCGGCGCGGCGCAGGCGGCGGACGCGCCAAAGCGCTATCCGGCCGAGGCCTTTTTCAAGACGACCGACTACATCTCCGCCGGCGCGATGACCGCGTTTTCGCCGGACGATTCGAAACTTCTCATCTCGTCGAACGCAAGCGGCGTTTTCAACGCCTACACGCTCGACGTAAGAACCGGAGAGCAGGCGACGCTGACGAATTCTGCATCGAACGCGACTTTTGCGGTCGGCTATTTCCCAAAGGATGAGCGCATCCTCTTCACCGCCGACACGGGCGGCGACGAGTTGAACCATCTCTTTGTTCGCGAAATTGACGGAACCCTCAAGGATCTCACCCCTGGCGAGAATCTGAAGGCGATTTTCGGAGGCTGGATCGGCGAAGGCGAGGCCTTTTTCGCCTTCACCAATGAACGCGATGCGCGCTTCTTCGATCTCTACCGATACGAAAGCGACGATTACGCCCGCACGCTCGTCTTCAGGAATGACGCGGGCTTCAGCATCGACGCGACCAATCGCCAGGGTACGCGCGCGGCGGCGATCAAGGAACGCACCTCCGCCGACAACAATATCTTTCTCATCGATCTTACCTCGCCCGAAGCCGAGCCGCTGCTGATCACCGCGCATGAAGGCAACATCTCGCACGCCGTCCATGATTTCTCGCCCGACGGAACGAAGCTTGTATTCGGCACCGACGAACACGGCGAATTCGCACAGGCCTGGACATATGACATCGCCGGCGGCGACACGGCGCCCCTAATCGAGGCGGCGTGGGACGTGATGTACGTCGTCTATTCGCCCTCCGGCCGCTATCGCGTCAGCGCGACCAATGACGATGCGTCGACCGTCGTCTCGATCGTCGATCAGCAGTCCGGAAAGGCCGTTGCGATGCCGAAGGGCCTGCCCGCCGGCGACATCACCGGCGTGCGCTTTTCGCGCGATGAAAAAACCGTCGCGTTCATGCTCAACTCGGATGTCTCGCCGTCCAATGTCATTACGGTCGATCTGAAGAAGAAGAAATTCCGGCAGTGGACGCAGGCGCTCAATCCCGCGATCGATCCCGCCGATCTCGTTGAAAACGAAGTCGTTCGTTACAAGAGCTTCGACGGCCTCGACATCCCCTCCATTCTTTACAAACCGAAGGGCGCGAGCGCTTCCAATCCTGCGCCAGCGGTGGTTCTCGTCCATGGCGGCCCGGGCGGGCAGACGCGCGCAGGCTATTCCGCGATGGTGCAGCACCTCGTCAATCACGGCTATGCAGTCCTTGGCGCGAACAATCGCGGATCGTCAGGCTACGGCAAGACGTTCTTCCATATGGACGACAGGAAGCACGGCGACGTCGATCTGAAAGACATCGTTTACGGCCGGAAATATCTTGAGACGCTGGACTGGGTCGACAAGGACGACATCGCGATCATGGGCGGCAGCTATGGCGGCTATATGGTCGCTGCGGCGCTCGCCTTTGAGCCGGACGCCTTCGACGCCGGCATCAATATTTTCGGCGTGACGAACTGGGTCCGCACGCTGACGTCGATCCCGCCCTGGTGGGAAGCGTTCAAGGAAGCGCTCTATGACGAAATGGGCGACCCGGCGACCGACGGCGAACGCCACCGCGCAATCTCGCCGCTGTTTCATGCGGGCAAGATCAAGAAGCCGCTTCTCGTCGTGCAGGGCGCAAACGACCCGCGCGTTCTGCAGGTCGAGAGCGATGAACTTGTCGCCGCAGTCCGCGAGAACAATGTGCCGGTCGAGTATCTTCTGTTCCCGGATGAAGGCCACGGATTCCTTAAGCGCGAAAACCGGATCAGCGCGTCGGAAGCCTATGTCCGGTTCCTCGACGCCTATCTGAAATCCGCTGAGTAACCCCTAAGCGGGCGATTTCGGGTGAAGAAAACGAAACCGCCGCCCTTTTGCCGGGGCGGCGGTTTCACTTTGCTGGGCTCCGTTCGATCAGCGCTTCGAGAGGAGATCGCGAATTTCAGTCAGGAGCACCTGGTCCTTCGTCGGGGCGGGCGGCGCCGCGGGCGCAGCCTCTTGCTTCTTCTTCAGCGTGTTCATCGCCTTGATGAGCATGAACAGCGCCCAGGCGACGATCAGGAACGAAATTCCCGCATTGATAAATTTTCCGTAATTGATGGCGACTGCAGCCGCGTCGCCCTCCGCCGGCTTCAGCACCAGCGACAGCTTGGAGAAGTCGATGCCGCCGATCGCGAGACCGATAGGCGGCATGATGATGTCGTTCACGAGGCTGTTGACGATGGTCCCGAAAGCGCCGCCCATGATGATGCCGACGGCCATGTCGACCATGTTGCCCTTGACGGCGAAGTCCTGAAATTCCTTAATCATTCCCATGCGACCCTGCTCCTTTGGAAATAAGCGCCCGCCCTTGCCTGGCGCAGAAATCGGTTTCCTAAACCGATTTGTAGACTGATCAACCCCTGATAATCCGTAGAGGGATGAACCACACCCCCTATTTGCAGGCTTCCTTCGCACGGTCGAGGGCGGCTGAGACGCCGTTGAGCGAGAAAATATAGTTGGTCGCCGTGCCGCGCCCCGACGTCGCCGAAATGCGCATGTCGGCCCCTGACCGCATGGCGGCGACAAGGGCCTGTTCGGAAGCCGCGCTTTCGATGAACGATTCGTTGTCGGAAACGTACATGTCCCACTTCTGGGAGCCGACGCGAATCGCCGGGGCCGGCGCGTCTTTCAGATTATAGCCCGCGCGAAAACTCGGTTGATTCGCCGCAGCCCCCGACTTCCAGGTCGCGACCATGAAGAAGATCTCGCCATGGTTGACGGATTTCGGCGCCTTGTCCTTGGCTTCGGCGACCGCAAAACAGATGCGGTCGTTGCCAGTATCTTGAACCATCACCGTCCAGTCCTTGAAGACCGCGACGGACTGGGGGTCCGCCGCCGAGGCCGGGCCGAGAGTTGTCGATAGCGCCCCGAAAAGCGCCGCCGCGATGATCCGAAATGCGCCGCCATAACCGCCCATGTCCTGTCCTCCATACTCACGAATGCGTCATCAGCAAGGTTCGTCTAAGCGCGATTTGCGGCGAAAGTAGAGAGCTTTCGCGCGAATTGCGCGACCGGCCCTGATAAGCCATAACGCCCCCGTTTCTCGACCTGTTTTGAACGCGGAGGCGACCAGTGATCCCGGGACGTGACAGCCTGAAAACCAAGACGACGTTGAAGGCCGGCGGCAAGTCCTACGTGATCTATAGTCTGAAGGCGGCGGAGCGCCACGTCGGCGACCTGGCGCGCCTTCCCTGCTCGCTCAAGGTGCTCCTCGAAAATCTCCTGCGTTTCGAGGACGGCCGGTCGGTGTCGGTCGACGACATCAAGGCCTTCGGGGACTGGCTGAAGACCGGGTCAAGCGAGCGCGAGATCGCCTATCGCCCCGCGCGCGTCCTGATGCAGGACTTCACCGGCGTCCCGGCTGTCGTCGACCTCGCCGCGATGCGCGACGCCATGAAGGCGCTCGGCCAGGACCCTGAGAAAATCAATCCGCTCGCGCCAGTCGATCTTGTGATCGACCACTCGGTGATGGTCGATTATTTCGGCGGCCCTAACGCCTTCCAGAAGAACGTGGCGCGCGAATATGAGCGCAACGGAGAGCGCTACCAGTTCCTGAAATGGGGCCAGGGCGCATTTGACAATTTCCGCGTCGTGCCGCCGGGCACCGGCATCTGCCACCAGGTCAATCTCGAATATCTCGCGCAGACCGTCTGGACCGCCGACCACAAGGGCGAGACCTACGCCTATCCCGACACGCTTGTCGGGACGGACAGCCATACGACCATGGTCAACGGCCTCTCCGTTCTCGGCTGGGGCGTCGGCGGCATCGAGGCGGAAGCCGCGATGCTCGGCCAGCCGGTGTCGATGCTGATCCCGGAAGTGATCGGCTTCCGCCTGACCGGCAGGCTGCCTGAAGGCTCGACCGCGACGGACCTTGTCCTCACCGTCACGCAGATGCTGCGCAAGAAAGGCGTGGTCGGGAAATTCGTCGAGTTCTTCGGCCCGGGCCTCGACCATCTGGCGCTGGAAGACCAGGCGACGATCGCCAACATGGCGCCGGAATACGGCGCGACCTGCGGCTTCTTCCCGGTGACCGCGGAAACGCTTCGCTACCTGAAGGCGACCGGCCGCACGGCGGACCGGGTCGCGCTCGTCGAGGCCTATGCGAAAGAGCAAGGCCTGTGGCGCGATGCGTCGTCCCCCGAACCGAGATTTACCGATACGCTTGACCTCGACCTCAGCGCTGTCACGCCGTCCCTCGCCGGCCCGAAGCGTCCGCAGGACCGCGTCGCGCTGAAGGATGCGCCTGCTTCTTTCGCCGCCGCGCTCGAAAAGGAGTACGGCCAGCCGGGCGCGCTCAACAAACGCGCTCCGGTGAAGGGCGAGAAGTTCGACGTCGGCAACGGCGATGTCGTGATTGCGGCGATCACCTCCTGCACCAATACGTCCAACCCGTCGGTGCTCATCGCGGCCGGGCTCGTCGCGCGAAACGCGCGGCGCCGGGGCCTCAAGGCCAAGCCGTGGGTCAAGACCTCGCTCGCGCCGGGCAGCCAGGTCGTCACGGATTACCTCAACGCAGCCGGATTGCAGGACGATCTCGACGCGCTCGGGTTCAATCTCGTCGGCTATGGCTGCACCACCTGCATCGGCAATTCAGGGCCCCTGCCCGAAGCGATCAGCGCGGCCGTCAACGAGAACAATCTTGCGGTCTGTTCCGTTCTCTCCGGAAACCGCAACTTTGAAGGCCGCGTCTCTCCTGACGCGCGCGCGAATTATCTCGCATCGCCGCCGCTCGTCGTCGCCTATGCGATCGCCGGGTCATTAAACGTCAACCTGACCTCGGAGCCGCTCGGCAAGGACGATCAGGGTAAGGACGTTTACCTCAAGGACATCTGGCCGACCAACCGCGAAATCGCCGAAGTCGTGCGCGAGCATGTGACAGCGACGATGTTCGCAACACGCTACGCCGACGTTTTCAAAGGCGATCAGCAATGGCGCAAGATCGACGGCGGCGACGGGCAGACCTATCGCTGGCCGATGTCGACCTATGTCGCCAACCCGCCCTATTTCGAGGGCATGACGATGACGCCGAAGCCGATCGAACCGATCGCCGGCGCCCGTATTCTGGCGCTGTTCGGCGACTCGATCACCACCGATCACATTTCGCCCGCCGGCGACATCAAGGAAAAAGGGCCCGCAGGCCAATTCCTGAAGGAACACCAGGTGCCGGTCTCGGAGTTCAATTCCTACGGCTCGCGCCGCGGCAATCATGAAGTGATGATGCGCGGCACCTTCGCCAACATCCGCATCAAGAACCAGATGCTCGACGGCGTCGAGGGCGGGCTGACGCGGTACGTGCCGTCCGGCGAACAACTGTCGATTTACGATGCGGCGATGAAATACAAGGCCGCGGGGACGCCGCTCGTCGTCTTCGCCGGCAAGGAATACGGCACCGGGTCGTCGCGCGACTGGGCGGCCAAGGGCACGATCCTTCTTGGCGTGCGCGCAGTCGTCGCGGAGAGCTTCGAGCGCATTCACCGGTCGAACCTGATCGGCATGGGCGTCCTTCCGCTGCAATTCAAGGACGGCGACAGCTGGCGCTCGCTCGGGCTGAAGGGCGACGAGACGATCACCATTCACGGCGTCGACAAACTGACGCCGAGATCCGAGGCGAAACTGACCATCACCGGCGCGGACGGAAAAACGCGCGACATCCCCGTGCTGGTGCGGATCGATACCGCCGACGAGCTCGACTACTACCGCCACGGCGGCATTCTCCAATACGTGGTGCGCCAGCTGGCGGCCGCCTAAAACACAACCCGGGATTGCTGGCGCGCTCGCGTGCTCTGCCTAAAGTCCCGCAACCTCAAGTCGCATCCTGCGGCGGGGATGCGGGGACTGGGTGGGGGAGTTCTGGCGAGGCCTGATCGGGGCGGTCCTGCTTCTTGGCGCGGCGCCGGCGGCGGCAAGCCCGTGGAACCGCGGCGACGGCGATGTATTCATCGCCAATCGCCTCGATTATTTCCGCTCCTCGACTGACGTCAGCGCCTATGCGCGGATCGATTCCGACGCCTATGTCGAATGGGGCGTCACCGAGCGCTGGATGGCGGGCGGCAAGGCGGTCTTTGGGACCGCGTTCATCGACGACGCCGACGGGGCGCGGACCGTCAGCGGCTTCGGCGAGTCCGATGTGTTCGTTCAGCGGCAGCTTCGGCGCGGCGCGCATTCGGCGACAGCGCTGCGCCTTGCCGGCGTCTGGTCCGGCGACGTCACCGACGGCGCGCGGCCCGGTGAGCTGACGGGCGGCTTTGACGTCGATTTGCGCGCGCTTCATGGCCGCGACGTCATCTTGAAACCCTTTAAGGTCTTCGTGGCCGCTGAAGCCGGCTACCGTCATCGCTTTTCCGGCGCGAGCGATCAGGCGCGCGCCGAGTTCCTCGTCGGCATCGAGCCGTCGCGACGGTTCCTAATTCTGCTCGAAGCGCAATCGATCGTTTCCGTTCGCAACAACGCGCCGGGCTTTGATGATTTCGATCTCTTCAAGGCCCAGGGCTCGCTGGTTTGGCGGGCGAGCAGGCGATGGTCGGTCGTCGCCGGCGCGCGCACCGAATTCGGCGCACGCAACATCGCGCCAGGCGACGCCTTCCTGTTCGGTTTCTGGACGGAGTTCTGATGGCGGCGCCGGGCGAGACCGAAGAGCCGACCGGCCCGGCGCGGTTTGAACGGCTTCGATCTTATTGCCGCGCCGGGCGCGCGCCATGGCGGTTCGATGCAGATCGGCTCGTCTTCCTGACAACGCACGACCAGGATTCGCCGCCGGATACCTTGTTGTCGCCGTCGGCGTTCGCAGAGCAGCTTCGACGGCGCTTCTCAGGACCGCTTACTATTGAAGCGACCGAGGGGCTCGTCGCCCGGTCGCCTGCGGACAGCGCCAAGCGCGTTCTGACCCCGTCGCAAAAAACGCCGCTTGGACTTGCAGCGCTTCTTGTTGTCGGTCTGGCGGCGGCGGCCCCTGAGGCGGCGGCCGCGACCGCGCTCGCCGGTGTCGCTATTCTTTTCACCGTGATGATCGGCGTCCGTCTTGCGCTTGCGGCGGTCGCAGCAGCGCCCCGCCGGCCGCATCCGCGCCGCCCGCTGGCCGAAAGCGACCTGCCGGCGGTCACGGTGCTCATTCCGTTGTTCCGCGAAGCCGCCGCCCTGGCCGGCCTCGCCGCCGCGCTCGACAAGCTCGACTATCCGCGTGCAAAGCTCGACATCAAGCTCCTGCTCGAGGAGAGCGATCACGAGACGATCGCCGAAGCGATATCGCTCAACAAGGGCGGGCGATACGACCTTGTCATCGTTCAACCCTCCTTGCCGCAGACGAAGCCCAAGGCGCTGAATTACGCCCTGCCGACCGCGCGAGGCGATCTTGTCGTCATCTACGACGCAGAAGACGAGCCTGAGCCCAACCAGCTGCGCCTCGCCGCCGAGACGTTCGCCGCCGCGCCGGACGATCTTGCCTGCGTGCAGGCGCGGCTCAATTTCTACAACAGCGGCGAGAATTGGCTGACGCGCCTGTTCACGCTCGAATATTCCTTATGGTTCGATCACTTCCTCCCGGCGCTTGACCGCATCGGCGCGCCGGCGCCCCTTGGCGGAACGTCCAACATCTTTCGCATCGAGGCGCTGATCGAGGCTGGCGGCTGGGACGCGCATAATGTCACGGAAGACGCCGATCTCGGTCTGCGCTTTGCGCGGCGCGGCTGGCGCACGGCGATGATCTCCTCAACCACTTATGAAGAGGCGAACTGCGCGCTGCCGAACTGGATTCGCCAGCGGTCGCGCTGGATGAAGGGTTTCATGCAAACCTGGCTCGTTCATCGCCGGCGGGCGCCGTCGCTTGCAGACTGGAGGTCGGTGATTTCTGTCGATCTCTTCATTGGCGGAACGGTGATCGCTGCGCTCGCCGCGCCCCTCCTCTGGATCGCAAGCCTTGTGGAGTTGTTCGGCGGCGCCTCCGCCTCGGCCTTTCTCCCGGCCCCCGCCGGAGAGATCGCAACCTCGGCGCTGACGCTCGGAAACATCGCCTTGATCGCGCTCGGCGCGATCGCGCCTCTCTCTCGCGGAATGCCGCAGCTCTCTCCGTGGGCGCTATTCATGCCGGTTTATTGGTTAATGATGGCGTGGGCCGCCTATGTCGCGCTGTGGCAGCTCGCCACTCGCCCGCATTATTGGGAAAAGACCGATCATAGCCTTAGCGCCGGCGCCGAGGCGCGTCGCCGAAATGCGTTGAGATCGCTCGGCTTCGATTGAATTTGGCGGCGACCGCCCCGATATTGGCGTCGGTGTCAGAAATGTCCTTATCCGGCGTCCCCTTCAGGAAAATGAACGGCCTCGGCAATGACTTCGTCATTGTCGATCTGCGCGGCGTGCGTGCGCGCATGACCGAAGACTCTGCGCGCCGGATCGCCGACCGCAGGGCGGGCGTCGGTTGCGACCAGGTCATCACGATCGAAGATCAGGACGGGCCCTTCATGGGCGTGTGGAACGCCGACGGCACCGGCGCCGGCGCCTGCGGCAACGCCGCCCGCTGCGTCGGCGCGATCTTGATGGCGGAGACGGGCGAGACCGCCGTCGGCATGGAGACGCCGTCAGGGTTCATCACGGCGGAGCGCGTCGGCGCCAATCGTATCGCCGTCGACATGGGCGTTCCAAAGTTTCACTGGAAGCAAATTCCGCTTGCGGAGGAAATCCAGGATACGCGTTTCGTCGACATCAAGCTGGGGCCGATCGACAAGCCTGTTCTGTGGGGCCCCTCGGCCGTCAACATGGGCAATCCCCACTGCGTTTTCTTCGTCGACGACGTTGCGGCGCACAAGCTCGAGATCTTCGGGCCGATGATCGAGAACCATCCGATGTTTCCCGATCGCGCCAATGTCTCGCTCGCGGAGGTGAAGGGCCGCCAGCTGATCAGGCTGCGCGTGTGGGAGCGCGGCGCCGGCGTCACCAAGGCCTGCGGGACCGCGGCCTGCGCAGCCGTCGTCGCGGCGAACCGCCGTCGACTGACCGACAGAAAGGTCAGCGTCGAGCTCGACGGCGGTCTTCTCGCCATCGAGTGGCGCGACGACGACCATGTCATCATGACCGGCCCTTATGAATTTGACTATGAGGGCCTTCTGCCGGAGGGGCTCTGACGCTTGGCGAAGCTCTATTTCAACTACGCCGCGATGAACGCCGGCAAGTCGACAGCGCTCCTGCAGGCCTCGTTCAACTATCGCGAACGAGGGATGAAAACCGCGATCTTCACCGCCGCCATCGACAAACGCGCAGGCGACGGCGTCGTCGCTTCGCGCATCGGGCTGAAGGAGGCGGCGCGCGCCTTTGACGACGCGACCGACCTATTCGCCGAGATAGAAAGCGCGGTCAGCGCCGAGGGCGCCGCCTGCATCTTCGTCGATGAGGCGCAGTTCCTGTCGCGCGAACAGGTCTTCCAGCTCGCGCGCGCCGTCGATTATCTCGGCGTTCCGGTGCTCTGTTTTGGGCTTCGGACGGATTTTCGCGGGGAGCTGTTTCCGGGCAGCGAGCGGCTGCTCGCCATCGCCGATGAAATTCGTGAACTGAAGACGATCTGCCATTGCGGGCGGAAGGCGACGATGAACCTTAGGATTGACGCTGCCGGCGCGGCGATCGGCGCCGGCGCGATGATCGAAATCGGCGGCAATGAGCGCTACGCGCCCCTCTGCCGCCGGCATTTTTACGAACGCCTCGACGAGGCCCGTCAGCCGAATGCATCGTAAAAATGGGAGACGCCGACCGCGATCTCCTTGATGCGGCGATCCAGCGCGCGCAGCGGCGCGACGATCTCGCGCTGGATCACCGGATAGCCCCCGGCGTCTTCATCCCGCGGCGCCGGTTCATTCAGATCTAGGAACGCGTCCGGAGCGGCCGTCGTTTCCGGGAATATTTCCGAAATGACGGCCGCGACCTCTTCAAACTGAAGATTGAGCGCCATGTCCATGAGGTCGTCATGCGTCAGCTCGTGGCGCGAGGAGAACGCCGGCGTCGCGGCGACGAGCGAGAACCCTTCCGCGATCAGCGTCAGCCGCACGGCGTGAAGCGCATAAAGCGGCGCGCTGAAACCTTGCGCGCGCCCCATCGCCTGGTCGAATTTCTGCCGATCGGCGGAGAGAAGATTGGCGAGGCGCGTCAGCGATACATCGAGCGCGCGCTTCTCAAGTCTGCCGGCGATGCGGTGAAACGGCGCCGCCATCCGCCGGTCCGTCAGCCGCGCGGCGCTCACTGTCCAGAAAGAGGGATCGTAAAGACTCGCATAGGCGCGCAGGATCGACAGGGACGTCAGCTGGCGCGCGTGGATCGCGACGGCGAGCGCGGCGCGAACACGCGGCGAGTTGTCGACAAGTTCGCGAAACCGTTCCGGTTCGCGGTCGGCGGCCGTTCCAAGGCCGCCCACGACATTCGCCGCCGCGGCGATCTGTTGAAGGATCGCATTGTGCGGAATGGCGCGAAGGCCGCGCGCTTCTTCCTTGGCGCCGGGCTTCGGTCGGCGAAGCCGCCGCGAGCCCGAAGACGGCAGCAGGTTCCGTGAGAACGCCGCCAGCGCCGCCTGATAGTTTTCATTCGCCCACAGATTTTCCTGCCAGCCTTTCACCGCGCGATAGACGTCCCAGGAGAAATTGATGTCGCGGTAATAGCGATCCTGCATATCCGCCTGCGGGGCGGCGTGCGCCCAGGAGAAAACCTCCTGAACCGTCGCCTTCGCCAGCGCGGGCGTCTGAAAATGGAGGAAGCCGTCGCCGCCTTGAAAGCTCGTCTCCGCATTGAGCCTGATGCCGTCGTGAGAGAAGCGGCTGCGCGTCCATGGCGTCATCAGATAGTCGAGCCGGTCAACGAAAGCGCCGGGATGGCCGCCGCGTCCCATCGACTCGCCATGGGTGTTGAAGACGACGACCTCCACATCCGTGATGCGGCGCGCCGACAACGCGCGCGAAACGAGAATATGAAGACGCTCGATCGCCAGGTCGGCGGCGATCTGTCCCATGAAGCGGCCGCTGTCTGAAAAGCCGCACTGGATCGAAAGCCGCCCGCGACGGCGGATATAGGCGACATATTCCTCTTCCTCGAGCAGCCTCTCGATGAGGCGCCCGCCCCGTTCAATCGCATCGGGCGTTTCAAACAGCGGGGAGATGTCGAGACGATGATCGACGCCGTAGAGCCGCGCGAGATAGATGGCGCCCATCACGGTCGCTGGCGCCTCGACCTCCGCGATAAGAAAACGGATAGGAGTGTCTTCGTCGACATGTTTCAGCACCTGCGCGCACAGCATGAATTGCCGGCGAGCGGTCATCTGTTCCTCAAAGATGCTCGCGAAATTCACCGCTCGCCGCTCCGCCGCCGCAGTCTTGGCGGCGGCCGCGTCGAGCGCCGTGCGGTCGAGGAAAGCGCGGTCGGCGCCGAGCCCGAGATCGGCGCGCAAGGCGGAGCGGACCTGCGCAGAATTGACGCGCAGATGAATGCGCGCGACGCCGAGGCCGTAGGCGTCCATCTCCGCGCGGATGACCGCGAGCGCAAGCGCGGTTTTTTCGTCTGCGGTCTCGATCAGGCGCGTCAGTACCGTGCGCGCCCCCTGCAGCGATGTCAGGCGGCGAGGGCTGGCGGCCGTCAGCCGATTGGCGGCGTCAGCGACAGCGGCGGGATCGGCGAGGTCCGCGGCGAAGGCGGCGGCCTGATCGGCGGCTTCGGCGCCCGCGTCAGCAAGCACGCCCGCCAGCTCGCGCGCGGCCTCGATCTCGTTCAGAGCTTTGGTGTAGCGGAAGAGCTGCAATGCTTTTTCTTCAAGCCGCAACCGAACCGTCGTTCCCCAGTGAATGTCAGTGCGGCCGTCGAGGTCATAGCCGACCCAGGTCGCAAGGCTGACCGGCGCCGGGGACGCCTCGCGCCAGCGTTCGGGATGGCGCGCGCGAAGCCATTCGAGACCCGCTAGAAGCAAGTCGCGGATCGATTCCTGGGCGCGGCCGATTGCGCCTTGAACGTCTTCATGCTCGTCGAGCAGTGAAATCGGCCCGTCCGGCGCATGACGCAAAACCCCGAGGGCGCCTTTTTCGCCGCTGGCGAGCGCGCCGAGCAGCGCGCGCGCCTCACGCGTGAGCGCGAAAGTCGGATGCGCAGTGAAGACTATTCCAGCCCTCGTCTGCTCCAGGGCGTCGCTCGCAATTTCGAAGGGCTCGCCTTCGTAACGCTCAAGCGCGCTATTGACGACATCAGCCCAGGATCGCCGCCGCGCCTTTGCGCCCAGGCGATGTGCGCGCGCGGCCAGCGCCTCGTCTGCGATCAGCGAGGCAAGTGATGAGAGCGTGTCATGATCGATATCTCCCGCCGCCAGTCTTTCCTTCAGATCGATCATCAACAGCCGCACGCCAGACGCCATCGCGTCGCGCGCCGTCGCTTCTTCATGAGCAGCGAGGCGACCAAGGCACCAATCGCGCAGAGTGCGGATGTCGGCGGTCAAAGGAGCGCCCTTTCGAGCGCCTTGCGCCAACCGGCGCGGAGGCTTGCGCGTTCCGCCGCCGCCATCGCCGGCGCGAAACGCCGCTGCGTCCGCCGCAGACGCGCGATGTCGCGGACTGAGCCGAAAACGCCAGCCCGGACGCCGGCAAGGAACGCAGCCCCGAGCGCCGTCGTCTCCATGACCTCAGGGCGATCGACGCCAGCGTCCTGCATATCGGCCAGGAATTGCATCAGCCAGTCATTGGCGACCATGCCGCCGTCAACCTTCAGCGTCCTGCACGGCGCGCCGTCCGCAGCCATCGCCTCGATGAGGTCCGCTGTTTGATAGGCGACGCATTCGAGCGCGGCGCGCGCGATTTCCGCCCTGCCGGCGCCGCGCGTGAGGCCGGCGATGAGCCCGCGCGCATCGGGCGCCCAGTGCGGCGCGCCGAGGCCGGTGAAGGCTGGTACGAGGTAGACACCGCCGCTCGAGGGGATCGAGCGCGCGAGCGCATCGGTCTCCGCCGCCGACTTGATGATTCCAAGACTGTCGCGCAGCCATTGCACGGCGGCGCCGGCGATGAAGATCGATCCTTCGAGCGCGTAATGGGTGACGCCATCAATCCGCCGCGCAATCGTCGTCAAGAGCCTG
The DNA here is from genome assembly GCA_964529675.1 of uncultured Caulobacterales bacterium. GTDB lineage: Bacteria > Pseudomonadota > Alphaproteobacteria > Caulobacterales > Parvularculaceae > Amphiplicatus. Next base: position 43,272 of record CAZGXT010000002.1, read on the forward strand.
TTCTTCGACAGCACGAGACCGGCGGTCGGGGCCAGCACGAAACAGCCGGTGCCATAGGTGCTCTTGATGTCGCCGGGCTCAAGGCAGGCCTGACCGACCGCGGCGGCCTGCTGGTCGCCGACAAGCGCCAGAACCGGGATCGGCCGGCCGAAGAATTCGCTCTTCGTTTCGCCAAAGTCGCTGATCGTGTCGCGGACTTCGGGAAGGCAGGCGCGCGGCGCCCTGAACATTTCGAGAAGCCCGTCATCCCAGGCGCCGGCGCCGATATTGTAAAGGCTGGTGCGGCTGGCGTTGGTTGCATCAGTCAGGTGCGCGCCGCCGGTGAGGCGCGCCAGCACGAAACTGTCGACCGTCCCGAAGGCGAGCTCGCCGCGCGCTGCGCGCGATCGGAGGTCGGGGGCGCTGTCGAGGATATGGGCGAGCTTGGTCGCGGAAAAATAGGGGTCGAGAAGCAGGCCGGTGCGCGCCTGCACATCGCCTTCAAGGCCCTTCGCCTTCAGCGCGGCGCACACGTCGGCCGTCCGGCGATCCTGCCAGACGATGGCGTTGTGGACCGCGTTAAGGGTCTTCCGGTCCCAGACGAGTGTTGTCTCGCGCTGATTGGCGACGCCGATGGCGACGACGCGGCCGCCCTTCGCCTCGGCCTCGTTCAGCGCCGCGCGTGCGGTCGCCAGCGTCGTCGCCCAGATCGCTTCGGGGTCGTGCTCCACCCATCCTGCTTGCGGAAAGATCTGCGGAAATTCCTTTTGCGCGACGGCGACGATCGCCGCGGCGGCGTCGAACACGATCGCCCGGCTTGAGGTCGTGCCCTGATCGATGGCGAGAATGAGCGGCTTGTCGGTCATCGCGACATCACTCTCCAGCCCCACGGCTCGAGCGTCATCGCCGTTTCAGGATTGATCGTCACTCTTCCGCCGTTGAAGTCCTCGTAATCGCCCTGCGCCTGCGCGGTTGGAAAGTTCACCGTCCGCCGCTCAGGCGAGAAATTCATCACAACGAAGATGCGGTCCGCGTCCCTTTCGCGAAGGAACGAGAACACCTGCTGCGGCGAGGAGTTCTCGACGCCGACCATGCGGGCGCCCCACTTTCCGTTGCGCAGAGCGGGGTGCGTCTTGCGGTAGGCGATGAGGCGCCTGATGAGGTCGCCGTTCGGATGCTGGCGCCAGGCGATCGGGTCCTTTTCGAAGAACTCCAGCCGCTTTTCGTTCCCAGCCTCGACGCCGTTATGGACGAGCGGAATGCCCTCGCCGACAAAGGAAAGCACGATCGCAGCCGGCAGCGCCGGACCGAACCGCTCAAACGACGTTCCCTCCCACGCGTTCTGGTCGTGGTTCTCGACATAGGTCATGCGCATCGCTTCGATCGGCCACGCGCTCTCATTTTCGGAGTAGTAGCCGTAAAGCGCGCCGGTGTTCGCCTTGCCGACGGCGATGTCGTGCATCGCGTTGTTCCAGCCCCAGGCGTAGCTGGCGTCAAAGGCGACGCGGTGAACATCGCGGTGATTGAATTCCGCGAGCATGAAGACCGGCTTCACGGCTTCAAGCTCGGCGCGCGCATTTTCCCAGAAGTCGAGCGGCACGTAACCGGCGACATCGCACCGGAACCCGTCGACGCCGACCTCCTTCACCCAGTAGACCATCGCCTCCGTCATGTATTTGCGAAGGTCGCGGTTGGTCCAGTCGAAATCGATGATGTCGGACCAGTCCCACCAGGGCGTCGGCTGGAAGTCGCCCTTCCAGTCCTTGATGTACCAGTCGGGATGCTCCGTAACGAGAGGATTGTCCCAGGCGCTGTGATTGGCGACCCAGTCGAGGATGACCTTGAAGCCTTGCTCATGGGCGGCGTCGACGAATGACCTGAGGTCCTCGACGGTCCCGAACTCCGGGTTGACGCCGAGATAGTCCTTCACGGAATAGGGGCTGCCGAGCGATCCCTTCCGGTTTTTCTCGCCGATCGGGTGGATGGGCATCAGCCAGAGTATATCGACCCCGAGCGCCTTGAGGCGCGGCAGTTCCTTCTCCGCCGCGGCGAAGGTTCCCTCGCGCGTGAACTGGCGCGTGTTGATCTGGTAGAGAACGGCGTCGCGCGTCCATTCCGGATTCGCAAGCGTCACGAATGGTTTCGGCGCATAGGGATCCGAGGCGGGCGCCGCCGCGGAAGTTTGCGGCGTATCGGGCTGCCCGTCAGTCCGCGGCGAGCAGGCCGCGGCGGCAACAAGGAACAGGACGGCCGACAATCTCAGCATCGAGGTCTCCAGAGCAGGCGGGGCACCTTGCCGCGTAAGGGCGGCGCGGGCAACCGCGTCGTGGGACCCGGCCGAAGCCTCTATTTCGCCGCGATCGGCGCGTCTAAAACGGCGCTGTCAGCAAAGCGAGGACGTTCCGTCCGCCGATGATCGCCCGCCTCTCCCTGCCGAAGGATGCGCGCTGGTTTCAGATCGGCGGCCAGTCGGCTATTCTCCTGACAGGGCTCTTTATCTTGGATTTCCGAATCGGGATTTCGCAAATTCTTGCAGCGATCGCGGCCAGCCTTGTCGCGCAAGGAATTGGCGCTCTGCTTGTGGCGAGCCGTTTCGACTGGAAGAGCGCGCTGATCACCGGCCTGTCGCTTTGCCTGTTGCTGCGGGCGAACGAAGTCTGGCCGTTCGTCGCGGCGGCGTTTATCGGCACGGGGTCCAAATTTGCGTTGCGCCGCGGCGGCCGGCACGTTTTCAACCCCGCGAATATCGGCATCGTCGCGATGATCGCCTTTTCGGGGGCGGCTTGGACCTCGACCGGCGAATGGGGATCAGGTCCGGCCTTCGCGATGCTGATCGCGGCGCTCGGGACGATTGTCTGCTGGCGCGCCTCGCGGCTTGACGCGGCCCTCATCTATCTCGGCGTCTACGCCGCGCTCGTGCTCGCTCGCGCCCTCTATCTCGGCGACCCGCTGACCATTCCGGCCCTGCGCCTCAGCCACGGCGCGCTGATCCTTTTTGCGTTCTTCATGATCTCCGATCCGAAGACGACGCCGGACGATCCGCGAGAGCGCGCAGCGTTCGTCGCGCTCGCGGCGCTGATCGCCTATGGATTGCAGTATCACTTCTTCATCAGCGACGGGATCTTCTATGCGCCGTTCCTGCTCGCACTCTTCCGCTTCGTCGTCTTGAGACCATCGCCGCGCGCCTATGAATGGGGCGCAACGCCGGCGCCGCTGCGCTTCGCCTTCCAGCGCCCACGCAAGATCGCGCCCGCCGAATGAATCCAGCAAAGGGAGAATCGTCCATGAAACGCCAAAGTCTCCGGAAAATCCTTATCGCCGCAGCCTCAGTGATCGCCGCGACCGCCGCGGCGGGCGGGGCCGTCGCTTTTTGCGGATTCTACGTCGCCAAGGCGGATACGAAGCTGTTCAACAAGGCGTCGAAGGTCGCCATCATGCGGGACGGCGAACGCACGGTGATGACGCTCGCCAACGATTTTCAGGGCGCGCTGACAGAGTTCGCGATGGTCATTCCGGTGCCGGTGGTGCTTGAAGAGGGACAGATCCATGTCACGGAGAATGCGATCCTCGACCATCTGGACGCCTACACCGCGCCTCGGCTTGTCGAGTATTTTGATAATGACCCTTGCAACGACGAGATCATCGTCACCGCATCGCGCCAATTTGCTGAGGCGGCCCCGCCGGCCGCCGATCGACGGAAGGGCGACGATGCGCTCGGCGTCACCGTCGAGGCCGAATACACCGTCGGCGAATACGACATCCAGATTCTCTCGGCTAAGGAATCCGGCGGCCTCGCGCAGTGGCTGAAGCAGAACGGCTACAAGCTCCCGGCCGGGGCGGAAGAAACGCTGACAAGCTACATTCGTCAGGGCACGAAGTTCTTCGTGGCCAAGGTCAACCTTGAAGAACAGTCAAAAACGGGCCTTAGATATCTTCGCCCGCTGCAGATCGCGTTCGAGCATCCGCGATTCATGCTTCCAATCCGGCTCGGCACCGTCAACGCCGACGGCAAGCAGGAGCTTTTCGTCTTCGCCCTGACGCGGACCGGGCGCGTCGAGACCACGAACTATCGCACTGTAAAGCTGCCGACCGGCATGGACGTTCCAGTCTATGTGAAGGACGAGTTCGGCGCCTTCTACAAGGCGATGTTCGCCGAACAGACGAAACGTGAAGCCGAACGCGCGGTCTTTCTCGAATACGCCTGGGACATGAACTGGTGCGACCCCTGCGCCGCCGATCCTCTCACGAACGACGAATTGCGAGAACTCGGCGTCTATTGGTTGGACGGCGAGGCGCCGAACCGGTCTGTCCGGCCGCGCAGGCCCGCGCCGGGCGGTCCTGCCGATGTTTTCGTGACGCGTCTCCACGTCAGTTACGATGCGGCGCATTTCCCCGAAGACCTGATGTTCAAGGAGACCGGCGACCGCGAGAATTTTCAGGGTCGCTATGTGATGCGCCATCCCTACAAGGGGGAGGCCAAGTGCGAAGCCGGCGCGGATTATCGCACGGCGCTTCCAAGACGCTTTGAGGCCGAGGCGCAGACGCTTGCGACGCTCACCGGCTGGGACATCGACGAGATCCGTACGAAGATGAAAGGGGCCGGCCAATCCTTCGACCCGCCGAAGAAGGACAAGTGGTGGGAGAAGCTGTGGGGCAAGGCCCCGCCGAAGAAAGGCTGACGCCGCCTTCGTTACAGCAGACCAAGCCCCTTGAAGCTCGCCTGCGAGCGATGACCGATAACCAGATGGTCGTGGACGCGGACGCCCAGGGTCTGCGCCGCCTTGACGATCTGGTTCGTCATTTCGATGTCGGCGCGGCTGGGCGTCGGGTCGCCCGAGGGATGATTGTGCACAAGGATGATCGCGGAAGCGGAAAGCTCCAGCGCGCGCTTGACGACCTCACGCGGGTAGACCGGGGTGTGATCGACCGTTCCCTTCTGCTGCACTTCATCGGCGATGAGAATGTTCTTCTTGTCGAGGAAGAGCACCCGGAATTGCTCGATCTTCTCATCCGCCATCGACGCGCGGCAATAGGCGAGAAGCTCATCCCAGGACGAAATGACCGGCCGCCGGAGCACGCGCTCCTGCGCCAGTTTCAGCGCGGCGGCGTGCACGATCTTCAGTTCGATCGCCGTGCCCTCGCCGACCCCGTCGATCTCGAGCAGGCGCTCGACGGGCGCCGCGAGCGTCTCCGCGAAGCCTCCGAACCGCGCCAGCATCGCCTTGGCGACCGGCTTTACGTCGCCGCGGACCTTCGACCGGAACAGCAGAAGCTCTAAAAGTTCATAATCCTGAAGCCCGGCGGCGCCGGCGCGCGCGAAGCGGTCGCGCAGCCGGTCGCGGTGGCCGTGCCAGTGCGGCTTCTCGGCGGTCGATCTCGGTGCGTCGTTTTCTCTTGCGGCCATCGAATGAAACAGGGCGAAGGAACGGCGCGAGCCTTAACCTGTTCGGGAGGCGCGGAAAAGCGCAGACCGCGTTCAGTCGCCGTATGGCGGGCGATCAAGGCCGGCGGGCGACTTTGTGAAAATCTCAACGCCGGTTTCAGTAACGCCGACAGAATGCTCGAATTGCGCCGAGAGCGACTTGTCGCGCGTCACCGCCGTCCAGCCGTCTTTCAGCACCTTCACGTCCGGCTTGCCTTCATTGATCATCGGCTCGACCGTGAAAAACATGCCCGGACGAAGCTCGATGTCAGGCGCGTGGTGCGTACCGAACCTGTCGCGATATTCCGCATAATGAACGACATTCGGCGCGTCGTGAAAAACGCGTCCGAGGCCGTGACCGCAAAAATCACGCACGACAGAGAAACCCTGCTGCTCGGCGATCGACTGGATGGCGCGCCCCACGTCGCGGAGCGACCTGCCCGGCGCGATCGCCGCAATTCCCGCCATAAGCGCTTCATGCGTCGTCTCGACGAGGCGGCGGGCTTTTACTTTCGGCTCCCCGGCCCAGTACATGCGGCTGGTGTCGCCGTGCCACCCGTCGACGATGACGGTCACGTCGATATTGAGGATGTCGCCGTCGTTGATGCGCTTATCCGACGGAATGCCGTGACAGATGACATGGTTGAGCGAGATGCAGCTCGCGTGGCGGTAGCCGCGATAACCAATCGTCGCCGACAGGGCCCCATGGTCGAACACGAAGGCGCGGATGATGTCGTCGAGCTGGGCGGTCGACACCCCCGGGCGGACATGGCCCGCGATCATGTCGAGGCACGCCGCCGCGAGCCTCCCCGCCCGGCGCATGCCGGCGAAATCCTCCGCCCCATGCAGGCGGATGTCCCCCGTCTTGACGACGTCGTCTGCTAGGGCGGCGGTATACTGCATGGGGTCTGGCGGCCTGCGCGATTGATTTCCGGCTCTATGTCGCAGCGAACGGCCCAATTTTCAATGATCGCCGCCCGTCGGCTCATTTCACTCCTGACGATAGCCGAAGCGTTAACGAAACCTGCTGTTTCCGTTGCAGAATTGTAAAGAATTGGATGCGACGGTGACGCCAGGCGAAAGGATCAAGCGGCCTGTGAAGTTCGGTCGACATATCGCCGACGCCAGGGGGAATGTCGCCCTGACGTTCGCGCTGACGGCGCCCCTGCTCCTCGCTGGCGCCGGCGCTGGCGTCGACGCGAGCAGATTTTTCGCTGCAAAATCCGCTCTTCAGCAGATCGCTGACGGCGCGGCGCTTTCCGGGGCGCGTCAGTATTTTCTCGACTCGTCGAATGCAATTGCGGTGGAAGGCGTCGCCACAGCGGCCGCCGAAGCCGCCCTTCGTTCCAGCGTGAAAGACCTTGAGGCCGCCGTTTCGGCGAAGGCGAACGCCGGCGCGGCGGGCGTTCAGGTGACGATAAGTGCGACCTACCGGCCGATCTTGCTGGCGGGCGTCTTCAAGGAGGGGTTCGCGATCTCGGTCGATTCCTTCGCGGAAGCGAGAGGATCAGAGGCCAGCACCTGCATCATCGGGCTAGACACCAGCTCCAGATCCGCCGTCTTTCTCAACGAGGCGGCAAAGATCAATGGTCCGGATTGCGCGGTATTCTCAAATTCGACGTCGAACGCAGGCATCGAGGTCCTCCGCGATGCAAAGATCATCAGTGCGCTGACATGCTCCAGCGGCGGGTATTTCGGCGGCGCCGGGAATTTTTCAACGCAGCCGCTGACGGATTGCCCGGCGCGAGAGGACCCGATTGCAAATCGGACGAGGCCGACAGTCGGCGCATGCGATTACAACCGAAAGCAGGTCGACGATTTTACAGGCGCGCTCAATCCCGGCGTTTATTGCGGCGGGCTCGTTGTCAACGGCGCGTCGGATGTGACGCTCAATCCCGGCACCTACATCTTCAAAGACGGCGCCTTCAGCGTCTTGCGCACATCGAAGGTGACAGGAAAGAATGTCGGGCTGTACTTCACCGGACGCAATGCAAATCTCTATTTCCAGGAGCAATCAAACGTATCGCTCAGCGGTCCGGTCTCAGGTCCGATGGCCGGCGTGCTGATCTGGCAGGAGGAAGATCCGCGCAGCGCCAAGATGTTTGAAGTCCGCAGCAACAACGTGCACACCTTGACCGGAACAATCTACCTGCCCAACAGCACGTTCTATGCATCGGTCAACGCACCGGTCGCGCAATCCTCCGCCTACACCGCGGTTGTCGCCCGCAAGATTTCGCTGGACGGCCAGGTCGAGCTGGTTCTCAATGACAATTACAGCGACACAGACGTTCCCGTTCCTGCGGGCGTCGGCCGGGCCGGCGGCGATATCGTTTTGCGACGCTGATCGAATAATCTCTGCTGCATCCGGTAGGAGGGCGCACCTGGCGACGCTGGCGTTCTCAGAAAGAATTCTCAAGTTTGCGAATCTGCTACGGGCGCGTGCGGTTGGATTCGATGATGCCGATCGCTGACGATTCGGCTGTTGCGGCGATTGTCGGGCGCCGCCTCCGGGTGAGCGGATCGCCCCGGCTTGTTCTTAACGCCAATAATTCGTTGACGGACGTCCACCATGCCCGAACGAATCGGCGCGGCGGGCGGTTTTTCCTTCGGGAATAAGCGGGTCCTGTCGCCGATCTCCGCAATTTGTTATCGGCTGTCAGGGATGTTTTCGCCTTGCAGGTGTTTGATTTCTCGAATGCGGGCGGTAAGGGCGTGTTCATGAAGTTCGACCGGAGCAAGACTTCGCTTCTAAGCCTCGCCGGGTTCGCCGCCCTGGCGGCCGGGCTTGCGGCGATCGATCCGCCGCCGCCGGCCCCCGGCGAGAAACCGACGCTGTTCGCCGGCCTCTTGTCGATCGGCCGGGAGCGTCTCGTCGCGCCGTTGCCGCCCGCCCCGGACAGCCGTCTGCCCGAGAACGCCTGGCTCGCAATCAATGACCGCGGTCTCGACGTTATCCGGCGCAGCGAAGGCTTGCGCCTGAGATCCTATTACCTCGCGGGCCAGTGGCTTGTCGGATACGGGCATGCGGCGACGGCGCGCAAGGACATGACCATCTCGGTCGATCATGCGGATCAGCTGTTGATCTCGGATGTTCGCAGAGCCGAAGCGGGCGTCCGCCGCCTGGTGACGGTTCCGCTCAATGAGAACGAATTCTCGGCGCTTGTTTCGCTCGCTTATAATATGGGCGTCGGCGCGTTCGAGAAAACGGAAGTCCTGAGGCGCCTTAACGCCGGCGACCGGCGGGGCGCCGCCGAAGCGTTCCGCCACCTCGTCGCCGCGGACATCAAAGGGCAACGCGTCGTGCTCGCCGCCCTGAAGCGGCGCCGCGAGGATGAACGCGCGCTATTTCTCACAAGACCCTTGCGCGCCTGATACGGCCGATACCGAATCCTCCCGCGATGGTCTAAGATCCTCCCGCGTCACCGGGAGAGCCCTTCATGAAAGTCCGCGCCGCCGTCGCCTTTGAGGCGGGCAAACCGCTCGCGATTGAGACCGTCGACCTGGAGGGGCCGAAGGCCGGCGAAGTTCTTGTCGAGATCAAGGCGACCGGCATCTGCCACACGGACGAATTCACGCTCTCCGGCGCCGATCCCGAAGGCGCGTTTCCCGCGATCCTCGGCCATGAAGGCGCGGGCGTCGTCGTCGAGGTCGGGCCGGGCGTAACGAGCGTCAGGCCGGGCGATCATGTCATTCCGCTTTACACGCCCGAATGCCGCGAATGCGACTACTGCCTGCACCCGAAAACCAATCTCTGCCAGAAGATCAGGCCCACGCAAGGAAAGGGCGTGATGCCTGACGGAACGTCGCGGTTCTCGTGGAAGGGCAAACCCGTCCTTCATTATATGGGCTGCTCGACCTTTTCGAACTACACCGTCCTGCCTGAAATCGCGGTCGCAAAGATCCGCAAGGACGCGCCCTTCGACAAGGTCTGCTATATCGGATGCGGCGTGACGACAGGCATCGGCGCCGTCATGTTCACCGCAAAGGTGGAGCCGAATACGAATTGCGTCGTCTTCGGGCTCGGCGGCATCGGCCTAAATGTCATCCAGGGATTGAAGATGGTCGGCGCCCGCCAGATCGTCGGCGTCGACATCAATCCCGGCAAGCGCGTCATGGCCGAGAAATTCGGCATGACACATTTTGTCAATCCGAAAGAGGTGAAGGGCGATCTCGCCGCGCATCTCGTCGAGCTGACGGGCGGCGGCGCCGATTACTCCTTCGAGTGCATCGGCCGCGTCGACACCATGCGCGCCGCGCTTGAATGCTGTCACAAGGGCTGGGGCGAGAGCGTCATCATCGGCGTCGCCGGCGCCGGGCAGGAAATTTCGACGAGACCCTTCCAGCTGGTGACGGGTCGCGTCTGGCGCGGCAGCGCTTTCGGCGGCGCAAGGGGCCGAACGGACGTGCCGAAGATCGTCGACATGTACATGGAAGGCCGCATCCGCATCGACGAGATGATCACGCACAAAATGCCGCTCGAGAAAATCAACGACGCCTTCGACCTGATGCATCGCGGCGAAAGCATCAGGAGCGTCGTGGTCTACTGACGATGGAGCGCGTCTCCCACTCCAAATCCTTCGGCGGCGCGCAGACCGTGTGGAAGCACGCCTCAAGCGCGCTCGGCTGCGACATGCGGTTCGCCGTTTTCACGCCCCCGGCCGAGATCCATGGAGCGGGCCCCTATCCCGCGCTCTTCTGGCTGTCCGGTCTAACGTGTACGGAGGATAATTTCACAGTAAAGGCCGGGGCGCAGCGCGTCGCCGCTGAATCGGGCCTAATGATCGTTGCGCCTGACGTCTCCCCGCGCGGCGACCATGTGCCGGACCTTGATCCGAAGACCTATGATTTCGGCAAAGGCGCGGGGTTCTATCTCGATGCGACCGAAGCGCCGTGGGCCGCCAATTACCAGATGTATTCCTATGTCGCGGAGGAATTGCCGGCGCTCATCGCCAGGCATTTCCCGGCAGATGCGAAACGCTGCGGGATTTTCGGCCACTCAATGGGCGGGCATGGCGCGCTGACTATTCATTTGAAGCATCCTGAAAAATTCAGGACATGCTCCGCCTTCTCGCCGATCGTCGCGCCGTCGTCAGTTCCGTGGGGCCGTAAGGCCTTCGCGCACTATCTCGGGGCCGACGAAAGCCGCTGGGCGGACTATGACGCGACCAAGCTCATCGCCCGCAAGGGGCCGAGCGCGGCGCATATCCTCATCGATCAGGGAACCGCCGATCAGTTTCTCGAAGAGCAGCTTCGACCGCAGCTCCTTGTAGAGGCGGCGCGGCGCGCCGGACAGCAGCTGACGCTGCGCATGCAGGAGGGGTATGACCACTCCTATTTCTTCATCGCGAGTTTTATCGACGACCATTTGGCGTGGCACCGGAACGCGCTCGGTTGATCTGCGCGGAAGTGTGGACTTGGGGCGTGCGGCGGCGGCAGGCTCGTCGCCTGAACTGCGATGGAGCGACAATGCTGAGAATATCCCCCGCCCTCGCTGCTGCGACCGCGCTGACGTTATCAGCCTGCGGCGCCCCCAGCGCGCCCGAGGTCGACGCCGGCGTCCTCGCTGCGATCGGCGCGCCGTCAGCGGCCGGCGGCGTCGACGCCGCTGCGATCATCAACGCCGATCGAAATCCGGGCGAATGGCTGAGCCACGGGCGGACCTATTCCGAGCAGCGATTTTCTCCGCTCGCGGGCGTCACGCGCGACAATATCGGGGAGCTGGGGCTTGCCTGGTCGTTCGACCTCGGCGTCAGCCGCGGCATCGAAACAACGCCGATCGTCCGTGACGGGATCATGTATGTCACGGCAAGCTGGAATATCGTGCACGCGCTTGACGCGAGGTCAGGCGCGCCGCTGTGGTCGTTCGACCCTGAGGTCGATCGCAGCCGCGCCTCCGTCATGTGCTGCGACATCGTCAATCGCGGCGTGGCGATCTGGGGCGACAAGGTCTACACCGGCACGATCGACGGGCGGCTGATCGCGCTTGACGCCAAAACAGGCGCCAAGCGATGGGACGTGCAGACAGTCGATCTTTCAAAACCATACTCCGTCACGGGCGCACCGCGCATCATCAAGGGCAAGGTCATTATCGGCAATGGCGGCGCCGAGTTCGGCGTGCGCGGCTACATAACCGCCTATGACGCGGAGAATGGGTCGCTGCTGTGGCGCTTCCACACCGTGCCCGGGAATCCGGCGGACGGGTTTGAGAACGCCGCGATGGAGGCGGCTGCGAAAACCTGGACTGGAGAGTGGTGGAAGCTCGGCGGCGGCGGCACGGTCTGGGATTCGATGGCCTATGATCCGGAGCTCGATCTTCTCTATATCGGCGTCGGCAACGGCTCGCCCTGGAACCAGCGCCTGCGAAGCCCCGGCGGCGGCGACAATCTTTTCCTGTCGTCGATCGTCGCGGTGAGACCCGACACCGGCGCCTATGTCTGGCATTATCAGACGACGCCGGGCGAGACATGGGATTACACGGCGACGCAGCACATGATTCTCGCCGATCTTGCGATCGACGGGGCGCAGCGCAAAGTCATCATGCAAGCGCCCAAGAACGGGTTCTTCTACGTTCTTGACCGCGCAACCGGCGGGCTGATTTCAGCGAACAACTTCGTGCCCGTGAATTGGGCGAGCGGCGTCGATCTGAAGACCGGTCGACCGATCGAGAACCCTGATGCGCGCTGGCCGGGCAAACAGCCCTTCTTTCAGCTGCCCGGCCCTCTCGGCGCCCATAACTGGCATCCGATGTCGTTCAGCCCGCAAACGGGCCTGGTTTACATTCCGGCGCAGGAAATACCGTTTCTCTATGGCGAGGTCGGTCGCTTTACGGAGAAAAAGGGCGGCTGGAACACCGGCGCGGAATTCGTGCTCGGCGCGCTGCCGACGGATGAAGCGACGTTCAAGGCGTTGCGGGCGATGCTGCGCGGGCGCCTCGTCGCCTGGGACCCGGTGAAGCAGGCGCCGCGCTGGGCGGTCGAGCATGCCGGTCCGTGGAACGGCGGCGTTCTCTCGACCGCCGGCGGGCTGGTGTTTCAGGGCGCGTCCGACGCGCATTTCGCCGCCTATGACGCCGCGACCGGCGAACGGGTCTGGCGCTTTTTCACGGAGACAGGCGTTGTCGCGGCGCCGATCGCGTTTGAACTCGACGGCGATACCTATGTAACGGTCGCAACCGGCTGGGGCGGCGCCTATGCCCTCATCGCCGGCGGCGTGGCGCCGACGGGAAGCGAAGCCAAGGTCGGCCGCGTGCTGACGTTCAAGGTCGGGGCGAAGGGCGCGCTGCCCAAATCGGCGCCGGCGCAGTCCGTCGCGGCGACGCCGCCCGCGTCGACCGCCGCGCCGGAAGTCATCGCTGCCGGCGCCTCGCTCTATGCGCAGAATTGCACTGTGTGCCATGGCGAGCACGCAATGTCGTCGGGTCTTGTCCCAAACCTCCGCCGGTCGCCGGTGATCGGCGATGCGGCTCTCTGGGATGACGTGGTGCGCAAAGGCGCACGCGCTTCGCTCGGCATGGCGGGCTACAGCGCGATCTTCGATGAAGCGGGCTCGGAAGCCATCCGCGCTTATGTCATCTCGGAAGCGAACAGCGCGAGGGACGCCGACTGGTATCGTGCAGCGTCAAGCAACGCCGGCCGCTGACGTTGCGGCTGCTCAATGCAGTTTCAGTTTCGGCCTTACGACCTGGTTTACATGCCCGACCAGAATCATGAAGAGGCCGCGCAGCCAGCCATGAATGGCGATGAGGTGCATGCGGTAGAGCGACACATACATGAAGCGCGCCGCTCTGCCCTCAACGGCCATGCGCCCGCCGACCAGGCTGCCCATCAAACTGCCGACGGTCGAAAATTTTGAGAGTGAGACGAGCGACCCATAGTCCTTGTAAATGAAGGACTTCAGCGGCCTTCCGGACACCGAGGCGCAAAGATTGGTGAAAACCGTCTCCGCCATCTGGTGAGCGGCCTGCGCACGAGGCGGCACCGGGCGCTCGGCTCCGTCAGGCTTGAAAAACGCGCAGTCGCCGATGGCGAAAATGCGGTCGTCGCGGGTCGTCTGCATCGTCGGGCGGACGACAAGCTGGTTGTTGCGCGTCGTCTCAAGGCCGGCGATGTCTTTAAGAAATTCCGGCGCCTTGACGCCCGCCGCCCATATCTTGAGATCGCCCGGGATCGTTTCCCCGCCCTTGATCTTCATGCCGTAGGGAGTGACTTCCTCCACCTGCGCATTGACCCGCACGTCAACGCCAAGCGAGCGCAGCTCCTCGGTCGCCGCCTCCGAAAGGTCTTCCGGCAACGCGGGCAAGATGCGCGGACCCGCCTCAAGCAGGCTGACCTTGAGGCGGCTCTCGTCAAACACCTCAAGGCCGTAATGGCGCAACTCCGCCGCCGCGTTGTAGAGCTCGGCCGCAAGTTCGACGCCGGTCGCGCCGCCGCCGACGATCGTCACCCGCACATATTCATCCGCATGCGGATAGCGCTGCATGGTGCGCGAGACGCGCAGGCACTGGTTGAGCAGCTTCTGGCGGAAACGGTCGGCCTCCTGGCGATTCTCCAGGAACAGGCAACGTTCCGTCACGCCCTTCACGCCGAAATCATTGGCGACAGATCCGACCGCGATGACGAGGTAATCATAGCGGATGCGATGCTCGCCCATGATTTCCGAGCCGTTCTCATCATGAAGCGGCGCGACGATCACTTCGCGGCGCTCACGGTCGATGCCCTGCATGGCGCCGAGGAAGAAGCGATAGCCGCAGAGGAAGCCATGCCCGCGATAGCCGACTTCATCGAGATTGGCGTCGAGCGAGCCCGCCGCCACCTCGTGCAGCAGCGGCTTCCAGATATGGGTCTGGTTCTTTTCAAGCAGGATGATGTCGTGGCGCTCGCGCCCGAATCTCTTGCCGAGCCGCGCCGCAAGCTCGAGGCCGCCCGCGCCGCCGCCGACGACCACGATTTGGGTCTTCCGGGTCTTGGCTGGCGCGGCGGGCCCAAGCTTTTCGGCCTTTAGCTGAGTGGTCAGCAACTGCTTGTTCATCCTGCTCTATTCCCGAAGTCTTTAGACGGTTGATTTGGGTCGATAAATGATACGCCGGCGCCGGCCCTGGCAGTTCAGTCCGCCCTCACGAAAAAGCGATGACCGCGCCAGAAAACTGTTATGAAAAAGCCGATTCAGCCGCCTCGATCGGCAGCTATATAGTTTTTTGCCTCAATCGCGCGATTTCTTGCCAAGAAATCGGGGCCCCGCCCCGACCGCGTTGAGCAAATGAGCGCCCCAATCGTCAGGGCCAGCAATCCGCCCATGATGTGCCAGGAAGTCGGCGATCCGGTCAGCGCCGCAAGGCGCTCGGCAACCATAGCCGCCCCAATCAGGGGAATGGCGAAGGCAGTCGCGAGCGCATAGGCCGCCCCAACGCCGCCCCGCCGCAGCGGCCCGAAGACCGTATAGAGGCCGAGCGCACCCAGGGCGATCGACGCCGAGCCGATCAGGTCCATCAAGGCGAGATAGAGCGGCAAGATCTCAGCCCGCGCGGCCTCAGGCACCGCCGCCGCATGAAACCAAAGCATGTCGGTGACCGACGCGTAGAGCGCTCCGAAGGCGATGAAAAACAGGCTCAGCGCCGCAAAGAGCGCCAACCCGGCGATCCGAAAAAGGGACGTCATAAAGCCCTCCAATGTTGGTGCGGCAAGGCTTATCGCGGCGAACGCCTTATAGCTCATGCTGGTTTGTCATCGCCCTCATTCCGTCTATGAATGGAGGGACGCGGCATGGTTCCAATGCATATTCGGCATTTCATTTTTAGGTCGCGACGGCGCGACAGTCATGGCGAATGACGGCGATCGCGCCGCCTGCCTTCTCAAAAGGAAACTTTCATGGAACTGCAGATGGAAATCCCATCGTTATCGGCAGAGGCGCGCCGGCGCCCGCTTGAGGGCCGCCTCGCGCTTGTCACCGGCTCGACAAGCGGCATCGGTCTTGGCGTTGCGGAGCGACTCGCCGCGGACGGGGCGCGCCTTGTTCTCAACGGCTTCGGCGATCCGCGAGATATCACGCGACTGAGAGATCGTCTGGCGTTCGATCATAGCGTTCCGGTCATCCACTCCGCCGCAGACCTTTCCGACCCGTCGGCGATCGTCGAGATGATGCGCCATGTCGAAGACGCGCTCGGCGAGGTGGACATTCTCGTCAATAACGCCGGCATCCAGCATGTCGCGGCCATCGAGGAGTTCCCGCTCGAGAAATGGGACGCCATTCTTGCGATCAATCTCTCGTCGGCGTTTCACGCGATACGCCTCACTCTTCCCGGCATGAAGCGTCGCGGTTGGGGCCGTATCGTCAACATCGCGTCCGCGCATGGGCTTGTCGCCTCCCCCTTCAAGTCGGCCTATGTCGCGGCGAAGCACGGCGTCGTCGGGCTTTCCAAGGTCGTCGCGCTCGAGGCCGCGCAATCCGGCGTCACCTGCAACACGATCTGCCCGGGCTATGTCTGGACGCCGCTCGTCGAAAAGCAGATCGAAGATCAGGCGCGCACGCACAATATCCCGCGTGAAAAGGTCGTCAGCGACATCCTGCTGAAGGCGCAGCCGAACAAACGCTTCGCCGAAACTTCGGAGATCGGGGCGCTTGTCGCCTTTCTGTGTTCGGAAGGAGCGGCCTCGATCACCGGCGCCGCGTTGCCGGTTGACGGAGGTTGGACCGCACAATGAGCCATCACCATCATCATCACGGCGAGGCGGAGACTTCGCCGAAGCCGCGCGCCGTCAGGCGCGAGAAGAAGTCGATCAACCTCGCGCTGCAGGGCGGCGGGGCGCATGGCGCCTTCGGCTGGGGCGTGCTCGACAGGCTTCTTGAAGAAGACAATCTCTCAATCGACGGCGTCAGCGCGACCAGCGCCGGCGCGATGAACGCCGCCCTCCTCGCGGACGGGCTCGCCGCCGGCGGGCGCGAGGGCGCCAAGGCTGCGCTCGCAAAGTTCTGGCGAAAGGTCGCCAATGCGGCGATTTTCAGCCCCCTGCAGCCGACCCTCATGGACAGAATGTTCCACAATCACTCGATGGAGATGTCGCCGATGTTCATGATGTTCGACATCATGACCAGGCTTTACTCCCCGTACGAGCTGAACCCGTTCAACCATAATCCGCTGCGAAAAACCCTTGAGGACAGCGTCGACTTCGATCGGCTCTCGCGCGAAAGCCCGATCAAGCTCTTCCTGTCGGCGACAAATGTCAGAACCGGCAAAGTGCGCGTGTTCAAGAATGCGGACATTTCGGCGGACGCGGTGCTCGCCTCCGCTTGCCTCCCTTTCATGTTTCAGTCGGTCGAAATTGACGGCGAGCCCTACTGGGACGGCGGCTATATGGGCAATCCGGCGCTCTTCCCGCTGATCTATGATTGCGAGAGCCGCGATATCGTGATCGTTCACATCAATCCGATCCTGCGTTCGGAAACGCCGAAGACTGCGCGCGACATCCTCAACCGCATCAACGAAATCAGCTTCAATTCATCGCTGATGCGGGAAATGCGGGCGATCAGCTTCGTAACCCGCCTTATTGACGACGGGACGATCGGCGACAATAAGATGAAGCGGATGTTCGTTCATTCGATTGAAGACGAGGATTTCATGCGCAAGCTGGGCGTTTCCAGCAAGCTCAATCCCGACTGGGAGTTCCTTACGCACCTGCGCGATGTCGGTCGGGCGAGCGCCGAAGATTGGCTGGATGCGAATTATGATCATCTCGGCGACAGATCGACAGTCGACATTGCTGACCGCTATCTCTGACGCAGCGGGCGCCGTGCGCGCGCTCGCCGCGCCGTCGCCGCCGGCGCCGGCGCGCATTCGCGCAGCCGTCGATCGTTTCGAGGCGCAAAGCGACCGGATCGCCGGCGTTTTCCAGCTTGCGGGACTGTCGCTATTCGCGGCTCTTTATGCCGCGACCTATTCGAGCTTCGACGTTCATCACACGATCGAACCGGCGCCGGTCGCGCTCGCCGTTTACGGCGCCTTCACGTTCTGGCGGCTTCGCGACGCGGCTGAGCGGCCTAACCGCCAGTCTCGGCTCTACGTCTCCGCCGCCGTCGACATCATCGCGCTCTACGTGCTGATTGCGGCGTTTCCGTTCCAGTATGAGGCGCCGGCGGCGCTGTTCCTCAAGGCGCCGACCCTGTTTTATGTTTTCATTCTGATCGGCTTGCGGACGCTCTGGTTCGATCCGCGCCTGACGCTTTTCACCGGCGTGATAGCCGCAGCGGGTTGGGGCGCGCTGACGCTCTTCACCGCCTTCGATGGCGCCCCGGTCACCGGCGACTATCGCATATACATGACATCCCTCTCGCTGCTGCCGGGCGCAGAACTTGAAAAGATTGCGGCGATCGCCGCGACGACGCTGGTCCTCGCCGCCGCCGTCCACCGCGCTCGCACGCTGCTCTACCGGACTGCGACGGAGGAGACCGCCGCAGCCGACCTGACGAAGTTCGTCGGCAAGGACGCCGCAGCACGAATTCGCGCATCCGATGCAGGCCTTCGCGCGGGCGACGGCGAGCTGAGACGGGCGGCGATCATGATGATCGACCTCAGGGGATTTACGGCCGCCACGAAGGGAGCTCCGCCGGCGGAGGTGATCGGGCTGTTGCAGGATTATCAGTCGCGCATCGTGCCGATCATCGAGAGCGGCGGGGGATCCATCGACAAGTTTCTGGGCGACGGCGTGCTGGTGAGTTTCGGCGCCGCACGCGACACCGGCGCCGAATGCGCCGAGGCGGTGCGCACCGCTCTCGCCGTCGCGGCGGCTGCGGACCTCTGGAAGGAAGCCCGCAGACGCGCGGCCCAGCCCATTCTCGATGTCGGCATCGCCATCACGGCGGGCGAGGTCGTCTTCGGGGCTGTCGGCCATGGCGACAGGCTGGAGTTCACCGTCATCGGCGACGCTGTGAACCTGGCGGCGAAGCTGGAAAAATACACCAAGATCGAGCGCTGCCGGATCATCGCGACGGCGGAGGTCATTGCGCGGGCGCAGGCGCAAGGTCATCCCGCGCCGCCGGGGAGATCCATCGCGCACGCCGTCGTGGAGGGGTCGCCGGGAGCCCTAGACCTCGTTGCGATCGGTTGACGCCATCATCGATCCTATGCCTAAAGCGCATTTCTCGGGGCCCTGCGCCGAGGGCTATCTCTTTGCCGGAATTAAGGAGACTCCAATGATCGACGCCCCCGCCCCGCCGAGACCAAAAAGCGCGTCCCTGGTTCGCTGGTCGGCGCACGGCGTTACGCTTTTTATCGCCGCTGTTTTTCTCGATTCACTGCGGTTCAAATTCACCAACGCGCCGAAAACCCAGATTATATTCGGCGAACTCGACCATTGGGCGACAGGCCTCGGCGCTCCCGGCCTGTTTGCGCAAGGCGGCCTCTTCAGCCAATATGCGATCGGCGCCGCGGAACTTGCCGCATCGCTTATTCTTCTCTCCACAATGGTTTTTCGGCGATACCGCTTTTTGCAGCCTGTAGGCGCGCTGCTCGCCATCGCGATCATGTCGGGCGCCATCAGCTTTCACCTTTTCACGCCGCTTGGCGTCAATGTCGACAGCGACGGCGGCGCCCTATTCTACACGGCATGCGCGGTGTGGGTCGGCGGATGGGCGCTGTTAGCCTTAAGGCGGCGCGAGCTCGCCGTGCTGGTCCGCAGGCTGCGCGATTTTTTTGCGCCTGCCTGACTGCCTTGCGACAGGCGATCTACGGGCGGCTCAAGAATAATTGAATAGTCACGCGCCCATGCAACCCTTTACTGTCTCTAGGTTGCGTAACGGGCAAGAGGGCGCGCCACGGCATGGAGATGCAGCATATCCGCTATTTTCTGGCGGTGACGGATACGCTTAACTTCACGCGTGCGGCGGAGCAGTGCAATGTCAGCCAGCCGGCGCTGACGCGGGCGATCAAGACGCTGGAAGACGAGCTCGGCGCGCCGCTCATCAATCGCGAACGGCGCAACACGCATCTGACGGAGCTCGGCCGTCTGATGGAGCCTTATTTCAGGACGATTTTTGAGCAGTCGATGTCGGCGAAGTCCGCCGCGAACGCATTCACCGCGCTTGGCAAGGCGAGCCTCAAGATCGGCGCCATGTGCACGATCGGGCCGTCCATCGTTTCGGACTTCGTCGCCCGCTTCGCCCGCGAAATCGGCGAAATCGATATTGAAGTTCGGCCGCTCGATCTTCCCGCTCTGCGCGACAGCCTGACAAAGGGCGACCTCGAAGTTGCGCTCCTCGCGTTTCCAGGGCCGATTGATGACGCGTTCCATACTCTGCCGCTCTTCACGGAGCGCTTCATGGCCGTGACTTCGCGCAGCCATCGCTTTGCAAACAGCGAGTCCCTGCCCTGCCGAGAACTCGACGGCGAGCCCTACATCAATCGCATGAACTGCGAATATTTCGACGCCGTCAGCGGAGCCTTCGCCGCTCGCGGCATCAAGATGCGCCAGATATTTTCAAGCGAATGCAACGAATGGGTCATGGGCATGATCAAGTCCGGCCTTGGCGTCGGCTTCTTTCCGGAGTTTTCGGTGAAAGACTCTGACGTGACGCTCACGCCCCTTGTTGAGCCTTCTTTCACCCGGACAGTGAGGCTGGCGACAGTGCGCGGGCGCCGCCATTCGCCGGCGGTCGGCGCCTTGATCCGCCTCGCCCGAGCGCATCGCTGGCCCGCAATCGGGACCGCGGCGGCGGAAGCGTCAGGCCTCGGCCGTCGAGGGCTTGAGCAGAAGAGCGAGAAGTACGGCGCCCAGCAAAGACACGCCAATGGCGGCGACGGCCGAAGGCCAGCCGGCCGCCTCAAAGATTCGACCTATCGCCGCCGCGCCCGCAAGGCCGCCCAAATAATAAGAGGCGAGGTATAAGCCGCTGGCCGCAGCGCGGTCGCGCTTTGCGGCGCGCGCGACGAAACCGGTCGCTGTCGCCTGCGCGAAGAAGGTGCCTGCAGCAACGATTGCAAGCCCCACGAGTATCGCCGGCAGCGACGGAACGACAAGCAGCGGCAACGCAGCGATGGAAAGCGCCAGGGAAACGATGAAGCCGCGGCGCGCGCCGATCTGCGCCGCGACGGCGCCGGCGAACGGCGTCGTCAGCATTGAAGGCGCGAACACGAAGTAAACGAGCCCGAGCGCCATCGGCGACAAGTCAAGCGGCGGCGCTGCTAGGACGAAATTCACATAAGTGAAGACGCCGATGAAAGCGAACAGGATGAGAAAGCCGATCGCAAAACTCGTCCGCAGGCAAGCGTTTGAAAGATGCTCCGCGATGATCTTTGCGGGCGGCCGCGAGAGTTCTATCGTGGCGCCCATCGGCCGCGCGGCGCGCAGCGCGAAATAGGCGACGCCCGCGCCGGCGAGGTTCAATGCAGCAAACAGCGAGAAGGCGGCCGGCACGCCGAATTCCGCGGCGGTCGATCCTGCAACCAGCCGCCCGATGAGATTGCTGGCGACGACGCCGGTCACATAGGCGGCGAGCGCGGTTGAGGATTGCGCGGCCGTGCACCGTTCGGCGAGATATGACATGGTGAGCGAAAACGCTGTCACCATGAATACGCCCTGCAGAATTCTCAGCGCGGTGAAGACGGTTAAATCCGTGACGATTGCGAGAGCAAATGTCGGCAGCGACAGGAGCGCAAGGCTTGCTATGACTCCGGCGCGGCGATCGACCGCGCCGCCGAAGAACACGACGCCGAGGCCCGCCAACGCCATGCCGATGGTGCTTGCGTTGACGGCGAAGCCGATAGTCGCGGGCGTTGCGCCAAACCGCTCGGCGAGCGTCGGGAGGATCGCCTGCGCGGCGAAAAGGTCGACAAGGGTCAAAAAGCCGATCACGCCGATGACGAACGGCGTTCCTGCCGAAGAAAGGCGTGATGTGAGGTTCGCTTGCGACAAGGAGCGCTCCATAAACTTTCATGGACGCAGACGCCGGCAGAGGAGAGAGCGCCGGCGTCTGCATCCATTTTCGGCGGCGCGATAGGGCGATCACGCCGCCTGGGGGGATCAATTTCGTCGAGGCGCCTATTGGCCGTGCTTGACGTCCGCCGCGTAAAGCACCGCAGGCTCGCGCCCCTCATTCTTCCACCAGTGCATCACGCCTTTGACCTCTTTCGAGATGTCGCCGGCCTTGTGGGTGATGCCGACGGCGCAATCGCTCCGGAACTCGGTGATCTCGCCCGACGACGTCAGGATCAGCGCCGGCCGGTCAGTATGGTCGTGCCACGGCACGACGCCGCCCGGCTGGATGACGAGCTTCCGGAACCGAAGCCGGCGATCGTCAACACCCATGATTTCCTGACTGAGGTCGATTGACGACAGTTCCTCATCAGTCACGTCCTTGGGGGTCATTTCGCCCGTCTTGCGAACCCCGACCTTGACCTTGTCGGCCGGGCATTCGCCGGCGTGGGCGACCGAACCGCTCATCACCAGCCCAAAACCAAGAGCCGCGCCGAGCGCGGCTTTGGCCAATCCATTAGTAATTTTCGACATGCGTCCCTCCGTGATTTGCCGTCGCGACGAGGGCGCCGCCGGCCATTTGGACGTCTCTTGATTACGCCCGTCCGAGGCCGATCTGAACTTGAGAAAAGTCATCGCTTTCATGCGAACCGCGCATTGGCGCTTATGCTTCTGCGGTCGTATCGTGATAGGGTTGTTGTACGGATTGAGCCCCACAGGGCGCAGTCGGAATTTTCAGTCGTGGCGGACAAGGCCGCTTTTTAACCCATGACCCAGTCATCCGATCTCGTGGCGGCGCTTGAAAAAGCCACCGACCATGCGATCGCCGCAAATGCGCCGCTCCGCGACCGGCTGACGATCATCGCCGACGAAGTCCGGCGCCTGAATGCTGTTTTCGCCGAAGCCGTGGATCGCTTTGTCGGGCGGCTGCAGGAAGCCGAAGCGGGCTTGCGCGCGCCGCAGATCGGCGATCCTTTCCCCGACTTTCTGCTGCCGGATCAGGACGGGAAGCTTGTCGACTTCGCGCGGCTTCGCGCAGAGGGTCCATGCGTTGTCGCCTTTCTGCGCGGCCATTGGTGCCCCTATTGCAAGACCACCGCCGTCGCGCTTGGCGAAGTTGCAGAGGCCGCCGCCGCGCGCGGCGCAAGCATTGTCGCCGTCACGCCTGAGAGCCGCAAATTCTCCGAGCGTCTCGCCGGCGACTCAGGCCGCCGGTTTCCAATACTCACCGACGTCGATAACGGGCTTGCTCTGGCGCTAAATCTCGCGATCTGGGTCGATGACGACATGGCGCGCCTGATCGCCGGCGCGGGCTGGGACGTGCCCGCTTATCAGACCGGCTCCAGCTGGGTTCTGCCGATCCCGGCGACTTTCGTCATCGATCAGAACGGACGCGTCGCTGCGCGCTATGTCAACGCGGATTACCGTACACGGATGGAAATCGACGACATCCTTGCAGCGCTCGACGGGATCGCCGGCCGCTAGAGCGCGATGAAAAGAGCGGCGCCCGGTGTTTTGCGGAATCGCGCGGCAATATTAAGGACTGGCGCAGGTCGCCGATTCCGAATGCCTGCGATTTGCGCTAGGCCGCGGAAAAATCAGCGGAACGCAGCAGGTTCAGGAAGGCGGCGGCAGGCGCGCTGCGCAGGCGTCCGGCGACCGCGTAAACATGGACGACGCGCGTGACATCGAGGCCTTCAAGCGTCGCCCGCTTGACGTCGGAAAAATGCGGTGCGCTGCGAGGCACGATTGCGACGCTTGAACTCGCCTTCAGCAAAGCGTTCAGGTCGTGGTGGCTGTCATATTCGTGCGAAGACGCGAGCGCGCCGCCGCGATCGGCGAACCAACGCTCAATGGCGGATCTGTCTTCGCAGCCGGTCTGCTTCAGCAGCGGCTGCCCGGCGAAGTCCGCAAGGGTGACGAGATTCTGGCGCGCAAGCGGGTGCGTCGCGGGCAGCGCCATCTCAAAACCTTCGGTGAAGAGCGGCCACCGGTCCAGTCGCTCCCACCCGTCGCCAAGCGCGCTTGCGATCGCTAGGTCATGGTTACCGGCCTTCAGCTCTTCAAGGAGCCGCATCGCCGGCCCATGCTGGATGCGAAGCTGGAGGCCCGGGAAGGTCCTGAAGAGCTCCGACACGAGCGCCATGAAGGGCTCCAGGTTCACCGTGTTGGAGACCGCGACCGCTAGCGGCGCGACCTCGTTCTTCGTCACCGCGCGCGCAAGCTCTCTGGCTGTAATCGCGCTCTCGTAGCAGCGCTGGAGCAGCGGCAGCATGCGCTTGCCGAGCTCGGTCAGATGCGAATGGCGGCCTTCGCGGCGGACAAGATCGCCGCCGAGTTCGCCTTCGAGCGACTGGATGGCGCGTGTCAGCGCCGGCTGCGAGACGTTGCAGTCCTCCGCCGCACGCGTGAAGTTCAGCGTCTCGGCGAGCGCGAGGAAATATCGGATTTGCTGCATTTCCATGCGAGGCGGCCCCGGCCGGTTGCGAAGGAACATAGAGCGATGCCGCCGTCCGCAACAATCGCTTTGTCATCTCCCCTCCGGCCGTTCGCGTGGCCAAAGGACAGCGTCGGCACTTGAAGCTGGACTTCGCGCTGACCTGCGTGCCCGGCCGAATTTACGGGCGGTCTTCTGCGACCCTGCCCTATTTGACTTCCAGCGCCACCAATGATATCTATCAATGGTAGATATTGATCTATAACCCGTGGATCGCAAACAGAAATCCCGTCCTACCGCCAAGATTTTCACCCATGGGCGCAGCCAGGCCGTCCGTCTGCCGAAAGAATTTCGCCTGCCCGGCAAAGAAGTGCTGATCAGCAAGATCGCCGGAAAAGTGATTCTCGAGCCGATCGAGAAGCCGCCATTCGACGCCGAAGCCTGGCGGGCCCGCCTTGATGCGTTAGGCGCCGCCGAATTCCTGCCGGACGGACTACATGACGATCCGCCGCCGCTCGGGCCGGACGACGAAGTCACATTCGGCTGAAGCTTTGTACTTCCTCGATACGAATGTTGTCATATTCGCGCTCAACAAGCGCAAGCCCGCGATCGATCAGCGGCTGCGCCAGGAGTTGACGAATGGCACATCGCTCCTGATTTCAACGGTCGTGCTGTTCGAACTTCGCTATGGCGTCGCGCGCAGTGACCGGCGTGAGCAATCGGAACGCGTGCTCGACGCTTTCCTGGCGGAGAGTTTTGAGATCGTCCCGTTCGATGGCGACGACGCAGAGGAAGCCGGCGAGCTGCGCGGCGCACTGGCGTCCGCCGGGACGCCGATCGGCCCTTACGATCTCCTGATTGCAGCACAAGCGCGGCGTCGCAGCATGCGCCTCGTCACCGACAATGTGAAAGAGTTTGAGCGCGTGCCGGGGTTGGCGGTGGATAAGTGGGCAGATTAACCGCCCAGGCAGGCGCCGGTCTCGATGTCTTCAACGTGCAGTAAACGGAGGGATTGGCGCGCGAAGGCGCGCCTGGTGGAAATGGACGAGCGCGCCAATTCGACGACGCCGCTGTTGATGGAATTCGCTAAGGAGCAAGAGCGTTAATCTGAGGGGCGCATATCGCCGCCGCCATCAAGCCTCTTTACGTCCTCCCGCACTTTCCTGATCACGCGCGGGACTACATTTTCGCCATAAATGTCTTTGAAGCTCGCCAGAAAGTCCGACATTTGCGCACTTGCCAATTCTGCAGCCTGCGCAGAAGATTCGGAGATTGAGCGCATCAACGCGATGTGCTTGTCGGTCGCTTTGACCTGACGGTCGATTGCGTCCTCGTTAATCAGAAATAATGTGTCGGCAAGATCCAGCTGGTTGACGATTGCTTGTCGCTTCAACCTCAGCGGCAGCGTTCTTGCCAACCATCCTAAAATAAAACCTACCGCCAGCACCGCGGCGCAGAGCGCCCACTGATCCTGAAATTCGTTGAATGCCGGCATTGTCGCCCCCGCTCATAACCCCGCCGAAAGCTGACACAGTTCCGGGGGGGGGGCAAGGCTGAGGGAAACTCACCGATACGCAGCGTCCAGCTCGAGGTTCTTTGCGATTTCCCGCTCCCAGCGGTCGCCGTTCAAGAGAAGCTTCGCCTTGTCGTAGAACAGCTCTTCGCGCGTCTCCGTCGCGAACTCGAAGTTGGGGCCTTCGACGATGGCGTCGACCGGGCAGGCTTCCTGACAGAATCCGCAGTAGATGCATTTCGTCATGTCGATGTCGTAGCGCGTCGTCCGGCGCGAGCCGTCTTCGCGCGGCTCGGCTTCGATGGTGATCGCTTGCGCCGGGCAGATTGCCTCGCAAAGCTTGCAGGCGATGCAGCGCTCCTCTCCGTTCGGATAGCGGCGCAGCGCATGTTCGCCGCGGAAGCGCGGGCTGAGCGGCCCCTTCTCGAACGGATAATTGAGCGTCGCCTTCGGCCGGAAGTAATACTTCATGGCGAGAAAAAAAGCGCCGACGAAGTCTTTCAGCATGAAGCCGTTCAAGGCCTGAACGATGCGCGACATGAGCGTTACGTTCTCCAGCTCTGGAAGTAGGCGGCGAGGTCCGGGAAGGCAAGTTGAAGCCCTGCGACAAGTACGACCCAGACAAGGGACAGGGGCAGAAAGATCTTCCAGCCGATGCGCATCAGCTGGTCATAGCGATAGCGCGGCACGATCGCCTTCACCATCGCGAAGAGGAAGAAGAAGAAGAACGTCTTCAGCATGAACCAGAAGACTGGAATCTGATCGAGGAACGGCGCCCAGCCCGCCGGGAGCGGCGAATGCCAGCCGCCGAAAAACAGCGTCGTCAGCATCGCGCACATCAGCACGATGTTGGCGAGCTCCCCGATCATGAACATCAGGAACAGCGTCGAGGAATACTCAACCTGATAGCCGGCGACGAGTTCGGATTCGGCCTCCGGCAGATCAAAGGGCGGCCGGTTCGTCTCGGCGAGCGCCGAGATGAAGAAGACCACGAACATCGGGAACAGCGGAATGAAGTTCCAGTTCCAGAACCAGCCGCCCGCCCGCGACTGCGCAGTGACGATGTCGGAGAGATTAAGCGAGCCGACGATCAAGAGCACCGTGATGATCACGAAGCCGATCGAGACTTCGTAGGAGACCATCTGCGCCGCCGAACGCAAGCTGCCGAGAAACGGATATTTCGAGTTCGACGCCCAGCCGCCGATGATGATGCCGTAAACGCCGAGCGAGGAAATCGCGAAAAGATAGAGAATGCCGACATTGATGTCGGCGCCGACCATGCCGGGCCCGACCGGAATGACCGCCCAGGCGACGAGCGCAAGCACAAAAGTGATGATCGGCGCGACGAGGAAAAGCGCCTTGTTCGCCCCCGCCGGAATGACAATTTCCTTGAAGACGAATTTGAAAAGGTCGGCGAAGGACTGAAGCAGCCCAAAAGGTCCGACGACGTTCGGCCCTTTTCGCATCTGCACCGCCGCCCAGACCTTGCGGTCGAAATACATGAGGAACGCCTGCGCGATGAGCAGCGCGAGGATGAGCGCCAG
This sequence comes from uncultured Caulobacterales bacterium, assembly GCA_964529675.1. GTDB lineage: Bacteria > Pseudomonadota > Alphaproteobacteria > Caulobacterales > Parvularculaceae > Amphiplicatus. The sequence continues at coordinate 70,126 of CAZGXT010000002.1, forward strand.
CGCCTGCAAGGTCGTCGGCACCAGCCACCAGAGCCAGCCCTGGTCGGTCGGCCGCGAGGTCAGAAAGGTCCAGATCTGTTCCATGGCGGCGCGTCATAGGGCGCTTGATCGCCGCTGGGAAGGCGCGGACGGCGAAACCCGCTGCAAAAGCGGGGTCGCCGCCCCCTATTTCGCCGCCAACAGGGCGAACGGGTCGTGCTGACTGAGCCCGAACGAGCCGACGCCGGCCACATAGGCGCCCGACAGGATTTCGTAGTGTAAGTGCGGCGCGCCCGCCATGCCCGTTGCGCCGATGGGGCCGAGCACCGCTCCGTCCTTGATTTTGTCGCCCACCGCGAACGCACGCGCGAAGGACGCAAGATGCGCATAGCGGGTGTAAACGCCGGCGCCGTGATCAATAAGGATCATGTTGCCGAAATCGGCGCGCGTTGCGACTTCCTTGATGACGCCGCCGCCCGCCGCCACGACATCGCCGCCGCGCGCGAAATAGTCGACACCCCGGTGTTGCTTCGATCCTCGCGGACCATACCCCGAGGACAAGCACCCTTCCGAGACCGGCGCGAGGCGCAGCGCAACGCCCTTGACGTTCACCCGCATTGTCGCACCGATTACGCGCCGGTCTGGCGCCAATGGCGGCGGGTTCGACACCGCCATCTTGCAAGCGTAAAGGGCCACGGCGCCAGGCGCCCCAACCGCCCTTTCTGGTTTCGGGGCGGCAGGCGGCGGGCTCGGCGATCTTGCCGGGCTTGTTCCCGCCACCGAGGGCTTCTCGGGCGCCGCGCTGGTGCAGGCAGCGAGTAGCGCGCAGGCCGCCGTCAGCAACAAGGCACGAACTCTCCGGACGACCGCCGGACTGTCGTTTGTCAGCATGATTATCGCCCCATCGTCTCAATGGCCGCCGCGCCGCCGATTGGAGAATGGCGGGCGACCCCCAGGATCCGATCTTGCTGTAAAGGGCGCGTCAATGCCAGTCGCAATCGAGACCGGCGCTTAATACAAATGAATTTAAGTGATGTATATCAAACACTTACAGCATATTTCTATGATCGGCGCACAGCGGTCAATTTGCGCCGGTCAAAACGTGACGGCTTTGCGAGAAGCGCCAGCCGCAGACTTATACCATTGTCACGCTGAGCCCTCGAAAAATCTCGAAATCCAGTTGCGCCCGGATCTTGATTGGCTTGGCCCAGCCCGTTCGCGATTCTGCATGAAGCGACGCACGGCGGGACCACCGAGGCGCCGACCTACACGGCGCGTTCGGCGAACTGGCCGTATTTTCGGAACCGGTAGAGATAGCCTGGCACGATCGCCTCGATCGTTTCGGCCTTGACGCCCAGTTCCGCCAGGGTTCCGACATTCTTGCCGACGACATTGTCGCGCTTCAGCAGCTTGATCTGATCGCGCGTGATCGGCGGGGCGACGAAAGGCAGCGCGCCCAGCGCTTCCCCTACAAGGCCAAACGCCGGGGCAAGCGCGAACGGCACGGGCGCGAGGATGCGCTTCATCCCGGTTACAGCAAGCATGAATTCGAGCAATTGCCGGAACGTGTAGGTGCGCGGCCCGCCGAGCTCATAGACGCGGCCCCTCGCCTCGGGTTTCACAAGCGCGGCGCACACGGCGTCGGCGACATCATCGACATAGACCGGCTGGAACTTCGTAGCGCCGCCGCCGATGAGGATGGGCAGAGGCGCAAATGGCGGCGCCATCGCCGCCATCGCCGCGAACTTGTTGAAGAACTGGTCCTCCGGACCGAAGACGATTGACGGGCGAAGGATTGTCGCTGAAGGCGCGAAGCCGCGAACGGCGCGCTCGGCCTCGCCTTTTGTCCGCGCATAAAGGCTGTCGCTGTCAGGGTCAGCCCCGATCGCCGATACATGAACGACAGTCTCGACGCCGGCCGCCTTCGCGCAATCGGCGATGAGCGCGGCGCCCGCGCCCTGCACGCGCTCGAAACTTTGCGAGCCCTGCTGGAAAAGAATACCGACGAGATTGATGACGGCGTCGGCGCCCTCAAGCGCGCGCGCCACCGACGGCCGGTGGCGCACATTCGCCTGCAACAGCTGGATCTGGCCGACGGCGCCCATCGGCCGCAGAAACTGCGCCTGATGCGGACGGCGCACCGCAACACGCACGCGCCAGCCGCGCTTTGCGAGCTCGCGCACGACATTGCGCCCGATGAACCCCGATCCGCCGAACACGACGGCCAGCCGGCCTGCCCCTTCAGATTCTCTCGGATCAGTCATGAACTCTGTCCCAGATCTTTCCCGGCCACGCGAATACGACGCCGACTTTCGGCGATCTGTTGCGTTCGCCTAACGGAATTCCCAGGCCTCAACAATGCGGCGCGCCCCCGCAGCCGCCAACCACTGGCGACCGCCCCGGCGCCGGATGCGCCGCCCGCCCCCATTTGATTGACAACACGCCCCGCCCTCCCTATCCCCTCGCGACCTGCCCAGATGGCGGAATTGGTAGACGC
>CAZGXT010000003.1:0-40207 GCA_964529675.1 uncultured Caulobacterales bacterium
AGGGCGAATTTCCGACCGATGTCGGCGCCATAGGCGCGCGCGTGGTCGCTGTCATTGTCGACATGAACATGATGGGGCGAGGCGATGTCATGGCAACGCGGCCCGGTTGCGGCCGCGGCGGCGGCGCCGGTCAGCGTCACGGCGGCGAGCTTCAGCGCATCAGGCTTTACGGCCTCATGCTGGGCGACGCATTCGGAGCGTTCGAGGAAGACGACGATGCGCTCCAGCGAGCCGTCCTTGGCGACGGCGCGCGCGCCGCGCATGCGGACCGACTTGCCGCCGACAAGGCGGATCGCTTCGTCAAAGCCGCCATCGCCTTCCGACGGGCCGAAAATGCGCTGCTCGAAACGGTCGCGCTCATCCGGGTGAACAAACTCGCGGATTGCTTCTGGCGTGAACAGACCGTCGCAGTCCGCGCCCATCACTTCGCCGAAAGACGCCGTCTGATGATTGGCGTTCCGGCTCCAGTCCCAGACGGCGATGCCGGAATAGTCGAGCACCTGCGCAAGCTGGTTTTCGGAGACAGTCGCGGAAGGGCGCGACGCATGGTGATCGCCGTAGCGGCGTCCATGGTGCCCGCCGTCGAAACGCTGGGCCGTCACATCGCCCGCGAACGACGCCGCAGCGCGCCCCGCGACGGGATTCAGGAGCGCAACGAGGCTCGCCGTCAGGACGCCGGCGGCGAATACAGCCTGCGGCGCAATCGCGAAGGGGCCTGACCCGCCGCCGACGCCGAAAAACAGCGGCGCGGCGGCTGCGAGCAGCGCACCCGGCAGGATAAGCCGCGCGCCATTGTCGCCGCGCAACGAGTCGATTCCTGAGATCGCCAGCGTCGCGAGCGCTGCACCATAGATGCCCATGCGCTGAAGATGCGTCGCCTCGCCGACAAGCACGACGTTGAGCACGGCGATGCCGACGATCGACAGCGCGCCGGCGAACAGCACGCCGCCGAGAAACCGATTGTCACGCGCCAGCGGGACAGTCGCCGTCAGGAAAATCAGAACCGAGGCGGCGAAGACGCCCTGCAGCAGCGGCGAGAGCGCCGGGCCAGGTTCGCCGGCAAGGCCGAGCCAGAAGGCGAGCAACACGCCCGCCGAGGCCACCATGATGAAGCCTGTGAAGGCTGGCGCGCTGCTGCGCAGGACAGCGATGCCCGCCAGAAACGCAGCGCTGATCAGCATCGCGCCGATGATCGCTCCGCGCGCCAATTGATCGGCTTCAATAACACCCTGCGCCGCGGCGAGAGGCGCCTCGGCCGCCAAAACCAGCTCAATCACCATACGCCCCGCTTATCCTTTTCCCGGCCTTCGGCGCCCGGGACAGCCCCGCGTCGATACTCGTTCCGGAGCGAGGCTCTGGCAAGGGGTTCCAGCGGCCTAATCGACGAATCGCGGCGCTGTTTTTCAGCGGCGCACGTCGCGGGCGAGCCGCGCATAGAGAACGTGGTCGCGCCAGTCCCCGTTTATGAAGAGGTATTCGCGCGCAAGGCCCTCTTCGGCGAAGCCCGCCTTGGCGAGCAAGGCGCGCGACGGGGCGTTGCCCGGCTGGCAGGCGGCCTCGACGCGATTGAGCTGAAGGCCTTCAAAGGCATAGGCGGTCGCGGCTGTCACCGCAGCCAATCCATAGCCGCGGCGCAGAAAAGGCGCGCCAATCCAGTAGCCAAGCGTCGCCGACTGGGCGGCATGCCGGCGGATGTCCGAGAGCGTCACGCCGCCGACGAGCCTGTCCGCGCGGTCGAAGACATGAAACGCGACGCCGGCGCGCACACGCAACTGGCGATCATAGGCCCGCAGCCGCAACCGGTAGGCGTCGGCCTTGGCGTCCTCGGGTTTCCAGTCCGGTTCCCACCGGGTGAGGTGAACCCGGCTTTGCTCGCGCAGGCGCGACCACGCTTCGTAGTCCTCCGCTTCCGGCGCCCGCAGGTAAACCGCGCCCGCGCCGAGCAAAGGCGGCTTCAGCGGCGCCCGCCCGAAATCGAAATTCAGCAAAGAGATGCCCACCACCCGGCTCCGACTCCCGGGATTTTTCGCGCCGAACGGCCCTGAGGGCAATCTTGTTTCGCGGCGAGGCCTATCGTCCGTCGAGCGCAGCCTCAAGCCTCTCGAACCTGCCCGGACCGACGACCGAGAGCGAGGCCGCTCCCGTAAGGGCCTTCGCCGCCGCCGCCTTCACATCCGCGATCGTCACGGCGTCGAGCCGCGCGGCGAGTTCCTCCGGCGGAATGAGGCGGCCATGGGCGTAGAGCTGGCCGACCGCTGTCTCGATCCGGTTCGAGGGATTTTCGAGCGCCATCAGCACGGTCGATTTCAGCATCGCTTTTGAACGCTCGATCTCGCGCTCTGTCGGCGCGACGGCGAGCGCTTCGATATCGCGGCGGATGAGGGCGATCGCCTCGGCGGCGTTGCCCGCGTCGGTGCCCGCATAGACGCCCACGGTCCCTACATCCTCATAGGCGTCGGCGAAGGCGTGAACGGCGTAAGCAAGACCGCGCTCCTCGCGCACCGACTGAAAAATGCGCGACGACATGCCCCCGCCGAGCGCCTCGACGAAAACGCGCGTGGCGTAATAGTCCTCGGCGGTGACCGAAGCGCCCGCAAATGCGAGCGCCAGGTGGGTCTGCTCGATGTCGCGCGCTTCATGGCGGCGCCCGCCCACATAGCGCGCGGGCTGGCGCGGCGGCGCGGGCGCGGCGTTCGCAAAGGCGAACGTCTTGCGCGCAAGGCGCTCGACCGCCTCCGGCTCGACGCCGCCGGCGACCGCGATCACCATGTCGCGCGCGCTGTAGGTGCGCGACATGAACGCGCGAAGGGTCGCCGGCGTCTGCGCCTCGACGCTCTCATTGGTGCCGAGAATTGGACGCCCCAGCGGATGGTCGCCGTAGGAGAGCGTCTGCAACAGCTCCATCACGGCGTCATCCGGCTGGTCCGCCGCCTCGCCGATCTCCTGAATGACGACTTCCTGTTCTTTTTCAAGCTCCGCAGGATCGAACGCGGGATCGCCGAGAATGTCGCCGAGAATGTCGAAGCCGAGCGCCACGTCGCCGCTGAGGACGCGCGCGTAATAGCCGGTGCGCGTGTATCCTGTGCCGGCGTTCATGTAGCCGCCGACCGCTTCGATCTCTTCGGCGATCTGCCGCGCGGTGCGTCGCCGCGTGCCCTTGAACGCCATGTGTTCAAGGAGGTGCGCAGCCCCGTTCTCCGCTCGCGTTTCATCAATCGTCCCGGCACGGACAAAGACGCCGATCGCAGCGGACCTGAGGCCCGGCATCGGATCGACGACGAGGCGCACCCCGTTCGGCAAAGCAATGAGATCAGGTATCAACGGGATGTCCTTCCGGCGAAAGAGCTCTTGGTTTCGATCAGCGCGCGGATCTCCGCGACCCTGGCGGGCGCAGCCTCGCACCGCTCGGGGGCGCCCATCATGGCGGCGAGCCGCGGCGGCAAGGCGGGATGGACCCCTGCGGCGGCTTCGACCGCTTCGGGAAACTTCGCCGGGTGCGCCGTCGCAAGCGCAACGACATGACCGGCGAGACGGCCTTCCCGGCGCAGCTTCTCCGCAGCGACGAGTCCGACGGCCGTATGCGGATCAACCAGCATCGCATGCTCGCGGTGAACACGGGCCGTCATGGCGGCGACTTCCGGCTCATCGGCGCGCGCGGCCGCGAAGTCCGCAGCGATCGCGGCGCGCCATGCCGGCGGAATCGTAAAGCGTCCGTCGCGCGCGAAGTCCTGCATCAGGCCGGCGACCGCTTCGGCGTCGCGGCCGGAGGCTTCATAGAGCAGCCGCTCGAAATTCGACGCCACCTGAATGTCCATCGACGGCGAAGTCGTCGCTGAGACCTCGTCGGGCGCATAGACGCCCGTCAGGATCGCGCGGCGGACGATGTCATTCCGGTTCGTCGCGGCCGCGAGAACGCCAAGGCCCGCTCCAGACTTCTTGGCGGCGAAGCCTGCAAAGATGTCGCCGAAATTACCGGTCGGCACGACGAAATGCGCCGCCGGTCGGCGCGCGGCGGCGGTGAGGAAATAGGTCGACTGCACGGCGAGCCGCACCCAGTTGATCGAGTTGACCCCGCCGAGATCGAGCGCGCGCGACAGCTCTTCATCGGCGAACAGCGCCTTGACGATGCGCTGGCAGTCGTCGAACGTCCCGTCGACGGCGATGTTGTGTATGTTGGTTGCGGTAGCCGTCGTCATGAAGCGCCGCTGCACTTCGGAAATGCGCCCCCTAGGGTGCAGCATGAAGACTTCAACGCCTGGCTTGTCCGCAAAGGCCGCGACTGCGGCGCCCCCGGTGTCGCCCGAGGTCGCTCCGATGATCGTCTTGCCGCGCGTCGCACCTTCAAGCGCCCAGCCGTAAAGCTCGGCGAGCATGCGCATCGCGACGTCCTTGAACGCGAGCGTCGGGCCGTGAAAGAGCTCAAGGAGGTCGGTATCGTCTGACAGCGGACGAAGCGGCGCGGTTTCGGGGTGGTCGAAGGCGGCGTAGGCGCGCGCGGCCATCGCTTCGAGATTTGCGAGGCTGACCGCATCGCCGGCGTAGGGCGCAAGCACCCGCGCCGCGGCTTCAGCGAAGGTGAGGCGGGCGAACGCGCGAGGCCCCTCCCCAGGCGGGGTCGGCCAGCGGGCGGGCATATAAAGCCCGCCGTCGGGCGCAAGACCGCTGAGGACCGCCTCGCGGAAGCCGATTTCCGGGGCTCCGCCGCGGGTGGAGATGAACTTCATCGGTCGGGACCCGTTATTCCTGTCGCCGGTTCTGGCGGCGGGCTTAAACGGCGGGAACAAGCGCTGCACCCCCCACCCCCGGGGTTGCAATCCCGGCGTCCGCAGCCTATACGCCCGCGCTCGCTGAAATTCCGGAAATCCAAGTCGAAAGCCGCCGCCATGAAAAAAGGCATTCACCCGAACTATCACAATATCAAGGTCGTGATGACCGACGGGTCGTCCTTTGAGACGCGGTCGACCTATGGCGAAGCCGGCGCGACGCTCTCGCTCGACATCGACCCCCTGTCGCACCCGGCATGGACCGGCGGCCCGGCGAAAATCGCCGACAAGGGCCAGGTGTCGAAGTTCCAGCAGAAATTCGGCGCGTTCAGCCTCAAGAAGGCCTGAGGCCTACTTTCTTCCAAACGCATCAAGGAGCGCGCGCTGCTGCGCGGCGGCGTCCTGCGTCTTGGGCCGGGCGGTCTCAGCGCGGAACAGCTCCGTGTCGAGACGGAGAATGCGGTCGTAAAGCTGGCCGGCCTCGTCGATCAGCGTCATCAGCTTCTTCGGCAGGTCCCCGCTGAGCATGTCGGGCGACAGCGCTTCGCGCCTTCCGAGCCGGTATTTGTCGGCGGTCGCTTCAACAACCGACATGTCGCCTTCACGGAGCGCGCGCAGGACGAGAAGCCAGGACGCGATCTGCATCAGCTGGGTCGTCAGGCGCATTGAGGCGCCGGCATAGGAAAGCGCCGCCGAGCGAGACAGCGATTTCGATGCGTCGCGTCCCTCGCCGTCGAGATAGTTCGCCGTCTCCTCGACGAGCGACATGCCCTCGCGGAACGTCCGCGCGAAGACTTCCGACCGCACGAAGGAGACTGCACCCGACGGGGCCGCGCTGCTCAATTCCGCCAATTCCATCCCACCGACCTTCCGCCCGCTGATTCAGATTGCCGGACCGCCCCCGCGGTGACAACAAGAATTAGGTTAACGACAAGGCGGCGTCGCGGCCGCCCTCACCTCTCAACCGGTCAAGAGCAACCGATATGCCAGCAACCAGACGGGGAAAAACCGTCGCCGGCGTCGATGGATGCCCCTCCGGGTGGATCGCCGCGATCAGGTCTGTCGCATCAGGGGAAATGAGTGTCGCAATAGCGGACTCGTTCGGCGCACTTCTGGACGGACCGCTCGCGTCGTCTCTGATGGTCGTCGTCGATATGCCGATCGGGCTTCCCGAGGCGCCAGGAAGGGCGTGCGAGCGCGAGACAAGGGCGAGGATCGGGCTGCGTCGATCGAGCGTCTTCTCGGCGCCCCTGCGCGGCATGCTCGCGTTCACGGCGTACGAAGACGCAAACGCCTATGGCAAGGAACGCGGCGCGGGTCTGTCGAAGCAGGCCTGGAACATCACGCCGAAAATCCGGGCGCTCGACGCGCTGATGACGCCGCAAATGCAGATACGGGTCGCTGAGGGTCATCCCGAACTCGCCTTCACGCGCCTCGGCGGGACGCCGTGCGCGCACCCCAAACGCGCCATCGAGGGAACGCACGAACGCCTGCGGCGCCTCACTGAGGCGGGCATCGAGGCGAGACGTGTCTTGCGCGATACGCGCAAGGCTCATCCGTCGCGCTCGATTTTCGCCGATGACGACCTCCTCGACGCGTGCGCGCTCGCGTTGACCGCGGAGGCGCGCCTTAACGGACGCGCGTGGAGCATGGGCGACGGCGCGCGTGATGCGCGCGGGCTCCTGATGGAGATATCGGGCTAGAGCTTGAACAGCTTGTCGGCGGCGGATCGGGTGTCGTTGCGGATCGCGATCGCGGCCTCGCAGCGGGCGATCTCGGCCTTCAGCGATGCGATGCGCGCGCTCAGATCGCCGACCGACATGGTGTAGAGGTCCTGCTTGCCGATCTTCTCCAGCGTCAGGTCAGGCGCTTCTTTCGGGCGGTCGTCTTCCATCGGTTCCTGTCACCATCATCCGCAGATCTCCCCTGCGGATGCTTGCGCAGGTGGATGCGCGGGACAAGCCCGCGCGCGGCTGTTAAATTACGGATCATGCAAGTCATCGAAATAGCAAAGCCCGGCGGACCGGAAGTCCTTGTTCCCGCCGAACGCCCGATTCCCGCGCCGGGCCCGAACGAAGTGCTCATCCGGGTCGCGGCGGCGGGCGTCAATCGCCCTGACGTGTTGCAGCGCCTCGGGCTTTATCCGCCCCCGCCGGGCGCCAGTGATATTCCGGGGCTCGAAGCGTCAGGAGTCATTGAAAAGGTCGGCGTCGGCGTCACCGCCTGGAAGCCGGGCGATGCGGTCACCGCCCTGCTCACAGGCGGGGGCTATGCCGAATTCGCGCTCGCGCATGAAGGCTCGTGCCTGCCGGTTCCCGCCGGCGTTTCGCTCATCGATGCGGCCGGTTTGCCGGAGACCTTTTTCACCGTCTTTGCGAATGTATATGACGACGCCGGCCTGAAACCCGGCGAGACGCTGCTCGTGCATGGCGGCAGCAGCGGCATCGGCGTCACCGCCATTACGCTCGCGAAGGCGACCGGCGCGCGCGTGATCGCCACCGCGTCGAGCGCGGAAAAGCTCGCCGCCATTCGCGCGCTCGGCGCTGACGCGGCATATGACTATCGCACTGACGACTGGGAGCACGAGATCGACAAGACCGGCGGCGCCGATGTCGTCCTTGACATGGCGGGCGGCGATTTCGTGAAACGCAACCTGACGCTGCTCAATCCCGGCGGGCGTCATGTCTCGATCGCGTTCCTGCGCGGCAACAATGCAGAGATCGACATTTTCCTGATGATGCGCAAGCGGCTGCGGCTTTCGGGCTCGACCATGAAGATCCGCTCGTTCGAGGAGAAAGCTCGTCTCGCGAAGGCGCTGCGGCGCGAGGTCTGGCCGCTGTTCGCCGAGGGGCGGCTGAGGCCGGTCACCGACCGCGTCTTTCCGCTGGCCGAGGCTGCGGAAGCCCATCGGCGGATGGAGGCCGGGGCCCATACCGGCAAGATCCTGCTTCGTCCGGCCTGATCCGGTCTTGGCCTTTTCGGCCAAGCCCCCTATAAGCCGGCTCGAAACGCACCCCCTCTGGGGCGCGGCGCTATTCCCTAAAATTCCGGGGGGTATGCGCGGGCCGTCCTTCAATGGGCGGCCCGGACTAATGGATTTTCTTGGAGACGCCCTGATGTCTGACAAACCGCTGATGCCGCTCGCGACCGCCGTCTGGCTGATTGAGAACACCTCGCTCTCATTCGACCAGATCGCCGAGTTCTGCGTTCTCCATCCCCTGCAGGTCAAAGGCATCGCCGACGGCGATGTCGCGGTCGGCGTGCGCGGCATCAATCCGATCACCAACGGCCAGCTCGCGCGCGAGGAACTCGACAAGGCGCAGGCGGACGAAAACTACCGCATGAAACTCGCCCGCGCGAAAACGATCGTCGCCGAGGCGCCGCGCAAAGGCCCGCGGTACACGCCGGTCTCAAAGCGCCAGAACCGGCCTGACGCCATCCTCTGGGTCGTGCGCAATCACCCAGAAATTTCGGATGCGCAGATCGCCAAGCTGCTCGGCACCACCAAGTCGACGATCCAGTCGGTGCGCGACCGCACGCATTGGAATTCTGCGAACATCACGCCGCAGGACCCCGTCGGCCTCGGCCTGTGCAGCCAGACCGATCTCGACATGCTGGTGAGGAAGGCGGCTGCGAAAAAAGCCAAGCTCGCGCCCGCGGAGGACACCAGCCCGACGCTGAAGCCCGCAACCGAAACCGTCGCGCAGGCGCGCATCGAAGCGCCGCGCGAGGAGCGCGAAAAGCCGATCGATCTCGACAAGGTCTTCGCCAATCTCGGCGGTTCCCAAAAGCCGCAGGAATGGACCGACGATGAGGACGAGGACGAGTTCGGCCGCAAGAAGCGGCGGCGCTAGGGCTGGCTGAGGCCGGCGAAAAGCGTCTGTTCCTCCGATCATGCCCGCGCCAGGTCGGAGCCGCTAACTTCGCGATCCGCTCTCTCCGCGCATTCCGGCGCAAGCGGGACGGTGGAGTACTGCTTGCTTGGGAATGAGCGGCAGGGAAGGCTCGCAGGCCTCCATTCACTATTCGCTGCCCCACCATCCCCCTTCCTTGCGCCCTCCCCAACCCCCGTTATACGTCGCCGCCATGCATGACATCCGATTCATTCGCGAAAACGCCGCCGCTTTTGACGCCGGACTAGCGCGCCGCGGGCTGGCGCCGCGGTCATCCGAAATTCTGGCGCTTGATGAGAAAGCGCGCGCGCTGACCTCGCGCCTTCAGGACCTGCAGACGAAGCGCAACGCCGCCTCGAAGGCGATCGGCGCCGCCAAGGCCAGAAAAGACGAGGCGGAGGCCGCGCGCCTGATGGCCGAAGTCGAAGCGGTCAAGCAGGAAATGCCGCGCCTTGAGACCGAGGAAGCGGCGGAGAAGAAAAAGCTCGACGACATTCTCGCCGCGATTCCAAATCTTCCCGCTACGGATGTTCCGGACGGCGCCGATGAGACCGGCAACGTCGAAGTGCGGAAATGGGGCGAGCCCAGACGCATCAATGACGCAAAAGAGCATTTCGACATCGGCGAAACGCTTGGGCTAATGGATTTTGAAACCGCCGCGAAAATGTCAGGCGCGCGGTTCGTCCTGCTTTCAGGAGCGCTCGCGCGGATGGAACGCGCGATCGCCAATCTGATGCTCGACACGCATACGGCGGAGTTCGGGTACACGGAGGTTTCCCCGCCGGCGCTGGTGCGCGACATCGCGCCGTTCGGCGTCGGCCAGCTGCCGAAATTCGAGGAGGACCTGTTCCTGACGACGAACGGGTACTGGCTGACGTCAACCGCGGAGGTCACGCTCTCAAATATCGTCGCTGACGCGATCGTCGACGACGACACCCTGCCTCGCCGCTACACCGCGTGGACGCCGTGCTTCCGCTCCGAGGCGGGCGCGGCGGGCAAGGACACGCGCGGCATGATCCGCATGCACCAGTTCTCGAAGGTCGAGCTCGTCTCGATCACGACGCCGGAGAAGTCCGTCGAGGAGCATGAGCGCATGACCGCCTGCGCCGAGGCGATCCTCAAGAAACTCGACCTTCCCTTCCGCACCATGGCGCTGTGCGCGGGCGACATGGGGTTCGCCTCGCGCAAGACCTATGACATCGAGGTCTGGCTGCCCGGCCAGAACCGCTATCGCGAGATCTCCTCCTGCTCCAATTGCGGCGATTTCCAGGCGCGCCGCATGAAGGCGCGCTATCGCCGGAAAGGCGAAAAGGGCGCGGAGTTCGTGCACACGCTCAACGGCTCCGGCCTCGCGGTCGGGCGGACGCTGGTTGCGATTCTTGAAAATTATCAGCAGGCGGACGGCTCCGTCGCCGTGCCGGCGGCGTTGCAGGGGTACATGGGCGGAATGAAGAAGATCGGGAAATGAACGCACTGCGGTCAGGCGGTTCCCGTCATCCCGGGGCGACGCGAAGCGGCGAATCAGGGATCCAGCTCCCGCACGCAGCCGCCATGCGGGGCGATAATTCAGGAGATGGCCCCCGGATCGGCTTCGCCGTCCGGGGTGACCACGAAAAGGCGGTCTGATGCGCATTCTCTGCACCAATGACGACGGCATTCACGCGCGCGGGCTTGAAAGCCTCGTCGCCATCGCCCGCGCGTTGTCCGACGACGTCTGGGTCGTTGCGCCGCATGAGGAGCAGTCGGGCGCAGCCCGGGCGCTCACCCTCGCGAACCCCATCCGCGTGCGCGAATATGATCCGCGCCGCTTTTCCGTTTCCGGCACGCCTTCCGACGCGGTGATGATGGCGGTGCACAAGCTGATGGACCGGCGGCCCGACCTCGTGCTCTCCGGCGTCAACAACGGCCAGAACCTCGCTGAGGACGTGACCGTTTCCGGCACCATCGCCGGCGCTTTCCAGGGGATGAGCCTCGGCATTCCCTCGATTGCGCTCTCGCTCGCGAGGTTCCAGCGCGACAAGGCCCGCTGGTCGACGCCGGAGAAGCATGCGCCGGACATCATCCGCAAGCTGATCGAAACCGGCTGGCCGGCGGATGTCGTCGTCAACGTCAACTTCCCCGACCGCGACCCGGACGCCGTCGCCGGCGTCGCGGTGACGCGTCAGGGCCATCGCGACGACTTCAAGCTCTTCATCGAGGAGCGCAAGGATCTGCGCGGCTTCAGCTATTACTGGTACGGGTACGAAGGCGCGCTCTCAAACCCGCCGGCGGGCGTCGATCTGCGCGCCATTTATGACGGACGCATCTCGATCACGCCGCTGCATCTTGCGCTGACCCATGAAGACAGCCTCAAGCAGTTGGCGGCGGCCTTCGGCGCGCCGGCCGATTAAGGCTTGCGAAAGGCGCGGCGCAAGCGTTGATTAACCGCTTGTTAACCGATCCGCGGGATTGGTTACCGAACTCTGAACGGGCGGCGAGGAAGTGGCCATGAACCAGGCCGGGCTCAGGCAATTGACGGCGATCCTGCTGGCGACGGCGTCGCTCGCCGCTTGCGGCACATCGCACCGTGCGCCGGTCGTTTACGGGACGCAGCCGCACCAGCACACGGCGCGGATTTACAATTCGCGCGCGGAAGCGACGGCCCCGCGCACTGTCTATTCGACTTACGGCGCGCCCGCCTACGGCGCTTCCTCCTACACGCCGTCGCTTGACGGCGTCGTCATCGAGCCGGCGGTCGCCACGGGCCCTGCGCCGCTGACGCCGGTGAACGAAACCTGGCGCGAGGAGCGCGGATCGGCGTTCCGGCCGACCTACATCGCCCAGAACAATATCGACCCCTTTGAGCCCGCGGCGGAACTCCCTGGGCGGGTGACCGTGCAGCCCGGCGACACGGTCTATGCGATAGCGCGGCGCACCGGCGCGGCGCCGCAGGCGATCATTTCGCTCAACCGGCTGGCGCCGCCCTACAGTCTCGAAATCGGGCAGATCATCCGTGTACCCGCCAATTCAACGCCGCCGGCGCGCGCGGCCGCAGCCGCCGCAGCGGCGCCCCCGCGCGAAACGTCGCATGTGGTGCGCTCGGGCGACACGCTTTACTCAATTTCGCGCGCGACCGGGGCCTCGGTCGATGCGATCGCTGAGGCGAACTCGATCGGGCGGCCTTATTCGTTGCGTGTCGGCCAGACGCTGAGGATTCCCGGCGGCTCCGGCGCCGTCGCGACGGCCCCGCGCGCGCCGGGCGCCGATGTCGGCGACCTTGCGCGAAACGTCTCATACGGATCCGCGACCACGACATCGGGCAGCCTCTTCGACTGGCCGGTGCAAGGGCGCGTCATCGGTTCCTTCGGCCTCAGCGACGCCGGCAAGCGCAATGACGGCGTCAACATCGCTGCGCCGGTCGGCACGCCGGTGCGGGCGGCGGGCGACGGCGAAGTCGTCTATCGCGGCAGCGAGCTTGAAGGGTACGGCAATCTATTGCTCATCAAGCATGACGACGGTTTCGTCACCGCCTACGCCCACAACGATGCGATGCTCGTGAAGAAGGGCGACCGCGTCCGTAAGGGCCAGGTGATCGCAAAAGTCGGCCAGACGGGTTCGGCGAGCGAGCCGCAGCTCCACTTTGAAATCCGTCAGAATCTCAAAGCCATCGATCCTGTTGCGCTGATAGGGTCCTTGTAACGGGCGCGCGGGGGCGCCTGCCTGCGTTCAACAACGACCAAGCCTGTTGCGTATCTTGCACCGATCAGTTGCGTATCCTCGGGCCCCTCAAGAGGGGCCCTTCTTCTTACGACTTGGCGACGAGCCATCCGACATAAGCGACGTAGCAGACTGCGAGCAGCACGCCCTCGGCGCGCGACAGGCGTTTGCCGGTCATTGCGAAAAAGATCATCAGCAGCGTCGCGCCGAGCATCACCCAATTGTCGAACGCGACGATTTCAGCCGGGGCCGCAACGGGCTTGATCGCAGCGGTGATCCCGAGGATGCCAAACAGATTATAGATGTTCGATCCGACGACATTGCCGAGCGCCAACGCGGACTTTCCCCGCACCGCCGCCATGATCGAGGTGACGAGTTCGGGGAGCGATGTGCCGATCGCGACGACCGTCAAGCCGATGATCGTTTCCGAAATGCCGAGATCGGCCGCGATGTTGATCGAGCCTGTCACCAGGAACTTCGCGCCGAACACAAGTAACGCGAGACCGCCGATCGCCATCACGATATCGAGCCAGATCGCCTGCGGGCCCTGAACCTTGGCGGCGTCAGCGACATGCTGTTCGGCAAGCGCGGAGTCGGGATGGCGCCGCTCGCTGATGAACGCAAAAACGATGTAAGAGATGATCGCTGCAAGGAATGCGACGCCGGCGAGGCGGGAAAACTCGCCCGTCAGAGAGACGGCGATCGCCGCAAGCGTCGCGGCAAGGCAAACGAAGCCGTCGCGCCGAAACGCCTTCTGGTCGACGATGAAGGGCGCGATGGCGGCCGACAGTCCGAGGATGAGAAGGATGTTGGCGATGTTCGACCCGACGACATTGCCGACCGCAACGCCCGGAGATCCGACGAGGGCGGCCTGCACGCTCGACACCAGTTCGGGCGTCGACGTGCCGAAGCCGACCAATGTCAGCCCGATCAGAAGCTCCGAAACGCCGAATTGCCGGGCGAGCGCAGTGGAGCCGCGGATGAGGACTTCAGCGCCGATGGTGAGCAGGACAAGCCCGCCGGCGATCGAATACCAATCGGTCAAGGGAAATGCTCCGGAAGCCGCGACATCGAAAGGCGACCGCCGCGATGTTGGGACGGGTCAGGAAAGTTTCAAGCACGCCCGCGCAATCGCCACAAGCCGGGCCCCGTCGGCCTGGAATCCTTCCGCCTCCAGGAACGCAAGCCGGCGTCCGATGCGAATGACCCTTACGCGCGCCGTCATGTCCTCGGCGCGCGAGGAGGCGACATAATCTATTGTCACGTTGACCGTCGCCTCGGGCGTGTGACCGTTGGCGCGAAGCTCCGATTGCATCGCAAGCTCCAGAAAGGCGGCGATCACCCCGCCGTGAAGCGCGCGAATGGCGGGGTTGCCGATATGCGTCTCGTTAAAGGCGAGACGATAGAGCCGGTCCTCCCCCGCGATCTGCGACGAAAATCCGAGCCACGCAGCAATCGGCGACGCGGCGGTCATACGCGCATCCCCTTCATCGGCCCCTTCGTGCCGATCATGAAGGCCCCGCTCGCGACCGCGATAAGGCCGCCGCTCTCCTCAAGGGTAAGCTTGCCCGAAACATAGGCGACGTCGTCATCGACCGCCTCGCAGATCGCCGCGCAACGGACGCGCGCGCCGGGCATGGCGCGCGAAACGTAATCCGTACGCAAATTGATCGTGGCGATCGGCTTGACCTCTTCCATCGCCGTGAAGACGGTCAGGCCGAAGATAGAGTCGAGCACGATGGTGCACAGCCCGCCATGGATGAAGCCGTCGGAGCCTGCGAACGCCGGCGACAGCGTCAATGCAAAGGTCGCCTGGCCGCGCCCGATCAGCACCGGCTGAAGCGCGAGCGTGCGAAACAGCGAATGCTCATGCGCGAGGAAATCCCGCGCGGAGCGCAGCATGGCCCCGATGGTCGGATTGATGTCGGAGGGAGCGTCAGACATGGCTTGAGGGTAGCGGGCGAAAACCGAGCGCGAAACAGCAAGAAGCAGCGCCTACTGATCGCGCAGCCGCTCCTCCTGATACTGCACGCCCCAGCCGATGATTTGCCGCCATAGGGCCTCGGCCATTTCCGGCGGTAGGCCGCGCTCGGCCGCACGGGCGCGAACCCTGTCGATGACTGCGCGATTGCGCCACGGCACGTTCGCCTCCGTCGCTTCCGCGCGCTTGATCGCCCAGATGCGATCGACATAGGTCCAGCGCTCGGCGAGCGCGTCGATCAATCCCTGGTCAATGCGATCGATCTCGGTCCGGACCTCGTCCATCGTTCGGCAGTCGGCGGGCGGCTTCATCGGCGTTGTTTCCCTAACTCCCGCGGTCATGCCGCAAACTTCAGGCCAAGGCGAGAGCGAGGCAGGCTAAAACGCATTCTCGGCGGCCTCGATTGCAGCAAGTTTTTCGAGCCACTGGTTTTCGGCGCCGGCGATCGCCTCTACAAGCGCCGCGCGTTCCTTCTGAAGTTTGATAGCGCGCGCCGGATTGCGGTCGTAAAGACCGGGCTCGGCGAGCGCCGCGTCAAGGCGCGGCAGGATCGCGTTCAATTCCTCGACGCGCGCTTCGGCGGCTTCGGCCTCTTTCCGCAGCGGGGCGACGGCCTCGCGCGAGCGGGCCGCCGACTGGCGGGCCTTTGCGCGCGGATCGTCCCTGGCGCCCGGCCTCGGCCCGTCGGTGCGATCCGACTTCGAAGCATCGAGCACTAGCGCGCGATAATCGTCGATGTCCCCGTCAAAGGGATTCACCGTCCCGCCTTTCACCAGCCACAAGCGATCAGCGACCGCGGCCGCGAGATGGGCGTCATGCGTGATCAGAATGACAGCGCCGTCAAAATCGTTCAGCGCCTCGGAGAGATTGGCGCGGGCGTCGATGTCGAGGTGGTTCGTCGGTTCATCGAGGATGATGAGGTGCGGTCCGTGAAAGGTGATGAGGCCGAGAAGCAGCCGCGCCTTCTCCCCACCCGAGAGGTTCTGCACTTTCGTATCCGCCTTTTCGGCGCCGAAGCCGAGCGCCGCAGTCGCGCCCCGCGCCTGCGCCTCCGTCGCGTCCGGCATCAGGCGGCGGACATGATGGAGAGGCGTTTCATGCGCGACAAGTTCATCGAGCTGATGCTGCGCGAAATATGCGATGTCGAGCTTCTTGTGCTTGAGGACAGCGCCGCCAAGGGGCGCCAGCCGGCCCGCGATCGACTTTACCAGCGTCGATTTGCCTTCGCCGTTCGGACCGAGGACGGCGATGCGATCGTCGCTGTCGATGCGCAGGTTCACCTTCCGCAAGACGGGTTTCCCTTCGACATAACCAAGGTCCGCTTCGGCGAGCCTTACGATCGGGGGCGCCATCGGGGCCGGATTCTTGAAATTGAAGGGAACGGAGCGTTCCTCGACCGGCTCGGCGACAAGCTGCATTCGTTCAAGCGCTTTGATGCGGCTTTGCGCTTGCTTCGCCTTCGATGCTTTTGCGCGGAAACGGTCGATGAACGCCTGCATATGCCGGCGCTGGGCTTCCTGCTTGGCGCGGAAGGCCATGGCGTTCGCGCGCGCTTCGATGCGCTTTCGTTCATAGGTGTCATAGTCGCCGGCGGACACGGCCAGCTTGCGGTTCTCAAGCGCGAGGATGTGCGTGACGGTGCGATTGAGAAAATCGCGATCGTGGCTGACGATCACCGCCGTGTTGGGATAGCGCTTGATGAAGCTCTCGAGCCAGATCGTCCCTTCGAGATCGAGATAATTGGTCGGTTCATCGAGCAGCAGAAGGTCCGGCGCAGAAAAGAGGACGCCTGCAAGCGCGACCCGCATGCGCCAGCCTCCCGAAAAATCAGAGGCCGGACGCTTCTGATCAGGCGCAGAAAATCCGAGGCCGGAAAGAATGGCGGCTGCACGCGCCTCCGCCGAGTGCGCGCCGATGTCGGAGAGCCGGAGGTGGATCTCGCTGATGCGCGACGGCTCGACGGCATGCTCAAGCTCCTGGAGCAAGGCCGCGCGCTCCGTGTCGAAACTCAGTACGATCTCGATCAGCGAGACCGCGGAAGCAGGCGCCTCCTGCGCGACGCCGCCGATGCGCCAGCGCGGATTGACCGCCAGCGTCCCGTCATCGGCATGAATCTCACCCCTGATGAGGCGGAGAAGCGTCGACTTGCCGGCCCCGTTGCGGCCCACAAAGCCGACTTTCCACCCCTCGGATAGGGCGGCTGTCGCCTGCTCGAAGAGCGGGCGGCCTTCGATCCGGTAGGTGAGGTCGTTGATCTGCAACATGGCCGCGGGGCTTATCCGGAGGCTTCAGGGCGCGCAATCGCCCGCTTGCCGGGGCGCGAAGCTGTTGATAGGGAACCCGCCAAATTCAGCCAAAGAGCAAATTCAAGGAGCGACCCATGACGCGCGAGCGCACGTTTTCGATCATCAAGCCGGATGCGACCCGCCGGAACCTCACCGGCAAGATCATCGCCAAGTTTGAGGAAGGCGGTCTGCGCGTCGTCGCGTCGAAGCGCATTCGCATGACCCGCCAGCAGGCCGAAGGCTTCTACGCCGTCCACAAGGAGCGTCCTTTCTTCGGTGAGCTCGTTGATTTCATGATTTCCGGGCCGGTGGTCGTGCAGGTTCTCGAAGGCGAGAACGCCGTTGCACGAAACCGCGAGATAATGGGCGCAACGGATCCGAAAAAGGCGGCGCCCGGCACGATCCGCGCTGAATTCGCAGAGTCGATCGGTGAGAACTCCGTCCACGGATCGGACGCACCGGAGACGGCGCGGCAGGAGATCGCCTATTTCTTCGCCGACTCCGAAATTCCGGGCTAGGCGACACGGCGGCCTTGCCGAAGGACCTGCTCATCGAACTCGGATTTTCGCTCGCAGGCGTCGCCTTGCTTGTGGGGCTGAGTTATCTGCTCGGCGCCTGGCGTTCGGCCCGGGTGACGCTGCCCGCCGCAGCCGAGCGGCTCGGCTTCGATGAGCCCGACTTCAAACCCGGGCGGTGGCTGGTCGGCGTTGACGGAAAATCCGCCGCCGTGTGGTCGGCGGACGGCGCGGAGATCGGTCTTGTCTTCGCGATCGGCGATGACTTCGCCACCCGCCGCCTGAAACGTTCCAGCGCAACGGTCGAACGGGAGGGTTCGGCGCTCCTATTCCTGCTGCGGGAGCCTTCGCGGCGAGCGGTGCGCGTCGCGGCGGCGGACAACACGGCCGCTGAGCAGTGGCTTTTACGACTCGAGCGTGGCGGGGTATGATCCCGGGATGAATTTTCCCGACGTCGTCACGCTGGCCGTTCCGCTCTTCATTGTTTCCATCATCGCCGAAATCGCGGCGTGGAAGGTGACGAAGCGCGGCCGTTATGAAACGCGTGACGCCGCCGCGAGCCTGCTCATGGGGCTCGGCAACCAGGCGGCGCCGCTCCTCGGCGCGAAATTTCTTCTCGCAGCGCTATGGACGTGGGCCTATCAATTCCGGCTTTTTGACATTCCGAACACCTGGTGGGCGGTCCTGCTCTGCTTCGTGCTCGACGATTTCCGGTACTACTGGCTGCACCGGATCGCCCATGAGCGCAGGCTCTTCTGGGCGACGCACGTCGTCCACCATTCTTCGCAGCATTACAATCTGACGACGGCGCTCCGGCAGACCTGGACCGGCGGATTGATCAACGGCGCGATCTTTACGACGCCGCTCGTCCTGATCGGCTTCCACCCCGCGATGATCGTCTTCGCCTTCGGGATCAACCTGATCTATCAGTTCTGGATCCACACGGAGATGATCAACAAGTTGCCGCGGTGGTTCGAATGGCTCCTCAATACGCCGAGCCATCACCGCGTGCATCACGCCACCAATCCTCGCTATCTCGACGCCAACTATGCGGGCGTCTTCATGCTGTGGGACCGGATGTTCGGCAGTTTCGTGCCGGAAGACGCCGCCGAGAGGCCGCGCTACGGCATCATCAAGAATCTCGGATCCTTCAATCCATTCGTCATCGCATTCAATGAATGGATCAATATGGGCAAGGACTTGCTCTCGGCGCGTTCGTTGCGCGACGTCATCGGCTACACCCTTGGTCCGCCGGGATGGTCCCCAGACGGGTCGCGTCTAACCTCGGCGAAACTCAAAGAGCGATGGTCGCGGGTTGAGTCAGAACGCCCGCTCGCGCCGGCGGAATAAGGCGATTTCGCCATAATCTGGCGCAAATCACCCCCCGCGGGCGCCGTTGCGCCGAAATCGCCACGACAATTCCCCGGTTTCATCCCGCGATCGGCCAAGCTTGCCGCCTAAGTCGGGAGCGTTCCGATCGGGAGAAGCGCCATGCCGAAATCAAGATTTCCATTTCTGGTTCTGCCGGGATTCGCCGCCGTCCTGGCGGCTGGCGCCGGGCTCGTTCACGCCGCCTCCGTTGAAACGGACGGCGCCTATGGGGCGCCTGCAACGCACCTGGAGGCGGCGACCGTCGCCGCCACGGCGAAATCGGTCTTCAACCGTGCAGATCTCGACAATGATGGAACCCTTTCCAGTGACGAGTTCCTGACGTTTGCAGTGGTCTCGGCGGAGCTTGCCCGGCTTAACGGATTTGTTCCCGTGGATTACGCCGGCGGCGTTCGCACAGCCGCGCTGCCGCGCGCGGAGGCTTGGACCGCCGCCGATCGCGCGCGCGTGGAAGCAGCCGCGGAGCGCGATTACGCGCTGTTCGCCGGCGGCGATCAGCGCATGTCGGGTGAGGAATTTGTGGCGATGCGGCTTGAGTCGCTGACTGCGGCCGATCTTGACCGAAACGGTGTGCTTACGGGTTCCGAACTCAGCCGGTTTGCGGCGATCGAGGCTCGTCTTCCGGCTCGCCAGAGCTGAGGCGATCAGGCCGAGGCGGCCGCGCTCCACGCAATTGCGTCCTCGACCCACTTCTGAAGCGTCTGGTCGAGCTGCGGCTTGCGGATCGGTTTCGGGATGAAGTCGTTCATTCCCGCAAGCCGACAGCGATCGCGGTCTTCTTCCAGCACGTGCGCCGTCGCAGCGATGATCGGCGTTCGCTCGTAACCACGCTCGGCCTCGATCCGGCGGATCTGTCGCGTCGCCTCGTAGCCGTCAAGCTCGGGCATCGAAAGATCCATGAGAATCGCGGCCGGCCGGTGTTTCTGGAACAGCTCCACCGCCTTGCGGCCGTTCTCGGCGATAATGACGTGATATTCCCGGCTGGAGATCAGGTTCGTGACGACAAGTTGGTTGACGACATTGTCCTCGGCGATCAAGATTTTCGGCCGCTCGTCGCTGTCCGCAAGCGAGGCTTCCTGTTCGACGACTTTTTGCGCCTCAGCCACCATACCGATGGAACGCGAGGCGTCTTCGGCGAGAAGTCGCGCGAGGATGTCCATCAATTGCGACGGACGGACCGGCTTTGCCAGAGTCGTGACGAAGCGCCCGGCCGTTTTCGAATTGTCGGATTTCGGACAATCGACCGACGACAGCATGATGACCGGAATTTGCGCAAATCTCGGATCGCGCTGAATGCGCGCCGTAAGGCCGACGCCGTCCTCAAGCGGCATCTGAAAGTCCATGAGGATGACATGGTAACGATCGCTCTCGGCGACGGAGGCTTCCAACGCGCTGAACGCCTGAGCGCCGTCGCTGACGACGGTCGCCCGCAGGCCCCATCCCTCCGCAAGCTCCTCCAGGACGCGTCTGTTGACGGCGTTGTCATCGACGGCGAGCATCCGCGCGCCTTCGAACGTCGCTGACGTCACGCGCGGCATCGACTTGATGCGATCATCAACCGGCAGCGACAGCTTGAACCAGAACCGTGATCCCTTGCCGTATTCGCTGTCGGCCCCGATCTCGCCCCCCATGATCCCGACGATGTTCTTGCAGATCGCAAGGCCCAGTCCCGTGCCGCCGAAGCGCCTGGTGTTCGAAGCGTCCGCCTGCTCGAATTTCTCGAACATGCGCGGGATGTCTTCTTTGCGAATGCCGATGCCAGTGTCGACGATGCCGATGTGAAGGTCGACATTGTCGCCTTTCCTCTCACCGGAAATATCGATCATGATGTAGCCGTTGTCTGTGAACTTCACCGCATTGCCGATCAGATTGCCGAGCACCTGGCGCAACCGGGAGTCGTCGGCGACGACGCCTTCAGGAAGATTGGGCGCATAGCGAACGATCAGCTCAAGGTCTTTCTCCAGAGCTCGCGCCTGCATCAGCGTCGCGACCTCGTAGACCATCTGGCGCAGATTGAACGGCCTTGCGTTCAGTTTTAACTTGCCCGCTTCCATTTTCGAAAAGTCGAGAATGTCGTTGATGACCGTCATCAGCGCCCCTCCCGAAGATACGATGATCGAGGTCAATTCCCGCTGACGCGGATCAAGATTTGTGTTCAGGAGCACTTCGGCCATGCCGAGAACGCCGTTCATCGGCGTACGGATTTCATGACTCATCGAGGCGAGGAATTCCGACTTCGCGGCGTTGGCTGCGTCTGCTTCCCGCCGCGCGCGCAGGAGCGGTCGAACGAGAATGCGATGGATGACGAAGCCGAGTATGACGACGGTCAGCGCCATCGCGGCGAGCGTGGCGAGGGCCGCAGAGCGCCGAAACTCGGCCAGCCCCGCAAAGGCGGCGTCGTGATCGACGACGACGGCGAGCCGCCAGTCGATCGTCGGATTGTCGCTCGCCGGTACGAAGGTGACTATTCTGCGCGCACCGCCGATCCGCACCGCCTGAGGCTCTTCCTTGATTCGCGGGGCCTGTCCGTCAAACAGGTCTGAAAGCTGTTTTCCGACGGCCGACGGGTCGGGATGCGAAAGGACGCGGCCGTCCGGCGACGTGAGAAAAACGAAACCCAATCCGCCAAGCGTCGTCTGCGCAAGGACGCCGCTGAGCTCCTTTGTCGAGAAATCGGCGCCGACGACGCCCGCCAGCGCTCCCGACCGATAGACCGGCGCCGAAGCCGTAATCGTCTCGACCATTGTCGTGATGTCGAGATAAGGCTCGGTCAGCGTCGCGCGGCCCTTCGAGAGAGCTGCAAGATACCAGGGTCGCGTGCGCGGATCGTAGTCGCCCGGCAGCGTCTCATCGAGCGGCCAGATGTGATAGCGGCCGTCGGTCTCGCCGAAATAGGTCCAGATGAACCGATTCTGGTAGCCGTTTTCCTTGAGCAGCACGCTCGGCGCGGCCGCCGCGTCCAATGTCCCGAGGTCTGCGGCAAGGCCTTCGACAAGATGCATCCTCTCATCGAACCAGGCGTCCAGCCCCCACGCTGTCGTCTTGCCGACCGCGGTCATGTGGCTGGCGATCTCGGTCGCCCTGAGCGACCTCGCCCGCGCGTCGTAATCATAAGCAAAAAGCGAGAAGATAACGGCGACGACGCCGACGCCGGCGGCGAGCGCCGTCGCCATGAGACGCGCGCCTGAGTCAAGGGTGACGGCGCCGCGACGCCGAGGTGAATACTTGTTCATTAAACACCTGCCGCGAATTTCCGCCCCTCCCCGACCCGAAGGCTGTAGCCAACTTTGGTTAACGCGTCGGAAAATGCAGGTCGGCGGATCGGAGAAAATTCGGGGGATGAAGCGCGTCGAAGCGGGTTCGGAAGGCCATCGGCGCCAGCCGGCGCCGGATGGCAGGGGCAGAGGGACTCGAACCCCCGACCCTCGGTTTTGGAGACCGATGCTCTACCAGCTGAGCTATACCCCTGTGCGCGCTTTCGAATAGGGCCGAAGCCTGCCGGGTTCAAGGCTTTCGGCGGATCGGTCTTGACCCCGGAAAGAAAAGGTCTAGGTAAGCGCCTCTTTCCCCAACATGGTGAAGCAGGGTCGCGCCGGGGTCGGCGCCCGAGACCCCCTGCCTCCCGAAGAGGACGGCGCTGGTCGATGGCGGATAAGAAAAACTCTGGCGGCAAGGCCGCCGAAACGATCGAAGGCTCGGCGGAGGAAGTCAAAAAGAAGAAGCGCGTCAGCCCGATGGAATTCCTGATGCAGGTCCGCTCCGAGGCCGAGAAGGTCAGTTGGACATCTTGGAAGGAGACGCGCATCTCAACGATCATGGTTTTCATCATGGTGATCGTAATGGCGATCTTCTTCCTGATCGTAGACCAGACGCTGCGCTTCGCCGTTTGCGCCGGCCTGCAGCTTTCTTGCGGTCCTGCCGGCGCGTAATCGCTTTTTTTTGAACACGGAACATCGCCATGGAACCGAAATGGTACATCGTTCACGCCTACTCGAACTTCGAAAACAAGGTCGCTGACGCGATCAAACAATCGGCCGCCGAGAAAGGAATGTCCGACCTGTTTGAAGAAGTGTTCGTGCCGACAGAGGAAGTGACGGAGGTCCGCCGCGGCCGGAAGATCAACACCGAGCGCCGCTACCTGCCCGGCTATGTGCTGGTGAAAATGGTCCTCAACGATCAAACCTATCACCTCATCAAGGACACGCCGAAGGTCACCGGCTTTCTCGGCTCGGGCAACAGGCCGATGCCGGTGTCCCAGCGCGAAGTCGACCGCATCCGCGGCGTCGTCACCGATTCGATCGAGCGCCCACGCTCCACGATCACCTTCGAAATCGGCGAGAACGTCCGCGTCACCGACGGGCCGTTCGCGTCGTTCTCGGGCGTCGTCGAGGACGTCGATGAGGACCAGCAGAGGGTCAAGGTCGCGGTCTCGATCTTTGGCCGCGCGACGCCGGTCGAGCTGGAATTCGCGCAGGTCGAAAAGATCCGCTGACGGCAGCTTGCAGTTTTTTTCAGGTCGAGCCTTGCCTTGCGGTGCGGCCCCTTCAGGGTGAGCTACGCGCTGCTGCGCAATTAAAACGTCAGATTTCAATAGCTTAAGCGCTGGACTGCTTATGCCGTTGATATGTGGCGCAAGCGATCTCTGCAAAATTCTGCAATTCATGCCTACATTTTGTGATGGATCGCCACTTTTTTGCCGGAAATTTGTCTCGCGCTGCAGCAATTGGCTGAATATCTGACAACCCGGTCGCGAGGAAGCTTGCGATAGTCGGCGAAGCGGGACGACGCCTTGTTCTCCCCCGGCGGACGAACCGTTTTGCCGACGCCCCAGCCTTGCGGGATTCTCGCGCGGTTGGCGCAAGTTTCCAGTTGTGTATGCGATGACGAGCTGCGCCCGCCGCGGGTCTCTCCCCCCGCTGGCGGGCGTTTGCCTCCGAAACGGGCCGCTGCGATAACGCTGCCGTCTTTGCCGGCGATAAATGGGAGGGAGATCTTGAATTTGCTTAAGCGAAGCGCGCAACGCAGCGGCGCGGTCATGAGAAAAATTGCTGCAACGATCGCCGCAATCGCGATCGCCTCCTGTTCCTCGACCGGCGGGCCGCTCGGTCTGTCGCGCGAGCAGGAACAAGCGATCGGCGCGCAACAGCATCCGCAGATCGTCGCGCAATTCGGCGGCGAGATCGCCGATCCCAAACTGAAGGCCTATGTCGACGGCGTCGCGCGCAAACTGATCGCCGCCGGCGACCAGCCGAACGCGCCCATTGTCGTCACGACGCTAGACAGCCCGGTCGTTAATGCCTTTGCCTTGCCGGGACATGTTTACATCACGCGCGGCTTGCTGTCCCTCGCCAACTCCGAAGCCGAACTCGCGGGCGTCCTCGGGCATGAGCTCGGGCATGTCTATGCGCGCCACACGGCCGAACGGGTCAGCCGCTCGAATCTCACCGGCATCGGCGCGGTGATCGTCGGCGTGCTAACCGGCAGCCAGCAGGGCATGCAGCTCGCCGGTCAGCTGGGTCAGCTCTATCTGCTTCGATATTCGCGCGGTCAGGAATATGAATCCGATCTTATCGGCGTTCGACTGCTCGCGAAGGCGGGGTATGACCCGATCGCCTCGGCGGATTTCCTGAATACGCTCGGCCGCTGGTCCGACCTTGAAGCGCGCGTCGCCGGCCGGCAGGCCGCGCCGCCGGAGTTCTTGTCGACCCACCCGAATTCCGCCGACCGCGTTCGCCGGGCGGCCGCCGAAGCGCAAGTCGTCGCCGCCGCGGGCATTGTTTCGCGGGAGCGGAGCCGGCAGACCTATCTGCAGATGATCGACGGCATGCTCTACGGCGACGACCCGATGAAACAGGGTTTCATTCGCGGCAATGAGTTCATCCATCCGGACCTGCGGTTCGCTTTCAGCGTCCCGCAGGAATTCACGCTTGCGAACACCAGCTCGGCGGTCGTCGGACGCTCGCAATCGGGCGGCCAGTTCCAGTTCACCGTCGCCAATGCGACCGAAGCGCCGACGGCGATCATCGACGGGCCGCTGTCCAAGAGCCTCGGCGTCAATCTTGGTCCCTCGCGCGCCGTGCAGATCAACGGTCGCTCGTCGGCCGTCGGGACCGCGCGCGCCCAGACCCAAGGCGGCGTCGTCGACGTCCAGGCCTATGTCATCCGCTGGGAGGGCTCGACGAATTACGTCTTCCTGTGGGTGACGCCGGCGAATGACACGCAGCGTTTACAGCGCGCGATCACGGATTCTGTTTCGTCGATGCGCAGCATCGATCCCCGTTCGGTCAATGTTCCGCCGACCGAGCGCGTCCGCATTGTCACTGCGCGGTCGGGCGACACAGCGACGAGCCTTGCGCAGCGAACGAGCTTTGCAACCGCGAAGCAGGATCGCTTCATCGTCATCAACGGGCTTGCCGATGCGAACGCCCTTCGCGCCGGAGAGCAGGTGAAGCTCATTCAATAGGCAGGCCTTCATTGATCCGGACGGCGCGGCGGCAGCGGCAGGAAGCCGCTGGTCGATCGTCTGTAGGCGGCGTATTCCGGGTACTTCTTCTCCATCGCGCGTTCGAGCATCGCCTTGCCCGAGACGTTGATGAGGAAGTGAGCCATTACAGCCGGCGACACGACGGTCAGCCAGCCATAAGGCCCCTCAAGCGCGATGAGCGTCAGCCCTGTCCAGACCGCGGCGTCGCCGAAATAATTCGGATGCCGCGTCCACGCCCACAGCCCCCGCGTCATCAGCTTTCCCTTGTTGGCGGGATCGGCCTTGAAGCGCTTGAGCTGCCAGTCGCCGACAGTCTCAAAGAGGAGACCGGTCGCGAAAACAGCGACGCCGGCGAAGGCAAGCGCCCCCAGCGGCCGGTCGGCGCCCAGCTGCCCAAGCTGCGCCGGCCAGGACACGAACCAGGCGATCAGGCCCTGCAGCATGTAGATATTGACGAGGCTCCAGCGCGCAAAGGCGGCGTCCGAGCCCTGCCGTTCGCGCATGCGCGCGTAGCGGTAGTCTTCGCCATGCCCGAGATTGCGCGAGCCGAGATGCAGCGCGAGGCGCGACGCCCAAATCGTCACCAACACCGCCAGCAAAATGTCCCGCGGGCTGGCGCCGTCGGCGCGCAGGAAGGTCACGATCGCGCCGAGGGCGCAGGCCGGCCCCCAGGCGATGTCGATGATGCTTGCGTCCTTGATCCGGACGCTCACCGCCCACAGGGCGCCGAGCGCGAGGAGCAGAATCGCCAAGTTGCCAAAAAGGAGAAAGGCGATGGTGGCGGCGTTCATGGCGAAGAACGCCCGCCGCCGGCTTCAGCTATCGTCAGAACGCGAGGTAGAGCGGTTCGCCGCCGCGCGCCTTCGCCTTTTCGGCTTCGGCTGTGCGGCGTGTTTCTGCGGCTTTCGCCTCGTTGCGGCGTTTTTCTTCTTCGCACGGCTCCACGCGGCCCGTCGCCGATCGCGGCGCGTCGCTGCCCGCAATCGGGGTCGCCTTTACGCTGACGCCGACGCTCAGAAACGCCGCCAGCGCCTCGATGATCGACCGGCCTTCGCTCGATTTCTCCGATGTCGCCGACCCGCCGACGCGGGCTCCGGCGAATGCGCTCCGAGCCTCGGCTGACGGGGCGGCCAGCGCCGCAAAGGCGGCAGCGGCGAGGGCTATAGACTGCGTGCGCATATGAATTCTCCCGCATCCCTTATGGTCCAGCTTCGCCCGTCGTGACAAGTGTCGCAAGCGTCCTTTGCGACGAATGGAGCCTTTAACACGCCCAATCACCGCCTCGTGAAGGTCAGCCGAGCGCCTCCATCGGGTCGGTGAACGGCAGCGAGAGCGCCTCGGCGACCGCCCGGTGGGTGACGGCGCCGCGGTGGACATTGAGCCCGTTCCGGAGGTGCGCGTTCTTTTTCAACGCCGCGAGCCCCTGATCGGCGAGCTGAAGGCCGTAGGCGAGTGTTGCGTTGTTAAGGGCGTGGGAAGAGGTCATCGGCACGGCGCCGGGCATGTTGGCGACGCAGTAGTGGACGACGCCGTCGACGACATAGGTCGGCTCGGCGTGGGTCGTCGGTTTCGACGTCTCGAAACAGCCGCCCTGGTCGATCGACACGTCAACGAGAACGGCCCCCTGTTTCATACCCTTCAGCATGTCGCGGGTCACGAGCTTGGGCGCCGAAGCCCCGGGGATCAGCACCGCGCCGACGACGACGTCCGCAGCGTCGGTTTCCTCATCGAGCGCTTCGAAGGTCGAATAGCGCGTCTTCACCCGGCCCCCGAAAATGTCGTCGAGATAAGAGAGCCGGCGCAGGTTTCGGTCCAGCACCGTCACTTCGGCGCCGAGGCCGATCGCCATCTTCGCCGAATGCGTGCCGACAACGCCGCCGCCGATCACGAGAACCTTCGACGGCAGCACGCCCGGAACGCCGCCCATCAACAGGCCGCGCCCGCCCTGCGGCGCCGTCAGCGCATAGGCCGCCGCCTGGATGGCGAGGCGCCCGGCGACTTCGCTCATCGGCGCCAGCAGCGGCAGGCCGCCATGATCATCCGTGACCGTTTCATAGGCGACGCCGGTGACGCCGGACTTGAGAAGGCCCTTGGTCTGCTCGGGATCCGGCGCCAGGTGAAGATACGTGTAGAGAATTTGTCCGGAACGAAGCTGCGCGTATTCCGAAGGCTGCGGCTCCTTCACCTTCACGATCATGTCGTTCTCGGCGAAGATCGTCG
Organism: uncultured Caulobacterales bacterium; assembly: GCA_964529675.1. Classification (GTDB taxonomy): domain Bacteria; phylum Pseudomonadota; class Alphaproteobacteria; order Caulobacterales; family Parvularculaceae; genus Amphiplicatus. The sequence continues at coordinate 27,227 of CAZGXT010000003.1, forward strand.
CGGCGTCGGGCGCGATCGTCGCGCCGGCGGCCTTGTAGTCGGCGTCCGCCGCCTTGATGCCGGCGCCGGCGTTCGTCTGCACCATCACCTTGTGGCCATGGGCGACATATTCGCGAACGGCGCCGGGCGTCATGCCGACCCGAAATTCGTTGTTCTTGATTTCTTTCGGCACCCCGACGCGCATGGCGATCTCCCGATTGGTGATTTACCGCCCCTCTAGCAGATTATCGCTCGGCGCAGAAAGGGTGGGGAACGGGGAATGAGGAAAGGCGCGTGGGCTGACCCCTTCTGCTCCACCCGCCTCGCGGGGGAGCTGTCACGGCGGAGCCCGTGACTGAGGGGGGACGCTCTTTCCACGAACGCCGCCGTCCGAGGGCGTCAGAGCGCCCCCTTGTCTCTTCAGGGTGGTGTAGAGTTTTGACGGGCGAGACCCCGACGAAGCCCCCGCGGTTTTTGTGAACCGTGCTGAGCGAGGGGCTCGCCCGCCTCGCGGGAGAGCCGAAGGAAGGGGGCGTCAACTGCGTCCCGCCGCGCGACCATAGGCCGGGCGCGCGGTGATCCTTTCCCACCAGCGCGCGACATTCGGCGTCATCGCTTCGGCGACGTTCAGCGTCCGCGCGAAATAGAGGGCGTAGCCGACGCAGATGTCGGCCATCGTAAAACGATCCGCACAAAGATAATCGCGCCCTTCGAGTCCGGCCTCGACGCTGGTCCAGCGTCCGAGAAACCACTTCTTGTAGTCCTCCGCGACTTGCGCGTTGCGACGTTCCTGCGGCTCAAGCGCCGTGTAGCGAAAATGAATCGTCAGCGGAAAGGTCAGCGTCGCATCGGAGCGATACATCCAGTTGAGGTAGAGCGCGTAGTCTTTCTCCTCCGGCGCGACGCGCAGCGGCGTCGGCCCGTACTTCTCCGCCAGATAATGACAGATGCCGCTCGATTCCGTCAGCAACGCTCCGCCGTCGACAAGCGCCGGCACGGTGCCGAGGGGATTCACCTCTTTATAGCGCTTGGCGAACATCCGCGGCGGAAACGGCAGCGTTTCAAGCTCATAGGCGAGCCCCATCTCCTCCAGCGCCCACACGCACCGCAACGATCGCGCGCCCTGACAATGGTAGAGCTTCATTCCGTCATCCTTTCAGCAGCGTCCGCCCGCCGGGCGGCGACGGCGGAAGGTGAAGCGCCGACCGGCCCGGATCAAGCGATGCGCGCAGTCGTTGACGCCGCTCTGCGCGCCGCGCCATCTTCGCGCGTATGAAACCCTTTTCCTTTGACGCGACGCGCCTGCCCTCCCCGCATCTCACCCCGTCGCATGAGGCGTGGCGCGAAACCGTGCGCGCCTTCGTCGACCGCGAGGTCGCCCCGCATGTCAACGCCTGGGACGAGGAAGGAAAATTTCCGCGCGAACTTTATCGGCGCGCCGCGGCGGCCGGCCTTCTCGCGCTCGGCTATCCGGAAGAGTATGGCGGCGTGCGCGAAGGCGTCGACGTCTTCCACTCGCTGGTCGCTTCAGAGGAGCTGGCGCGCGCAGGCTCGGGCGGTCTGATCGCCGGGTTGATGACGCACTCGATCGGACTGCCGCCGGTTCTGGCGCTCGGGTCCGATGAGCTGAAGGCGCGGATCGCGCCGGACGTGCTCGCAGGGCGCAAGCTGATCGCGCTGTGCGTGACGGAGCCCTCCGGCGGGTCCGATGTCGCGGGCATCCGCACGCGCGCGGTGCGCGACGGCGACCTTTATATCGTGAACGGCGAGAAGACTTACATAACGACCGGCTATCGCGCGGACTATCTGACCGTCGCGGTGCGCACCGGCGGACCCGGCGCAGGCGGGCTCTCCTTTCTGCTTATCGAGGCCGACAGCCCCGGCGTCACCCGCGCCAAGCTGCCGAAGATGGGATGGTGGATGTCGGACACCGCGACCATCAATTTCGCCGATGTGCGCGTTCCGGCCGCGAATCTCATCGGCGCGGAGAATTCAGGCTTCGCCGGCATCGTCACCAATTTCAACAATGAACGGCTCGGCATGGCGGCGCAGGCGATCGCCTTTGCGCGCGTGTGCATTGAAGACGCCGCCGACTGGGCGATGACGCGCGAGACCTTCGGCAAGCCGCTCGTCAAGCATCAGGTGATCCGCCACAAGCTTGCGGAAATGGTGCGGCACGCGCATGCGTCCGCCGCGTTTCTCGATCATTGCGCGTGGCGCGTGATGCAAGGGGACACGCCGATCGCCGAACTCTCCCTGCTGAAAGTGCAGGCGACGCGGACGATGGAATTCTGCGCGCGCGAGGCGATGCAGATTCTCGGCGGCGCGGGGTTCATTCGCGGCTGCCGAATCGAGCGCATTTATCGCGAGGTCCGCGTGATGGCGATCGGCGGCGGGTCGGAAGAGATCATGCTCGATCTCGCCGCGCGCCAGATGGGGGCGTGAGTTGTGCTTTGCGCCGCCGCCCGATGGTTGCTATAGCGACGCAACATCATCGCTCCCGTTCCGTTGCAGGATAATTCCATGAAGAAAATCAAGGTTTTGAACCCCGTCGTCGACATGGACGGCGACGAGATGACCCGGATCATCTGGCAGATGATCAAGGACAAGTTCATTCACCCCTATCTCGACATCGACATCAAATATTTCGACCTCGGCATCGAGGAGCGCGACCGCACCAATGATCAGGTGACGATCGACTCGGCGGAAGCGACGAAGAAATACGGCGTCGCCGTCAAATGCGCGACGATCACGCCGGATGAGGCGCGCGTCAAAGAGTTCAACCTCAAGGAAATGTGGAAGTCGCCGAACGGCACGATCCGCAACATTCTGGGCGGCGTCGTCTTCCGCGAGCCGATCATCATTTCGAACGTGCCGCGGCTGGTTCCGGGATGGACCCAGCCGATCGTCATCGGCCGTCACGCCTTCGGCGACCAGTACCGCGCGACCGACATGCTGTTTCCGGCCAAGGGCAGGCTCACCATGAAATGGGAGGGCGACAACGGCGAAGTGATCGAGAAGGAAGTTTTCAAGGCCCCGTCCGCGGGCATTTACATGGGGATGTATAACCTCGACGATTCAATCCGAGATTTCGCGCGCGCCTGCTTCAATTTCGCATTGGCTCGGAAATATCCGATTTACCTGTCGACCAAGAACACCATCCTCAAAAAATACGACGGCCGCTTCAAGGATATTTTCCAGGAGCTGTGGGACAAGGAATTCAAGGAGCAGTTCGCGCCGTTCAAGGGAACCTATGAACATCGCCTGATCGACGACATGGTGGCGAGCTGCATGAAATGGTCGGGCGGCTATGTGTGGGCCTGCAAGAACTATGACGGCGACGTGCAGTCCGACACGGTCGCGCAAGGGTTCGGCTCGCTCGGCCTCATGACCTCCGTGCTGCTGACGCCGGACGGAAAGATCATGGAAGCCGAAGCCGCGCACGGCACCGTCACCCGCCACTATCGCCAGCACCAGAAGGGCGAGGAGACCTCGACAAACCCCATCGCCTCGATCTTCGCGTGGACGCGCGGCCTTGCGCACCGCGCCAAGCTCGACAACACGCCGGAGCTCGCGCGCTTCGCCGACACGCTTGAGAAAACCGTCATCCGCACGGTTGAGAAGGGCTTCATGACGAAGGACCTCTCCGTCCTAATCGGCGCCGAGCAGAAGTGGATGACGACGACGAAGTTCCTCGACAAGATCGACGAGCACTTCAAGGCCGCGATGGCGGGGTGAGCGCCGCTTCAGTCGCCGACGCGCAATCGGCGCGCCTCTGACTTCGAGAGCGAATACTGGTAGGATTGTCGGAAACGGCGGAGCGGAGGGGAAATCATGCGCGCGCTTGCGGCGGCTGTCGGACTTTTCGTCTTGATCCTTGGCGGCTGCGAGTCGACGCAGATGAACGAGAGCGCGTGCGCCGGCGCCGACTGGCGCGCGCTCGGCTATCTCGACGGACGCAATTCTGAAAGCGACCTGAAGTTCGACGAGCGCAGGGCGCAGTGCTCGGCGTTTTCGATCGCCGCTGACGAGGCGGCCTACCGCGCCGGCCGCGACAGCGGCCTCGCCGCCTTGTGCGCGCCGGGCGAAGCATTCGGTTTCGCTGAAAAAGGCGGCATTTATCGCGGCGGCTGCCCGGCCGGGATCGAGCGCGACTTTCTCGCCCAGTATGCGGCGGGCCGGCATATCTACCGGCTCCGAAAGGCGCGCGAACAAGCAGCGTCGGAAGAGAGCGCGTCATCAGCCGTGGTCGATTCGCATCGGCGCCAGATCGAACAGGCCCGCCGAACCCTCGCCGACAGCGCGGCCACGCCAAAGGACGTTGAACGGGCGACGCGGACTCTGAAGTCTTCCGGTGACGCGCTGCCGCGCGCTGAAGCCGAACTCAGCCGCTCGATTTATGAACTTGGCCGCGCCGACGAAGCGCTGGATCGCGCGCTGGCGACATTGTCCGAATTCGAGCGGTCCGATCTTTTCGAGTGGTTCTATCCTCCGCTCGTCGAGGCGCATCTGTTGGCCCGGCTCAGCGACGATATCGTCTACTGTCACGACGATACGGGGGCCGGCTTACTCGAATGCCGGCTCGCCGCCGGGCCGCTGCTTTTCAGTTTGCCGGACGCCGGCGTCACGACGGCCGAGGGCCCGGCCTGCTTTGTGGGCCCGGGCGTTGCGCGGATGAGGACGCGTACCGGCAAACCGCGCGACGAGACGGCGCGCTGGACGCAGCATTACGAGATTTTCGCGATGACGCCCGAGCCCGCGCGCCCGGATCGCCTGCGCACCGCGCGCGCGCCGTCGGGAGGATTTACAGCGACTTTCCAGTGGGACGCCGGCGACGCGCGCCTGACGCGGATGGGCTGCGCAGGTTCCGGCGATCAGGAGTAGGCCGGCTGCGAGCGCGTTCTTTCACGCTTTTGCGCCGGCGCCGGCCATTATGAACCCTTCGCTCGCCCTCAAATCGATCTTTGGTTTTGACGCCTTCAGGCCTGGGCAGGCGGAGATCGTCAGTGCGCTGATCGCCGGCCGCGACGTCCTCGCCATCATGCCGACGGGCGCCGGAAAGAGCCTTTGTTATCAGCTTCCCGCCCTAATCGGCGGCGGGCTGACGATCGTCGTCTCGCCCTTGATCGCGCTCATGGACAACCAGATCGCGCAGTTGAAAGCGGTCGGGGCGCCGGTCGGCGTCATTCATTCGGGGCGCGAGCGGGAGGAGAGCGTCGCCGACTGGCGTGCGGCGGCCGCCGGCGCGCTGAGGCTTCTCTACATGGCGCCGGAGCGGCTGATGACCGCGCGCATGCTGGACGCGCTGGCGAGGCTTCCCGTCACGCGCTTCGTCGTCGACGAGGCGCATTGCGTCAGTCAGTGGGGGCATGACTTCCGCCCGGATTATCTGGCGCTCGCCGGACTGAAGGAACGCTTCCCCGACGCGGCGGTCGCCGCCTTCACCGCGACGGCGGACGCGCGCACGCGGGGCGAAATCGTCGCGCGGCTGCTGCGTCCCGACGCCATGGTCTTCGTGCAAGATCTCGACCGGCCGAACATCGACATCGCGATCGAACGGAAAGACCGCGCGCGTGATCGCATCGCCGCGCTTGTCGGCGAGCATCCCGGCGAACAGGGTATTGTTTATTGCCTCTCCCGCGCCGCGACGGAGGATGTCGCCGCGCATCTCGCCGCGAGCGGCCGGCGGGCGGTCGCCTATCACGCAGGGCTCGACCCGGAAACGCGTACCGAGCGGCTGAACGCGTTCCTGACCGAACCGGACCTGATCGTCGTCGCGACCGTCGCGTTCGGCATGGGGATCGACAAGCCCGACATCCGCTTCGTCATCCATGCGGACATGCCGTCCTCGATCGAAGCCTATTACCAGGAGATCGGCCGCGCGGGGCGCGACGGGCTGCCCGCCCGCGCGGTCCTTCTCTACGGGCCGGGCGACGTGATGCGCCGTCTACGGATGATAGACCCTGCGACGCCCGAGGCCGCGCGCGCCGCGCAAAAGCGGCGCATCGAGGAGCTGGGCGCGCTGTGCGAGATGACCGCCTGCCGCCGGCAGGCCCTGCTCGCCCATTTCGGGCAGTCGATCGGGCCTTGCGGAAATTGCGACAATTGCCGGACGCCGGCGGGCCTCATCGATGCGACGGCCGAGGCGCGTCTTCTCCTCGCTGCTGTCGAAGCAACAGGCGAGATGTTCGGCGCCGGCCACATCATCGACATCCTTCGCGGCGCGAAGACGCAGAAAATTGAAGAGCGGCGCCATGACGCGCTCACTGTTTACGGCCGCGGCGCGGCATGGCGCCAGCACGAATGGCGCGCGGTCATCCGCCAGATGAACGCCGCGGCGCTGATCCGCGTCGATGCGGAGTATGGCGGACTGATGCTCGGCCCGCGCGCGCCGGGCCTGATGCGCGGCGAGGCGACTTTCGCCATGCGCCCTGAGCCGCGGCAAGCGCGCCGTCAGACGGAAGCCGCGACGGCGAACGCCGGCGCCGTTGATCGCGCCCTCCTCGCCGCCCTGAAGGCGAAACGCCGCGATCTCGCGCAGGAACAGGGCGTTCCCGCCTTTGTCATCTTTTCCGATCGCACGCTTCTCGACATGGCGGCGAAAAGGCCGAAAACGATCGGCGATTTCGGCGGCGTCTTCGGCGTCGGCAGAGCCAAGACCGAGGCGTTCGGCGACATCTTCATCCGTGTCATCACCGACCACCAGGACGCCGCCGCCTGAATGAAACGATCGAGCACGGGACGACGATGATGAACCTGTCCGGGGCTGCCAGCGCGGCGCACGCGGCGCAGGATCTGATCGACCGCGGCGATCCCGCCGGCGCGCTCGCCCTCCTTGATCAGAATGCCCGCGACGACGACGCCGACGCCTTCGCCGCGCGCGCCGGCGCCCATCTGGCGCTGCATGACCCTGAGGCGGCGCTCGCTGCGGCGCGCGCGGCGCTACGGCTCGACGGCGCCCATCCGGCGGCCGCGTTCAACGAAGGGCGCGCGCTGATGGCGCTCGGCGCGCCGGAAGTCGCGGCCATTTCCTTCCGCGCGGCCGAACGGGCGTTTCCGCAGGTTGCAGAGATTCCGGCCCGCCTCGGCGAGGCGGCCTATCTTGCCGGCGATAATGTCGTGGCGGAGGCGGCGCTGCGGCGGGCCCTTGCGCAGGCGCCAGGCCATCCGGTGGCCTTCGCCCTGCTTGCCGAGCTGCTGTTTCAAAAAGCGGATCAGGGGCCGCTCGAGGCGTTCGTTCAAGACGCCGTCGGTCGCGGCGGCGCCGCGGCGTTTCGCGCCGCTTCCGTCCTGTCGCGCCTCGACCGGCGAGACGAGGCGCTCGCCGCGCTCGCAAACGCCGAAGCCGCCAACGGCCCGTCGGCGGCGACCGACGTGCTCGCCGCGGAGTTGTTGCGCCTCGACGGCGACTTCCCGCGCGCCCTCTTGCGCGCCCGCGCCGCCGCCGCGCGCGCGCCTGGGGATCGCGCCGCGCACGCGCCGCTTGCCCGACTGCTCCTGACAAGCGGCGCCGCCGCCGAGGCCGAAGCGATAGCGCGGCGCATTCTCGCGGTCGCGCCCTTCGATCAGCTCTGGCTCGCGCTCCTGTGGACGTCGCTGGCGGCGCAACGATCGCCTGAAGCTGACGACTTGCTTGACCTTGATCGCGATATCGCCGCGATCGAGCTGACCCCGCCCGCGGGTTATCCCTCGATTGCGGCGTTCAACGCGGCGCTCGCCGCCGACCTTGCGCCTCTCCATCGCGCGGCGGGGCCGCCGCTTGGACAATCCGTACACGGCGGTTCGCAGACGCGGCGTCCGTTGCAGTCGGTTGCGTCGCCGGCCATCGCGGCCTTCTTCCGCGAAGCGCGCGGCGCTGCGGAGAGATTTGCAGCCGCGTTGCCGGAGAACCCGGGTCACCCCTTTCACCGCGGGCGTCAGGCGCCGCAGCGGGTGACCGGCGCCTGGTCCGTCAGGCTTGCGCCGGGCGGCAGTCACGCCTCGCACGTCCATCCGGGCGGCTGGATCAGTTCAGCCTATTACGTCGATCTTCCCGGCGACGCCGACAGCGGCGCTGACGGCCGGGGCTCCCTCGCGCTTGGACAGCCGCCCTTTCCGGTCGACGCCCTCTCCGCGCCGCGCCGGCTCATTGAGCCGCGGCCCGGCCGGCTGGCGCTGTTCCCGTCCTATTGCTGGCACGGAACGCTCCCCTTCAGGGGGCCAGGTCAGCGCTTGACCATCGCCTTCGATATCGCCCTGGCGAACGCCGTCGGCGAGCCTTCCGGCGCAGGCCGATAACGTCCCGTCGCGGACGGGTTGTTGGCGGCGCGGACTGCGGGCATTCTGTCCTCGCCAAAACGTCAAACCGCCATCAGAGGGGTTCTTATGAGACAATCAGCCTTGTTCGGCTCAGCCGTGTTCGCCGCCGTCTTGGTGACGGCGCCGGCCTTCGCCGACACCAAGACCTACGCCGTCGCCGATTTCACGCGCGTTTCCGCGGCGTCCGGCGTTGCTGTCGACGTGACCGTCGGCGGGGATTACGCCGTCGCCGCAACGAGTTCGGCAAGCGGGCTTGAGCGCCTTGAAATCAAGGTCGTCGACGGAGAACTGCAGATCCGCCGCAAGTACATCAAGGGCCTGCGCTGGCGGCGCGGCGATGACGTCGCCGTCACGGTCGCCATGCCGGCGCTGGAAGCGCTTGACGCATCGTCCGGCGCCTCCGTCGATGCGACCGGCGTCGACGCCGGCGCCTTCTCAATTGATGCATCCTCAGGCGCTTCGATCGATGTCGCCGGACGCTGTGACGCGCTGACGGTCGATGTCTCATCGGGCGGCAGCATCGACGCCGACAAACTGGAATGCAGGACCGCGAACGCTTCGGCGTCTTCGGGCGGCTCGGCCGACATTTTTGCGACTGAAAGCGTCAACGGCGACGCCTCGTCCGGCGGCTCCGTCGATGTTTCGGGCTCTCCGAAAATCGTCAACAAGGACACGTCGTCCGGCGGCAGCGTCGACGTGAAGTGAGGCGTGAACGGTGAATGGTGAAAGCTGCTGCGGCTCGCTCCCTATTCACGACTTCACCGGTCACCATTCACAAAACACCGCCTCACCCGACGGCGATTGAGGATTCAATCGCTTTCAGCGCTTCGCCCGCTTTCGCTCCGTCGGGTCCGCCGGCCTGCGCCATGTCAGGGCGCCCGCCGCCGCCTTTGCCGCCGACCGCCTCCGCGCCGGCGCGCACGAGATCGACAGCCGAGAGCTTCGCTTTGAGATCGTCCGTGACGCCGACCGCCAGCGCGGCCTTTCCGCCCTCGACGCTGATGAAGGCGGCGACGCCCGATCCGAGTTTCTGCTTGGCCTGATCGACGAGGCCGCGGAGATCCTTCGCCTCGACGCCGTCGAGCACCTTGCCGAGGAACTTCACGCCCTTGATTTCGATCACGTCGTCCGCGGGCGCGGCCGAGGCCCCGCCGAGCGCGAGCTTTTTCTTCGCCTCGCCGAGATCGCGTTCAAGCCGCTTCTTCTCCGCGACGAGCGCTTCGATGCGCGCTGGAAGCTCCGCCACCGGCGCCTTCGCCGCGTCGGCGGCGGCGCGCGCAAGCCCCGCCTGGTCTTCGAGATAAAGCCGCGCCGCCTCGCCGGTCAGCGCCTCGATGCGCCGGACGCCCGCCGAAACCGCGCTCTCGCCCGTGATCTTGAAGAGCGCGATGTCGCCGATGCGGCGCACATGGGTGCCCCCGCACAGCTCCACCGAATAGGCGCGGTCGTCTTCGCGCCCCATACTCAGTACACGGACGTCCTCGTCGTATTTCTCGCCGAACAGCGCGACCGCCCCGGAGGCCACGGCGTCGTCATAGGGCATGATGCGCGTCGTCACCTCGTTGTTCTGACGGATGACGGCGTTGACGCGCTTCTCGATCTCCGCGATTTCGCCGTCCGTCAGCGCCTTCATATGCGAGAAGTCGAACCGCAGCCGGTCGGGCGCGACGAGCGAGCCCTTCTGCGCGACATGGGGGCCGAGCACGTCGCGCAGCGCCTGATGGAGAAGATGCGTCGCGGAATGGTTCGCGCGCGTCGCATTGCGTCGTTCGACATCGATGGCGAGCTTCACCGCGTCGCCGACCCTGGCGGCGCCTTTGACGACGCGCCCGACATGGCCGTGAAGGGCGCCGGCGCGCTTCCGGACGTCCGTGACCTCGATGAGGAGGCCGTTGTCGGCGGCGATGGTTCCGGCGTCGCCGACCTGGCCGCCCGACTCGGCGTAGAAGGGCGTCTGGTTGACGATGATCTCGGCCGTTTCGCCGACCTTGGCTTCCTTCGCCTCGACGCCGCCCTTGACGATCGCCGCGACGACGCCTTCGGCCGCTTCATGCACATAGCCGAGGAAATCAGTCGCGCCCGCGCGCTCGCGGAGATCGAACCACAGCGCCTCGCTGCCTGCATCGCCGGAGCCGGCCCAGGCCGCGCGCGCCGCCTCCTTCTGCGCGGCCATCGCCTTGTCGAACCCTTGCGCGTCGACCGTGAGGCCGCGCCGGCGCAGCGCATCCTGCGTCAGGTCGAGCGGGAAGCCGAAAGTGTCATAAAGACGGAACGCCGCCTCGCCCGAGAGCGTTTTGGCGCCGCCGAGCTTGTTCACCTCGTCCTCAAGAAGCTTGAGACCGCGGTCGAGCAGCGAGCGGAATTTTTCCTCCTCCGCGCGCAGCGTCTCGCGGATGAGCGCTGATGCGCGATGGAGCTCGGGATAGGCCGCGCCCATCTCCGCCTCCAGCACCGGCGCAAGTCGGGCGAGCAGCGGCTCCTTGGCGCCGAGGCCGTGCGCGTACCGCATGGCGCGGCGCATGATCCGGCGCAAGACATAGCCGCGCCCTTCATTCGACGGCGAAACGCCGTCGGCGATAAGGAACGAGGCTGCGCGCAAATGGTCGGCGATCACGCGGTGCGCCGGCGCGTCCTCGCCCTTCGCCGGCCGGCCGGTCAGATCGACCGACGCGGCGATCAGCTTCCTGAAGAGATCCGTGTCGTAATTCGAAAGCGCTCCTTGCAGCACCGCTGCGATGCGCTCGAGCCCCATGCCCGTGTCGATCGAGGGCTTCGGCAGCGGAACCAGCGTCCCGTCTGCATGCCGCTCGAACTGCATGAACACCAGGTTCCAGAATTCGAGGAACCGGTCGCCGTCCTGATCCGGGCTGCCGGGCGGCCCGCCCTGAAGACGGTCGCCCTGATCGATGAAAATCTCCGAGCACGGACCGCAAGGCCCGGTGTCGCCCATCGCCCAGAAATTGTCATTCGTCGCGATACGGATGATCCGCGCGTCGGGAAGGCCGGCGATCTTCTTCCAGAGCGCGGCCGCCTCGTCGTCGGTGTGATAGACGGTGACCGTCAGGCGGTCCTTCGCAAGGCCGAAATTCTTCGTGACGAGCGTCCACGCCGCATCGATCGCTTCCTCCTTGAAATAATCGCCGAAGGAGAAATTGCCGAGCATCTCGAAGAAGGTGTGATGGCGCGCGGTGTAGCCGACATTGTCGAGATCGTTGTGTTTGCCGCCTGCGCGCACGCATTTCTGGGACGAGGCCGCGCGCGCATAAGGACGCTTCTCCGCCCCGGTGAAGACGTTCTTGAACGGCACCATGCCGGCGTTGGTGAAAAGGAGGGTCGGGTCGTTCTGCGGCACCAGCGGCGCCGACGGGATCACACTGTGGCCGCGGCCGCGGAAAAACTCGAGAAAGCCGGTGCGGATGTCGTTGAGAGACGTCGTCATGAGCGGTCAGGTCCTCAATCTCGCAAGGGCGCCCGACGACGCCTTCAGCCGCGCCGCCAACGCAAGACCGCGCCGCGAGATCGCTCCCGCAGCGCGGCGACGACGTCATAGGAGGAATGGCCGGGCGGGTCAAAGCGACCGCGGCGGGCCGGGCGCCCGTAGCCCAGCCGGCCCCGCCTTCTACATCGTCATACAGAAGCAGTTGAGCTTGTTGCCGTCGGGGTCGCGGAAATAGCCGGCGTAGAACTGCTCGCCGCGCGGTCCTGCGGCGCCCTCGTCGATGGCGCCGAGGGCAATTGCCTTCTTGTAGAGCTTATCGACCTTTTCCTTCGACTCCATGACGAGCGCGACCATCGTGCCGTTGCCCCAGGTCGCCGGCTTGCCGTCGTGAGGCTTGATCACCCCAAGACTGGGCTTGTCCATGGCGTGGCCCCAGGCGACGAAGTTATCGCCTTCCATGATGCGCTTGGCGCCGATTTCACCCAGCAGCTCATCATAGAACTTCACCGACCGTTTGATGTCGTTCGTTCCGAGCGTTACGTAACCGATCATTGCAAGTCTCCCGTTCATTCACCCTCTGAATTCCTGAAGCGTCCATTTTTCCGCGAGGACGCGGTCACGCCTGACGACGGCCGGCACATTGAACCGCTGCGCAGGCGCGCCCCTCGCCGTCGCCAGGACGCGTCATCAATTAGCCTGCGCCCGCAGGGGCGACTGGCGACAGCCGGGCCCGCCGTCGACAGCCTTCTTTGCGCAGCGGCGAGAAGGCTGACGCGCTCAGGCTTCCGCAGCCATATCGTCATCGCCCTCGCCCGCCAGCATCTCCGTCGCCACTAGACCGGCGTTCTCCCGGATCGCCGCCGCAATCTTCTGCGCGACGTCGGGATGGGCTTTCAGAAATTCCTTGGCGTTCTCGCGCCCCTGCCCGATCCGCTCGCCGTCATAGGAGAGCCAGGCGCCGGACTTCTCAACGACATTCGCCTTGACGCCGAGATCGACGAGCTCGCCCGAATAGGAAATCCCTTCGCCGTACATGATGTCGAATTCGACCTGCTTGAAAGGCGGCGCCACCTTGTTCTTGACGACTTTGACGCGCGTCTGGTTGCCGACGACGTCCTCGCCCTTCTTGATCGCGCCGATGCGGCGGATGTCGAGCCTTACAGAGGCGTAGAACTTCAACGCATTGCCGCCCGTTGTCGTCTCGGGCGAACCGAACATCACGCCGATCTTCATGCGGATCTGGTTGATGAAGATGACGAGCGTGT
>CAZGXT010000004.1:0-39120 GCA_964529675.1 uncultured Caulobacterales bacterium
CGGCGAAGCGTTGTTATAAGCCGCCGGCAAAATCGCTTCGGAACCCGGAAGGACCCTGCCCATGGCCGCGCCTGCGCACCACGATTACGTCGTCAAGGACATGAAGCTCGCCGAGTGGGGGCGGACGGAGATTGAAATCGCCGAAACCGAAATGCCGGGCCTGATGGCGACCCGCGCCGAGTACGGCCCGAAGCAGCCGCTGAAAGGCGCCCGCATCGCCGGATCGCTGCACATGACGATCCAGACGGCGGTGCTGATCGAGACCTTGCAGGCGCTCGGCGCGTCGGTGCGCTGGGCCTCGTGCAACATCTATTCGACGCAGGATCATGCGGCGGCTGCAATCGCCGCGGCGGGCACGCCGGTGTTCGCGTTCAAGGGCGAGACGCTTGAGGAATACTGGGACCTTTGCGACCGCATCTTCGACTTCCCGAACGGGGAAACGGCGAACATGATCCTTGATGACGGCGGGGACGCGACGCTTCTCGTCCTTCTCGGAGCGGACGCCGAAAAAGATCCGTCGCTTCTCAATAATCCCGGCAATGACGAGGAACGCGCGCTGTTCGACACGATCAAGCGCCGCCTTTCGAAACAGCCGGATTTCTACTCGCGCACCAAGCAGAACATTCGCGGCGTGACGGAAGAAACGACGACCGGCGTCTTGCGTCTCTACCAGCGCCAGAAGAAGGGCACGCTTCCCTTCCCGGCGATCAACGTCAATGACAGCGTGACCAAGTCGAAATTCGACAACAAATACGGCTGCAAGGAATCGCTCGTCGACGGCATTCGCCGCGCGACCGACACGATGATGGCCGGTAAAGTCGCGGTCGTCGCCGGCTATGGCGACGTCGGCAAGGGATCGGCGGCGTCGCTGAAGGGCGCCGGCGCGCGCGTTCTCGTGACGGAGATCGATCCCATTTGCGCCCTGCAGGCGGCGATGGACGGCTATGAGGTGGTGACGCTGGAAGACGCCGCCCCGCGCGCCGACATCGTCATCACGGCGACCGGCAACAAGGACGTCCTGACCGTCGATCACATGCGCAAGCTGAAGGACATGGCGATCGTCGGCAATATCGGCCATTTCGACAATGAGATTCAGGTCGACGCCTTACGCAATTTCAAGTGGAAGAACATCAAGGACCAGGTCGATCTCATCCAGTTCCCGGACGGCAAGCGCATCATCCTCCTGTCGCAGGGGCGCCTGTTGAATCTCGGCAATGCGACCGGGCACCCGTCTTTCGTGATGTCGGCGTCGTTCACGAACCAGACGCTTGCGCAGATCGAGCTGTGGACGAAACATGGTCAGTACAAGAACGAAGTCTATGTGCTGCCGAAGCATCTCGACGAGAAAGTCGCGGCGCTCCATCTCGCCAAGGTCGGCGCCAAGCTGACGAAACTTTCGGAAGCGCAGGCGGACTATATCGGCGTCGACGTGAAAGGCCCGTTCAAGTCGGACCAGTACCGGTATTGAGCGCACTGCGGACGCAGCGTCTAGCGGCGTCGCCCCGGGGCCGGCGAAGCCCGAACCCGGGGCCGATCTTCTGAACTGATCGCGCGCGGGATGGCGCCTGGCGGGCGCTGGATCCGGGGTTCGCCTGAAGCGCGGCGCGCCAAGATGACGGTGACTGCTTCCTCCATTGTTCCCCTCAATAAATACCGTTACTCTTCCACCAGAGGACGCCGGGACCTCCCCGTTCGCGTAGCCTTCATCAACTCGTTCCCGGCCGGCGCGCCGTCTTTCGCGGCGCAAGATCGGAGGGCGCAGCGATGTTTTTCAGATGGTTGTTCGGACTGCCCGGGGCGGCGCTCATCAGCGCGCTGCTCTTTCTCGGCATGGCGTACATGATCCGGCAGGAGGCGCCGACCCTGCCGCCGGTCGATCCGCCGTCGATTTCCATCCTGCCAATCCTCGACGAGACGCCGATAAGGGAGACCAAGCCCAGCCGGGAGAGACCAAAGAATCCGCCGCCGCCGATCATCGACTTTCCGAAGCCGGGCCCCAATCCCGACGGCGTTGAAATCGAACGCCCGTCCGCCCCCGGCCGAGAGGGTGGCCCGATCGTTATTCCCGGTCCGATGCAGCCCGTTGTGAAGCCGCCGCCGTCATACCCGGAGGCGTGCCGGTCACGCGGCGCGTCAGGCGTCGTCATCGTTGAATTTGACGTCACGGCGGAAGGCAATGTCGTCAATCCGAGGATTGTTTCCTCGTCTGACGGATGTTTTGACCGCTCGGTCTTGCAGACGATCCAGAAATACAAATACCCGCCGCCGCAGGATGACGGTCGCGCCGTCGGTCGCCGCGGCGTGCGCGAAGTTTTCCGGTTTGAGCTGGAGAACTGATCGAAGTTTCACCGGTTGCGCCCGCTCTCTGCTCGAACGCGCGGTGAGGCGAAAGCCGCCACTCGACATGCCGGTTGCTCCCGCCTAGCTTTCGCATCCTTCGGTTGGGGTGCTGCGGCGGGGGCCAGTCTTGGGTTCAATTGATCTGACGGCGCTCACGGCGGGCGCGAGCGGGCTTGCGCTCGGGTCGGCGATCGTTCTTCTGCTTCTCGGCGCGATGGCGGCCCTGATTTTCGCGCGTAACGCGCAATCATCGCTGTTCAACCGCCTCTTCATCGTCGTCGCGACCACCTCGGCGTTTTTTTCCGCCGTCTCTTCCGCCGTCGGCTTTTCGCTGATCACTTCGCAGGAGACGGCGGACTTCTTTCGCAACGCCATCTTGCCGCCAGCCTTCGGCGTCTTCGTGTTCTTTCTCGGCCTTGCGATCTGGATCGGCGGCGCCGATCTCGTGCGGCGGCCGGACTGGTTCCGCGATCTCGCCGACGGACCGGCGACGGCGCTCCTGAGATTCCTGGAGCGTGCGGTAAAGATCTTCATCATCATTCCGATACTCTCGCTCATTCTGTTCGTCGTTTCGACCTGGACGACGGTCGTCGGCATCGCCGGCGTCGACGCCGTACGGTTCACCTACGCAAAGGACCTGCAGCGCCTGCAGGACGAATGCGCTTCGATCGTCGCCTGGCGCCAGCGCGATTTCGCCGTTCTTGAAGACCTGAAGCTCTCTGTACGGACGACGGCGGAAGCCGCCCGGCGCGAGCGCGAAGGCGGATTCCAGACGGGCAGCGCCGGCCGGGGCGCCGTCGCTGCCTATATCGAGGGGGTCGCCGGCTGGTATCAGGCGGTCGAGGAGAGCGTCGCAGCGTCGCTCGCAGCCGACGATCCGACAGGCCTTTCCCCCTTCACGCCGGAAGTCTGCGCGGGCAAGGCGGAGGCGTTGCGCGAGCTTCTCGCCGACGACGCTTATGCGAATTACGATCGCTGGGCGGGCGCCTATGAGACCGCCTTCGATGATTTCATCATCGTTCTTAATCGCTGGCGCCAGGACAGGCGCATCGAGGCGCTCCTTGAATCGCAACTCGCAGCGTTCGACCGCGCGAATCCGCGACCCGTCGCCGGCCTTTCCGATGCGCAGGCGCGCGCGATCGGCGGCTACGCCGACGAGGTGACGGGCGCGCTCAGAAAATTCATCACCGCGCAAAAACGCAACAAACCCTCTGCGCCGATAGCGTCAGAAGCGCAGAAATCGCCCGAACGCGGGCTCGACATCATCGCCGCGATGTTGCGTCCCGCCGCATCGCAGGAGGCGCCGAAGCGGGCGTCACGAACGGCGGAAGTCGTCGCCAATGAACGCATCATGCCGCTGTCTGCGCTGACGCCGCGCGACGCGGTGTTGAAGCACGCGCAGGTGTTCTCCGACGTCTGGGCGCTGGGGATCGCCTGGGACTACGCGAGTTTCGTCCTCATGCTCGCGTTTCTCTTCTTCCCGTCAGCGGAGCGCGCCGCAGGCCGCAAAGACGGCTGATCTCAGGTCTTCGGAAAATTCGCGGCGATGAAATCATCGACGCACGCGGCGACATGGCGGCGCACCGCCGCATGCGCGCGGGGCGTCATCGAGAACATCGCGCGCATATGGTCTTCGCCCTTGACCATCCCGAGAAAGCGCCACGCCGCGCCTTCCGAGTCTTTCAGCGTGACGCCGAGCCGCTGGGCCTCGCTGTCGAGAAATGCCGCAAGCCGCCGGACAGTCGGCAGGATGGCGCTTTCGAAAAACAGCGAGGGCAGGCGGTCGCTTTTCTGTCCTTCCTGCATCATCAGCCGGTGCATCGAGAGCGCATCGGCGTCCGTGACGAGGGAAAGAAAGCGCTCCGCAATGGCGATAAGGCCGTCGCGCAGCGTGCGCCCTGCGCGCCAGTCGAGGGTGTCCGCGTCGAGGAACTCGCCGCATTTCGATTCAATCGATTCCTTCAGCAGCGCTTCCTTGTCGCTGAAACGCGCATAAACCGTCGCTTTGGCGACGCCCGCCGCTTCGGCGATCGCGTCGACGCTCGCGCCCTCAAAACCGCGCTCGAGGAAAAGCCGCTGGGCGGCCTTGATGATCGCTTCATCCTTTTGCCGGTCGCGCGG
Source organism: uncultured Caulobacterales bacterium (assembly GCA_964529675.1). Taxonomy (GTDB): domain Bacteria; phylum Pseudomonadota; class Alphaproteobacteria; order Caulobacterales; family Parvularculaceae; genus Amphiplicatus. The sequence goes on from CAZGXT010000004.1 coordinate 4,462, forward strand.
GCGCCCCGGCCCCTTGGGCCGCGCCTCACGCGGTTTTGTGGTCTCCACAATTGACATACTGGTCCGTCTGGTATTTATATCGCAATTAGTGAACCGGCAAGTCTTCTATTCCGTAGCCTAGTCCGGAACCCCCGCGCCGCCAAGCGCCGGGGCCAGCGAGAAGGTCCCGCCATGCTGCAGATCGCGCTGAAGATGCTGGTCGGCGACCGGGCGAAATATTTCGCGCTCGTCTTCGGCATCGCCTTCGCGACCCTGCTGATGAGCCAGCAAGTGTCGATCTTCATCGGCCTCATGACCCGCACGGCGAACCAGGTGCTCGACATTCGCGAAGCCGACATCTGGGTGATGGACGCGCGCGTGCGTTATGTCGATGAAGTCGAAGCCCTGCCGGACGAGGCGCTCGGCCGTGTACGGAGCGTCGCGGGCGTCGAATGGGCTGTGCCGCTGTACAAGGGTCTTGCAATTCTCAGAACCCCGGCGGGGGAGCTCAATCAGGTGAGCCTCATCGGCGTCGATGATGCAACGCTTGTCGGGGCGCCGCGCAAATGGCTTGCGGGCGACCTCTCCTCGCTTCGCGAACCGGACGCCATCGTCTTCGATCCGCAGGGCGCCGCCTTCATCTGGCCGGGCGATGACCCCGTCGCGGCGGTCGGGCGGCAGGCGGAGATCAATGACTATCGCGTGGCCGTGCGCGGCATCGCCGACGCCTCCGCCCCCTTCATCACCTTTCCGATCGCCTATATGCGATACTCGCTGGCGGCGCGCATCACGCCGCCGACCCGCAACAAGACGAGCTTCGTGCTGGTGCGCGCGGGCGAAGGCGAAGACCGCGAGGCGCTCGCCCGCCGCATTGAGGAGGCGACCGGGTATCAGGCGCTGACGCGTCTTCAGTTCGCCTGGCGCAGCGTCAATTATTATCTGACGCGCACGGGCATTCCGGTCAATTTCGGCATCACCATAGCGCTCGCCGTCATCGTCGGCGTCGCAATCACCGCGCAGACGCTTTATCTCTTCGTCGTCGAGAACCTGAAGCAGTTCGGGGCGCTGAAGGCGATCGGCGCGACGAACGCGCAGATCGCCGCCATGGTGCTGCTGCAATCGGCGGTCGTCGGCGCCATCGGTTTCGGTCTCGGCATTGGCGTATGCGCCGTATTCTTCATGGTGACCAAGGACGTGCCGGCGCTTGAGGGCTTTGTCCTGCGGCCGGAGGTGCTGGCGGGCGTCGGCGCTGTCGTCGCAATCATCATCATCCTCGCCTCGCTCGGCAGCCTCACCAAGGTTTTCCGGGTCGATCCGGCGATCGTGTTCAGGGGGTGACGATGGAACCCGCCCTTTCCGCGCGCGGCGTCGAGATGGAGTTCGGCTCAAATGGAACGCGCACGCGCGTCCTGCACGGCGTCGATCTCGATATCGCCTTCGGCAAGCTGACCATGCTGGTCGGTCCGTCCGGCTGCGGAAAGACGACGTTGCTCTCTATAGTCTCCGGCACGCTGCGCCCGACGAAGGGGGATGTTGATGTGATGAATGCGCGCATCACTGCGATGCGCGACGGCGAGAAAGTGAAATTCCGGCGGAACCGCATCGGCTTCATTTTCCAGCAGTACAATCTGCTCCCTGCGCTCACCGCCGCGGAAAACGCCGCGACCCCGCTCGTCGCCGCCGGCATGCCGCTCGACAAGGCGGCGGCGCGCGCCAGGACCGTCCTCGCCGATCTCGGCATGGGTCCGCATACGGACAAGCTTCCGCGCCAGCTCTCAGGCGGCCAGCAGCAACGCGTCGCGATCGCGCGTGCGCTCATTCACAAGCCCGCAGTCATCGTCTGTGATGAGCCGACGGCGGCCCTCGATGCGGAGAGCGGGCGGCAGGTGATGGACCTCCTGAAGGAGGCGAGCCGGAATGCGAGCCGCGCGGTGCTCGTCGTCACCCATGACAACCGCATTTTCCACTACGCCGATCGCATCGTCTCGATGGAAGACGGGCGCATCATCCGGGATGTCGTTCAGAATCACGACCAGCAAACCGTCATGGAGCAGTCCTATGCGCATTAAGCTATCGGGCGCCGCGATCCTGCCGCTCGCCGCCGCCGGACTTTTTGCTTTCGCCCTATCGTCCGTCATCCGCCCCGCCCAGGGCCGCGCTGACCCGGTGATCGCTCCGCCGGCGACGCCTTACGCCAGCTCGGTCGCCGGTGTCGGCGTGGTTGAGCCCGAAAGCGAGGTCATCGCTGTTGCGACTGAGCTTCCCGGCGTCATTCGCGAAGTCTTTGTGAAGTCGGGGGATCGCGTCGAAGAAGATGCGCCACTCTTCCGGCTCGACGGGCGCGCGCTCACCGCCGCCCGCGCGGAGGCGGCCGCAAGCGAAGCCGCCGCCGAGGCCTCTGAAGCTGTCGCCGCTGTCAATCTGAAGGACGAGCGCAAACGCCTCGCGATCTTTGAAGGCGTCACCGACAAGCGCGCGATCAGCGTCGATGACCTGGATCGCATGCGTTTTGCGGTCGCCCGCGCCGACGCCGCCCTCGCGCAAGCGAAAGCCGCACGCGAGGCCGCAAAGGCGCGCCTCGCCGCCATCGACACCGATATTGCGCGCCAGACCGTCACGGCGCCGATCGCGGGCGAGATTCTTTCGGTTGACGCCCGCCCGGGCGAGTTCGCGACGGCTGGACCGCTCGCCACGCCGCTGATGACAATCGGCGCCACCGATCGGCTGCATGTGCGCGTTGAAATCGACGAGAGCGATATCGGGCGATTTTCGCCGGCGAGCAAAGCTGTCGCGGTTCCGCGCGGGGCGAATGATCGGACTTTTGCTCTATCCTTCGTACGCGTCGAGCCCCAGGCTTCGCCCAAACGCGCGCTTGCCGGCGGCTCTGAACGCGTCGATGCGCGCGTCGTCGAGGTCATTTACGCGCTGGACGCTGGCGCGAAAGCGATCGTGGGTCAGCGGCTCGACGTTTTCATCGACGATGCGCGCGGTCCTGCGGTCGCAAAGGTTGAATCATGAGACCGCAGTCCCTCTTCGTCAGCGCTCTGCTTCTTGGCGCCTGCGCTGTCGGCCCGGACCACAAGGGCGTCGATCTTTCGACGCTGACGCCCGCCGCTTTCGAAGATACGGGCGCAGCGACCGCGCCGGCGGACTGGTGGCGGACGCTGAACGATCCCGTGCTTGACGGGCTGGTCGCCGATGCGCTCGCCGCCAATCGGGACTTGCGCGCGGCGGAGGCGAATGCGCGGGCGGCGCGCGCTGATTTTGGATTTTCGCGTTTCGATTATGCCCCCACCGTGCGGACAGACGCGCAATACCGGCGACAGCGGGTTTCGGCGGACGGTCTCGGCGCGACCATTCCCGGCATTCCCGCCGGCGAGCCCTTTCCGGACACGGATCTTTTTGACGCCGGCCTCATCGCCGGCTGGGAGCTTGATTTCTGGGGCCGCGTTCGCCGCTCCGTTCAGACCGCCAAGGCGAATTACGAAGGCGCCGAAGCCGATCGCCGCAGCGCCGCCGTCCTGGTGACGGCGGATGTTGCAGCCTCCTATGCGGCCCTCCGCGGCGCCGAGCGCCAGCGCGATGTGGCGATGAAGAATGCGCAAAGGCAGGCGGAAACGCGCTCGCTCACGGAAAGCCTTGAACGGGCGGGCCGCGCGTCCAGCCTCGACGCCGCTCGGGCGCGCGCGCAGGCGGAAGCGACGCAAGCGACGGTCCCGCCGCTTGAAGCCGCAATTGCTCGGGAGAAGCGGCGTCTTGCGGTGCTGACCGGCCGGTCGCCGGACGGCCTCGAGGCGGCCTTGAGTGAGCCGGCGGCCTTTCCGAAGATTCCCGACGCTGCGCCGGGCGGCGACCCGGCGCTTATCCTTCGCCAGCGTCCAGACATCATGCGCGCGGAACGCGATCTCGCGGCGGCGACGGCTCAGGTCGGCGTTGCGACGGCGGATCTCTTTCCGCGCGTTCGGTTTGTCGGCGCTTTCGGGGCGAGCTCCACGACGCTCTCTTCCTTTGGCGCGGCGCCTTCGGTCGACTACGGCTTTGGCCCGACGATTGAATGGGCTGCGTTCGACCTTGGCCGAGTCCGTGCGCGCGTCCGGCAATCTGAAGCGCGAGCTGACGCCGCGCTTGCGCGCTACGAACAGACAGCGCTCCGGGCGCTTGAAGAAACCGCCAACGCCTTCACTGATCTCGCCCGCGAGCGCGAGCGAAATGCGCGGCTGAAGGCCTCGGTTGAAGCGTCCGCCGACGCCGCGGCGCTCGCTGATGCGCGCTATCGCGCCGGCCTCGACGATTTTCTCGCGGTTCTTGACGCCGATCGACGTCTTCTCGAAGCGGAGAGCGCGCTCGCAGACAGCGACACGCGCCTCCTTCGCAATTTTGTCGGCGTGTACCGTGCGCTCGGCGGCGGCTGGCGCGTCATCGACGTCGATCGCATCGCGACCGCCGCCGCACGCTGACTCTCAGGCTGCAGGCAGTCAGAACCTGAAGCCGACGCCGACGCCGGCGACGATCGGGTCGAGATCGACGTCGACGGTGTTGATGGTTCCGCCGGTGTTCAGCGTCGCCGTCGTGTCTATCTGAATGTATTTGACGTCGGCATTGAGGAACCAGCGCTCGTTGAGCGCAAAGTCGAAGCCGATCTGATAGGCGACCCCGACGCTGTCATCGACATTGACCGAGGTGGGACCGATCGCCCCGACTAGCGCTGCAGACGCGTCTTCACTGTAAAAAATCGACCAGTTGACGCCGACGCCGGCATAGGGCCGCAGCCTGCCGCCCGGATTGAAATGATATTGCAGGGTCAGCGTCGGCGGCAGCACCATGACATCGGCGATCTCGCCGAGGCCCGAAAGCGTTCCCTCGCCGACAAGATCATGCGGGCTCGTCGCAAGGATCAGCTCGGCGGCGATGTTGCGGGTGAAGAAGTAGGTGAAGTCGAGTTCGGGGACAAAGGCGTTCTCAACCCCGACGCGCCCTCCCGGAAATCCCGGCAGCACGTCCGATGTGCTTTCGGTCGGCGCGACAACAACGCCGCGCAGCCGAACGAGCCAGTCGCCCTGTTCGGCGGCGGCGACGCCGGCGAGTCCGGCGATGAAAGAGGCGAGGGCGATCGTGTGCTTCAACATGGTATTCCCCTGAATGACGGCGGCGAACGCCCGCGATATGGATCGCCCGTCCCCGGCGTATTTGATCGACATCAAGTCGAAGCCGTCAGGCATGCGGGGCGGCGAGAAAAAGTCGCGGCGCGCGGATTCGGATTTGACCTAGATCATCAGGCGCAGCGCCCCCGCCAATAAGCTGCGCCCATGAAGGAAGAATGGCGAAAATATCTCGACGCCCGAACGGCGCGCTACACGAGCTATCCCTCGGCGCTGCACTTTGATGCTTCGGTCACGGGCGACGATCTGGCCGCCAAGTGCGAAGCGATCGACCTCTACGCGCCGATCTCGCTTTATGTGCATGTGCCGTTTTGCCGTCAGCTCTGCTGGTATTGCGGCTGCGCGATGCGGGTTGAAAACTATTACAGCCGCGCGCTCGATTACGTTGACGCGATGATCGCCGAGATCGCCATGCATGCCTCGGCCCTGAAGGGACGGGGCCGTCCGGCGAGCATCCACTTCGGCGGCGGCACGCCGAATTACCTGCGCACCGAGGATGTGGCGCGCATTTTGAGCGCAATTGAGGCCCAGCTTGGTCTCACCGACAGCGCGCACCTCGCGATCGAGCTTGATCCGCGGATCCTCCGCCAGGAGGATATCGGTCAGTTCGCCGCGCTCGGCTTCAATCGCTTCAGCCTCGGCGTTCAGGATTTTGATCCGGACGTGCAGTCGGCGATCAATCGCCTGCAGGGGTATGATCTTGTCGAAGCGTGCGTCAGCGAGATCCGCGCCGCCGGCGTAGATGATTTGTCGTTTGACATTCTTTACGGTCTGCCGCGCCAGACGCTGGCGACTTTCGCTGATACGCTCGACAAGGTTGTGGCGCTGGGCCCGGACCGCGTTTCGGTGTTCGGATACGCTCATTTGCCATCCGCCTTTCCGCGTCAGCGGATGATCGAGATGCGCGACCTGCCCGACTCTGCGATGCGAGCGGAAATGGCCGAGCTGTCGGATATGCGCCTTGCGGAGGCCGGATTCCGGCGGGTCGGATTCGATCATTACGCAAAACCAGCCAATGCGCTCGCCCGTGCGGCGTCATCGGGCCGTCTCAAGCGCAATTTTCAGGGGTTCGCCGACGACCCGACGCACACGATCCTCGGGATCGGCGCCTCGGCGATCAGTTTTGTCGACGGCCTCTATGCGCAAAACGAAAAGAATGTCGGGGCCTATGGGGCGGCGATTCGGCGGGGCGACTCGCCGGTGGTGCGCGGCCTTCAGCGAACGCGCCGGGAAAACGTCGTCGCCTCGGCGATTGGCGAGCTCTTGTGCGGCATGTCCGCGGATGTCGGCGATGTGCTCAAGGCCGCAGCCCCGGCGGAAGCCCGACGAATCTGCGCGGCCCTCGACCGCTTTGAGGCGGACGGCGTCATAGCGTGGCAGGGCGACCGGATCAGGGTCGCAGAGGACGCCTTCCTCCTCGCCCGCGCCGTGGCGGCGGCCCTTGACCCTTACGCCGCGCCGACCGGCGACCTGTCGCTCGCCGTCTAGGCAGGCCAAGCTTGCGCGAGAAGGCCGCAGTCCTTGATCGGGCGCAGGGCTTAACCTCGCCGCGCAATATGCTAGTGCTCCGTTCATGGGCTCAACCGACCACAGCGCCGGGCCATGCGCCGCCGCCAGCCGGCCCGCTGCTTGCGATCTCTGCGCCGTGCGCGAGCGCTCGATCTGCGCTGATCTCGGACCGCGCGAACTTGCACACGTCGAAAAGACGATGGCGCGCCGGTCCGTCGCGAAAGGCCGTGCGCTGATGGAGGAAGGGAGCCCCAATGACAGCCTTTACATTGTGGTGCAGGGAAGCTTCCGCCTCACGAAGCATCTGGAAGACGGTCGCCGTCAGGTGACCGGGTTTCTGTTTCCGGGCGACTTCATGGGTGTTCGGGCGACCGAGGCGAGCGCCTATACGGCCGAGGCGCTCGAAGACAGCCATGTCTGTTATTTTCCTCACAAATTTCTTGATGCGATCGCCGCCGACTGCCCAGGCGTCAAGGATCGCCTGATCGCGCGCGGCCAGACGGAGTATCACAAGGCGCAGGACCATATTGTCCTGCTCGGCAAGAAAACGGCGGAGGAACGCGTTGAAAGCTTCCTTCATCTCATTGCGAATTCGATCGGCAGCGATCTTGACGGCGATGCGACCGAAACGCCCTTGCCGATGCCGCGTCAGGACATTGCGGATTATCTCGGACTGCGGCTTGAAACGTTGAGCCGGACGCTGGCGCTATTGAAGAAGAAGGGCGCTATCCGCGATCTCGCACGCCACCGCGTCACGCTCGCGGGCTAGCATCGCTGCCGGGATTTCTTCCCGTTCCAATCCGGAATGCATGCGACGTGGCATGGCCCCTGTCGGCTCTTGTCATCTGGCGCATCCCTGCCGAAGTCGACCTTCACGAAGCGACGCCCGCCTTCGGCGCACAGCGAAGCGCTGACGCCGCCGCTGTCAGCAGTCATGGCGGCGCCAGAAGCTGAAACCCCCACAAGCGCGGCGGCGGCGCTGCGAATCATCCGCTTGAATCGTTGCCGGCGCGCCATCGGCGAGCGCCCCCTGATACGACGACAATTCAACATGAACGCCCTGATTTTTCAGGGCTTGATCCAGGTCAAGCCGACCGGGGGCGGATCTGCAAAAAGGCCTTTCGCTGATTGAACGGACAGGGACGCATCAATGGTGGAAGGAACGACGCCGGCCGCAGGCAGGGGTGCGGGCGCAGATGTGCAATTGATCGCCTTCGCCCTCGCCCTCATGGCCCTGTGGTCGGTGTTCACAGCGGCGCGTACGATCGATCCGCTCATGGCCGCGCATGCCACGATGTTCTTCCTCGCGAGCGTCGTCGGCGCCTTTGCGCTCGTCAGCCATGTCACCTCAAGCCGAGCCGCGGCGGACAGCCGGTACGAGATGGGCGTCGTCAAGGCAGGCGTGTTCGCCTCCGTGTTCTGGGGCGTCGCCGGCTTTCTCGTCGGCGTCATCATCGCCGCGCAGCTCGCCTTTCCGAGCCTGTTCTATTTCCCGGATCTGCCGTGGACGAGTTTTGGAAGGCTGCGGCCGCTCCACACGTCTGCCGTCATATTCGCCTTTGGCGGCAACGTCCTCATTGCGACGTCATTTTATGTCGTGCAGCGGACCTGTCGCGCCAGACTCTGGGGCGGTCTCGCCCCGTGGTTCGTTTTTTTAGGCTATAACCTCTTCATCGTGATCGCCGCCACCGGCTATCTGATGGGCGTCACCCAGTCGAAGGAATACGCCGAACCCGAATGGTACGCCGATCTGTGGCTGACCATCGTCTGGGTCGTCTACCTGCTTGTCTTCCTCGGCACGCTCTTGAAGCGGAAAGAACCCCACATCTACGTCGCAAATTGGTTCTATCTCGCCTTCATCGTGACGATCGCGATGCTCCACATCGTCAACAATCTCGCCATGCCGGTCTCGCTGACGTCGACGCGCAGCTACAGCCTGTTCGCCGGCGTGCAGGATGCGCTGACGCAATGGTGGTACGGCCATAACGCCGTCGGCTTCTTCCTGACCGCCGGCTTCCTGGCGATCATGTACTATTTCATTCCTAAACGCGCGGAGCGGCCGGTCTATTCATACCGGTTGTCGATCGTCCATTTCTGGTCGCTGATCTTCATCTATATCTGGGCTGGGCCGCACCATCTTCATTACACGGCGCTTCCCGAGTGGGCGCAGACGCTCGGCATGACGTTTTCGATCATGCTGTGGATGCCGTCCTGGGGCGGCATGATCAATGGGCTGATGACGCTCTCCGGCGCATGGGACAAGCTAAGAACCGATCCGGTTCTCAGGATGATGGTCGTCTCCGTCGCATTTTACGGCATGTCCACATTCGAGGGACCGCTGATGTCGATCCGCGCCGTCAACTCGCTGTCGCACTACACGGACTGGACGATCGGCCATGTTCATTCCGGCGCGCTCGGCTGGGTCGGATACATTTCCTTCGGCGCGCTTTACTGCCTCGTTCCCTGGCTTTGGAACCGCGAGAAGCTCTATTCCCGTGCGCTTGTCGAATGGCACTTCTGGATCTCGACGCTCGGAATCCTTCTCTACATCACCTCGATGTGGGTGTCCGGCGTCATGCAGGGGCTGATGTGGCGCGCCTATAACGAGTTCGGGTTTCTCGAATACTCCTTCGTTGAAACCGTAGCGGCGATGCATCCTTATTACGTAATTCGCACGCTCGGCGGCGTTCTCTTCCTGATCGGCGCCTTGCTGATGGCCTACAATCTGTGGCGCACCGCGCGCGGAGACGTTCGCGAGCGCGAATATGAGCGTGACGCGCGCTTCGTCGCCGTTCCCGCTGAGTGACGGAGAGGAACGATGCTCAACAGACACGTATTTCTCGAGAAGCGCGGGCTCATTCTGACCGTCGCCATCCTTGTCACGGTCGCAATCGGCGGCGTCGTCGAGATCGCGCCGCTTTTCTATCTCGAGTCGACGATCGAGAAGGTCGAGGGCGTGCGTCCCTATTCTCCGCTCGAACTCGCAGGGCGCGACATCTATGTCCGCGAGGGCTGTTATGTATGCCACTCGCAGATGGTCCGGCCCTTGCGCGACGAGGTCGAACGCTACGGCCACTACAGCCTCGCCGCGGAGAGCATGTACGACCATCCGTTCCAGTGGGGCTCGAAGCGGTCAGGCCCCGATCTGGCGCGCGTCGGCGGAAAGTACTCCGACGCCTGGCACCAGCAGCACCTCATCGATCCGCGCAGCGTCGTTCCTGAATCGGTGATGCCGCCTTACGCGTTCCTCAACAAGCGCCCGCTCGACTATCGTCAGGCGGCGGCGCAGCTGGCGGCGAACCGAGCCGTCGGCGTTCCCTATACAGAGGAAATGATCGCCAACGCGGAAAAAGACCTTAAGGCGCAAGTCGATCCTCTCGCGGACATCTACGACGAATTCGTCGCGCGGTATCCCAAGGCGCAGATCCGAGACTTTGACGGCGATCCGTCGATGATCTCGGAGATGGATGCGCTGATCGCCTATTTGCAGATCCTAGGCGTGATGGTCGATTTTTCCACCTACAGCGCCGAAGAAAACTACCGGTGACGCCCATGTACGAAACGCTCGCGAGCTTTGCTCAGACCTGGGGACTTGTGATCTTCGTCGTCGCTTTTCTTCTGGTGCTCTTCTACGCCCTCAACCCGCGAAACAAGGCGCGGTTCGACGAGGCGAGGAACATTCCGTTCAAGGAAGAGGACTGAGCCGATGGCGAACCGTGAAATTGACGAGATTTCAGGCGTCGAGACGACAGGCCATGAGTGGGACGGCGTCCGGGAACTCAATAATCCGCTGCCGCGCTGGTGGCTTATCGTTTTCTGGGTGAGCGTCGTCTGGTCGGTCGTCTACTGGGTGCTGATGCCGTCCTGGCCGGGGCTGACCGGTTATCTCGCGGGCGTGCGCGAGCATTCCGAGCGCAAGAACGTCGCCGCCGCGCTCTCGGCGTTGCAGGCGGACCGGCAGGAGCGCATGGCGCGCCTTCTCTCAATCGACTCGATTGAAGCAGTCGAGCGCGATCCGCAGCTCCTGGAGTTTGCGCTCAGCGCGGGCGCCTCGCTCTTCGGCGATAACTGCGCAACCTGCCACGGCTCAGGCGGGCAGGGGGCCAAGGGCTATCCCGCGCTCGTCGATGACGACTGGATCTGGGGCGGATCGCTCGATGAGATCCGCCGTACCTTGCAGGTGGGGATCCGCTCCGGGCATCCGGAGGCGCGCCTCAACGTCATGCAGGCCTATGGCGACCTCGGCGTGCTGTCGGGCGGCCAGATCGGCGATCTTGTCGATTACATCCACAAACTCTCAGGACGCCCTTCTGACAGCGCCGCCGTCGCGCGCGCAATGCCGATCTTCGAAGAGCAGTGCGCGAGCTGCCACGGTTCGGACGGACGCGGCAATCAGGAGCTCGGCGCTCCAAATCTCACTGATGCGATCTGGCTTTACGGCGGCGAGCGCGCGGACTTGGCGTTGACGCTCCGCCACGGACGCGGCGGCGTGATGCCGGCCTGGGAGGAACGGCTCTCGCCGGAACAGATTACGGCGCTCGCCGTTTATGTTCACGCCCTCGGCGGCGGCGAGTAGCATATGATTGTGACCGGTGACACAGCTTGACCTCAAACTCGCCGCAAGGGCGCTGAAGTCCGCCGAGGCGGCGTCGGGCGTCACCGCGATTGACGCCGTTGCGGTCAACAGCGCGGCTGCGCGCGCGCTCTACAAGAAGCGCGAGCCGATCTATCCAAAACTCGTTCATGGCCCTTTCCGGGCGCTGAAATGGACGCTTCTCGCGCTGACGCTCGGCGTTTATTACCTGTTGCCGTGGGTCCGCTGGCCGCGCGGGCCTGCCGAGCCCGACCAGGCGGTGCTCGTCGATTTCGCCGGCGGACGCTTCTACTTCTTTTTCATCGAGATCTGGCCGAGCGAGCTTTATTATGTCACCGGCCTTCTTATCGTCGCAGCGCTCGCGCTGTTTCTGGCGACTGCGTTGTTTGGGAGGGTCTGGTGCGGCTACGCCTGTCCGCAGACGGTATGGACCGATCTTTTCATCGCAGCCGAACGGCTGATCGAAGGTGATCGCAATGCGCGCTTGAAGCTCGCCAAGGCGCCGTGGACCAGCGAAAAGATTCTGCGAAAGTCCGCAAAGCACGCGATCTGGCTCTTCATCGCGGCGGCGACCGGCGGCGCCTGGATTCTCTACTTTCATGACGCGCCGACGATCGCGGCTCAGTTTTTCCGCGCGGAAGCGCCGCTTTCCGCCTATTTCTTCGCGGGCCTTCTGACCTTCACCACCTACATGCTCGCAGGGTCGATGCGCGAGCAGGTGTGCACCTACATGTGTCCGTGGCCGCGCATTCAGGCGGCGCTGACGGATGAAGAATCGCTGCAGGTCACCTATCGCGCTGACCGCGGCGAGCCGCGCGGCCCGCACAAGAAAGGCGAGGGCTGGGACGGGCGCGGGGATTGCGTCGACTGCAGGGCCTGCGTCGCGGCGTGTCCGATGGGCATCGATATCCGCGACGGCGCGCAGCTTGAATGCATCAACTGCGCGCTGTGCATCGACGCCTGCAATGAGGTGATGGCGAAGGTCGGCCGGCCGAAAGGCTTGATCGCTTACGATACCGACAAGAACATGATCCGCCGTCGACTGGGTCAAAGACCGCAGTTCCGGCTGGTGCGCGCGCGAACAGTTCTCTACTCAGCCGTCCTGGCGCTCGTTGCGGCGATCATGCTGGCCGCCTTGTCCGGGCGCGCGACGACAAGCGTCACCGTGCTCAAGGATCGCGCGCCGCCTTTCGTCCGGCTTTCCGACGGTTCGATCCGCAACGGCTACACGCTCAAGATCGTCAACAAGGAAAGCGCTGAGCGCGACTTTCGGGTGAGGCTTGAGGATGCGCCGGCGCTGACGATGAGGGCGATCGGTATCGAAACCGAAGACGGCGCGGTCAGGCTGGCGGTCGCCGGAGACGACCTCCGCGCGGTCCGGATATTCGTCACGGCAGCGCCCGGCGTCGCCACGGCGGCGTCTTTGCCGCTGACGATCTCGGTCGAAGACGCCGACGGCGCCAGGGTCTCGGCCCGTACGGTCTTCATGACGGAGCGTAAGCAATGAGCACGCAACGGCCATTGACCGGCGCGCACGTTCTTGCTGCCCTTCTCAGCTTTTTCGCGCTCATCATCGCCGCCAACGCGGCGTTCCTCTATTTCGCCGTGAAGACTTTTCCTGGCGAGAAGGAGAGGAAGTCCTATCGCCAGGGCCTTCTCTTCAATGACGTTCTCACGGCGCGCGTTCAGCAAGGCGCCCTCGGCTGGCGCGCCGCGATTGAAAGCGTCGCTCGCGACGGGAACGCCGTCACGGTGGTCGTTTCATTTGAGGATAAAAATGCGGCCCCGCTCGAAGGTCTTGACCTCAAAGGCGCGCTGACAAGGCCCGCGTCGGAGGAGGGCGACCAACTCGTTGCGTTCGCGCCATTAGGCGCCGGTCGGTACAGGGCCGCGATCATCGCGACGGGCGGCGCCTGGGACCTCACTGTGACCGCGTCATCCGCCTCAGAAGAAGAATTTCAGTTTACGAACCGGGTGATCCTGCCATGAGTGCAAGCGTCGCCGTCGCCTGCCCCAGCGGGCTTGAACCCGCCGCGTCGTCGGACAGCGCGTACGCCATCGACGCCGCCCCCTTCGTGCGGCGCGAAAAAGGAACCGCCTCCCTCGAGCTTGCCATTTTCGGCGCCAGGTGCGCGGGCTGCATCGCCAAGATCGAAAAGGCGATGTTGGGACTTGAGGGCATGGACAGCGCACGGCTGAACCTGTCCGCGGGGCGCCTGTCGCTTGCCTGGGCGGACGGGTCGGTGTCGCCCGCCGACATCATGAACGCCATCGGTGCGCTCGGCTATCGCGCCGCGCCGTTCGATCCGCAATTGATTGAGGCCGATCATGACGCAGAGGGACGAAGCCTTCTGCGCGCGCTCGGCGTCGCGGGCTTCGCAACGGCCAACGTGATGTTGCTGTCCGTTTCAGTCTGGTCCGGCGGGGCTGAGATGGGTGAGGCGACTGTCAGGCTGATGCATTGGGCGTCCGCCGTGATCGCTGTTCCCGCCGCGCTTTATGCCGGTCGCCCGTTTTTTCGATCCGCGCTCGCAGCACTGAAGCGCGGGCGCGCGACTATGGACGTGCCGATATCGCTCGCCGTCATTCTAGCGCTTGCGCTCAGCATTCATGAGTTCTTCGCCGGCGGACCCCATGCCTATTTCGACGCCGCGGTCATGCTGCTCTTCTTCCTGCTGATCGGTCGGTATCTCGATCATCGCCTGCGCTGGCGCGCGCGGGAGGCGGCGCGGGACGTCCTAGCGCTGCAGGCGGCGACGGCGCGGCGGCTCGGCCCTGATGGCGGCGTCGCAAGCGTGCCGGCCCGGGCCATCAGCGTCGGCGATCGGCTGCTGCTGGCCCCGGGGGACAGGGTTCCGGTCGACGGCGTCGTCGCGGAGGGCGTTTCCTACGCCGATCTTGCGCTCGTCACCGGCGAAAGCGCGCCCGTGAAGCGCGCGCATGGCGACGCGCTCAGCGCCGGAGTCGTCAATCTCTCCAGCACTCTCATCATGGTTGCGACCAAGACCCTTGATACGTCGCTCGTCGCCGAGCTTGCGCGATTGATGGAGGCGAGCGAGGAGGCGCGCGGACGCTACCGCCGTCTGGCTGATCGCGCCGCGGGGTTCTACGTTCCGGTCGTTCACTCGCTGGCGATCGCCACGTTTGCGGGCTGGTATCTGGTCGCCGATGCGGGGCTTCGTGTCGCTCTATTGAACGCTATCGCCGTTCTCATCATCACCTGCCCTTGCGCGCTCGGGCTGGCGGCGCCGGCGGTGCAGATCGTCGCCGCCGGACGTCTCTTCAAGCGCGGCGTCCTGATGAAGTCAGGCGATGCGCTCGAAAGGCTGGCGGAATCGCGCACGATCATCTTTGACAAGACGGGTACGCTGACGCTTGGCAGGCCCACGCTGAAAAATCGCGATGAAATCTCCCCGGATGCGCTCGCCGCCGCAGCCGCGCTTGCGCGCATCAGCCGGCATCCCCTGTCGCGCGCTGTCGTTGAGGCGGCGGGTCCGGGCGAGGTTGCTGCGGACGCAGTCGAATTTTCCGGGCTCGGCGTTGAGGGAACCTGGCGCAGCATGCGCGCCCGCTTCGGATCGTCGGGCTGGACGGGCGCCGAAGCGTCGGGCGGCGAGGCGGCCGGCATGGCCGCGTGGCTGAAAATCGCCGACCGTGCGCCGGTCCGTTTTCTCTTTGAAGATGCCCCGCGCGCGGACGCCGCGGAGGTTGTCGCCGCCCTGAAGGCCATGGATCTAGAACCGGAGCTCTTGTCTGGCGACCGCACGCCCGTCGCAGCGGCGATGGCGCGCGCGCTTGGCGTCCAGCGCTGGCGCGCTGAAGTCGGACCGAAGGAGAAAGCCGCGCGGATCGCAGAGCTGGTCGCTGCAGGGGTGAAGCCCGCCATGGTTGGTGACGGCCTTAACGATGCGCCCTCGCTCGCAGCGGCGCATGTTTCGCTCGCCCCTGGAACCGCGGCGGCGGCGAGCCAGTCCGCGGCCGATTTCGTTTATCTCGGCGACAGGCTCGACGGGGTTGTCGAAGCAGTCCGGGTTTCGCGAAAGGCGCGCGCGCGACTGATCGAGAATTTCGCCTTCGCCGCCCTCTATAATCTTGTTGCGATACCAATCGCGGTTTTCGGGTTCGTGACGCCGCTGATCGCGGCCGCAGCAATGTCCGGGTCGTCGATCGTCGTCATTCTCAACGCCCTGCGGCTTTCGGGCGGCGGGAAGGCGGCGCGATGAGCGGCCTGATCTACCTTATTCCCATCGCGCTCCTGCTCGGCGGCGTCGGGCTTGCCGCGTTCCTCTGGGCGCTGAAATCGGGACAGTTCGAGGACCCGGAAGGCGCGGCGGCGCGCATTCTTCTCGATGATGATCTCGATTGCGGCGAAAGCGGTCAAAGCGAGCGGATTTCGCGGTAAGCGTGCCAGCTCGCGTGGCCGAGCAGCGGAAACGCGACTGCAAGGCCGATGAACAGCGTCGCAACGCCGGCTGCGGTGATGACCGCAATCAGCCACGCCCACAACAGCATCGCGCCAGGGCTTCTGTTCCACGCCCTGAGGCCGGTCGCGACGGCCGTGAAGGCGTCTGTGCGCTCGTTCATCAGCATGGGGATCGAAACGACGGTCAGGAGATAGATCGCAAAGGCGATCAATCCGCCGGCGAGCGTGCCGACCGCCAGCATGGCGAGGCCGGAAGGCGTCGTCAGCGCAAAAGCCGCGAACGCGTCGAGCGGCATGTAATTTCCGTTGGTGAAGAGCGCATAAAGCAGCATCGCGATGCGCGCCCATAAGAGGGCGGCGAACATCAGGAAGAAGCCGACATAGGCGAGCTGCAAGGGCGAGTGCGGGCCTGCAAACTGCACCGGGAATATCCGCGGAGTTTCGCCCAGCTCGATTCGCCGGCTCATTTCATAGGTTCCCACCGCAAGCAGCGGTCCGAGAATCGCAAACACGCCGAAGGCGACGGGGATGAGCGAAGCGTAGCCGGTCCGCCAGAGCGCCGATACGATCGCGGCGCCTCCGCCGATGACGAGGGCGCCATAGCTGAGGCTCAAATGCGGCGCCCGCATCAGGTCGCGGATGCCCGCCTGAAGCCAGCGCCAGGGCGCATCGACAGTAAGACGAGCGGGGCCTGCCGCCTTCGTTCCAGTGTTTCCCATAACCGCCATTCAACCAAGAAGCCTGCAAGGCCGATTGACCTGGATCAAATCTTGGCGCTCCCGGGCAACCGGAGCGCTCATCAATCGCAGCAGCGCGGCGGTCGCGAAGGCGGGAAGGAGGCTGGCGGGGCCAGCCGCAGTGTAAGTGCGCCGGATTAGCCTGAACGTGTCCGGTTGCGTCAGCGTCTCCAGAAACGCGAGAACCGGCAGCAGTCCCGGCGCGCCATTGATGGGGAAGGCTGTCGTCACGGCCGGCCCTGTCGCATCGATTATTCCAGCCCGCCGACGCCAGGCCGCTTCGCAGGCAGCACGGCCTGTTATAGTCTGCCGAAAAGCGGAGGGGATAACTCTATATGATTAAACGTGTTCTGACGCGGGCGCTGCCGGCGGCCGCGGCGGCGATCGCGATGGCGTGCGGCGCCAACGCTCAGGAGATCGCGCCCGGCTCGGACGAAGACCGTTATGTTCAGGGTAATCTCCTGTTTCTCGCCTATCACGAAGCCGGCCACCTGATTCTCGATCAGGCGGTCGAGGTCGACCAGCGGGCCGACCGCCGCGCCGCCGAGGAGATCGCGGACGATATCGCGACCTGGCTCTTGCTGCCGGACGCTGACGAACCCGATCAGGACGAGGAATTGATCGCCGCGATCCTTGGATGGCTGCAAAGCGCCGACGAGGCTGGATCGGCGGCCAGCGAAAACCCTCACTATCCGAGCGATGAAGACCGCGCGAGCCGGATCGCGTGCCTCCTCTACGGCGGCAACCCGGATCTCTATGCGGATTTGGCGGAAGTCCTATGGGAGGAAGGTTCGGCGGACATCTGCGTCGAGGAGCATGCGAGCCTCCAGAAGGATCTCGAGGAATGGCTCGGCGACGCGTTCTTGACAGAAGGCGAGCAGTCTGACGCGTCGGTCAACTACGACTATCGCGAGCCGGACAGCGACGATCCGGCGCTTCAATACGCCCATCAATATGTGTCGGGTGCGGAATTGCTGGAAGATTTCGCGCAGGACATCGTCGATTTCGTGCGCCTGCCGCGGGACATCTCGGTCATTGCGGAAAGCTGCGGGGCGGGTCAGGCGGAATTCAAGTACAACGCCGAGGCGCGCATGATCATCGTTTGCTACGAGGCGGTCGACTGGTTCATCAAGCGCGCCTCGCTTGATTATGACGGCGCGGCCGAAGAGGGCGGGGCGATTTCGTCGGGCGGCGGCGAAGAACTCGGATCTGGCGGCGCGCGTGTGAAGAAAAAACCGGTGCGACGCTAGCCCGCCGTGCAGACGTCGCGCTCGGCGCGACGCCATTCGGCGGCGAGGAGAGGGTCGGCGCCGATCGCCTTTTCGTCAAAGCGGCGGCCATGCGCGCCAAGGAGCGACGCGCAGGCGTCGTTCCGAAGCCTCGCCCAGTCCTGCGTCAGGCGCGCGACGTCCCAGAAGACGACAGTTCCATCGTCGCCAGCAGTCGCGAGGCGCTGTCCGTCCGGTGAGAAAGCGGCGCCGAATAGCGCCCGCCCGTCACCTTGCAGAACAGCAAGGCGCCGCCCGTCGGCGACATCCCAAATGATCGCCGCGCCGTCTTCGCTGACCGTCGCGACGCGCGCGCCGTCCGGCGAGAACGCCGCGCTGAACACCCAGCCCTTGTGCCCGGCGAGTTCCGTCAGCAGCTTTCCGCTGCGTGTCTCCCAGAGCCGCGCGGATGCGTCGTCGCTCGTCGTCACAACCATTGATCCGTCCGGCGAGAACGCGCCGCCGCCGACGCCGGCGCCGTGGCCGGACAGCTCCATCAGCAGCGTCCCGGACGACGCATCCCAAAGCCGCGCAATCATGTCTTCGCTGGTCGTGAGCGCTGTTTCGCCGTCGGGAGAGAGCGCCGCGCTGCGGACGATGTCGGCGTGACCGCCCAGCGCCGATATGATGGAACCGTCGTCCGCATTCCAGACTATCGCCGTACCGTCTTCGCTCGCCGTAATGACGCGTGAAGCCGCGCGCGCATAAGACGCGCTGAGGACAGGTCCGCGATGACCCTTGAACATCACGCGCTGCGCGCCGTTCTCCCGATCCCGGATTTCGGCGGCGTCGCCGGCGGCTACGAGGACCGCCTCACCGTTCGCCGAAAAAGCGGCTGAGCGAAGCGCTGCGACCCCGCCGATTGTCAGAGGAAGCGGAGCGCCCTCAGCAGTCCACAACCGCAAGGCGCCGTCCTCACCCGCTGTCGCGAGATATCGTCCGTCAGCGGAATACTCGACGCTGGAGACGGCGCCATGATGCGCATTGACCGTTCCGTGGCGCCGGCCCGCAGCCCGCCACAGCCGCGCGCTTCCATCGCGGCTGGCCGATAGGACCTGCCTGCCGTCCGGCGAAAAGCGCGCGGAAAAGACTGCGTCGCCATGCCCGGCGATCTCGGCCTCAAAGGCGCCGGTCGAAGCATCCCACAGGCGGAGGGCGCCGTCCTCGCTGGCGGTCGCGATGCGCCGGCCGTCGCGGGAGAACGCCGCGCTCCAGACCATGTTGCGATGGCCCGCCAGCGTCGCGATCGCGCCGCCGTCGGTCGCGTTCCACAATTTGGCGGTCTGGTCGACGCTCGCCGTGACGAGCGTACGCCCGTCGGGCGAGAAGGCTGCATCGAACGCTTCGAGCGCATGTCCGCCAGCCGCGGCCATCATCTGCTTGCTGACGATATCGTAAAGCCGCACGGCGCCGTCGGCCCCGACCGTCGCGAAGCGGCGCCCGTCCGGAGAAAAGGCGGTCTTGTAGAGAGCCGCGTCGCCGTCGTCGAAACGCGCCGCGATGCGGCCCGTGGCTGTTTCGCGCAGAATGGCCGCGCCGTCGCCTCCGGCCGTGACGACGAATCGGCCGTCCGGCGAAAACGCTGCGCTCCAGATTTCGCCGTCATGCCCTTCCCACCGCGCAAGCAGCGCGCCGCTCGCCGCATCCCAGAGGCGCGCCGACCCGTCATCGCCGTAGCTGAGAAGGCGTGCGCCGCCGGGCGTGAATATCGCGCCGCGCAACACGGCGCCGCCAGCCGGCAAGTGAAAAAGCAGGCGGCCGTCATCGGCGCTCCAGAGCCGCGCCGATCCATCTTCCCCGGCGGTTGCGATCAGTCGGCCGTCTGGCGAAAAAGCAGCGGTGTTGACCGGACCTTCATGGCCCGCAAGCGTCGCCGTCAACGCACCGTCAGACAAGCGCCAGATTTTCGCAACCTGATCAGCCCCTGCCGTCACAGCACGAAGGCCGTCCGGCGAAAATTCGGCGACGAGAACCGAGTCGTCGTGCAGAAAAGGCGGCGGCGCTTCGCCTGACGCCTGCATCACGCCGGCGAGCGCCGCGTGATAAAGGGGCAGATTGCGCGGCGACAGCCGCGAACCAGCGAGTGCGTACCGCGCCGCTTCAGGCGGGTCCCCGGCGCCGAGCTTTTGCCAGGCGCGTTCGGCGAAAAACCGGCTCAGCGTCGTGTGCGCCTTTGCAGCATTGCCGATCGCCGCAGCAGAAAGGCCAGCGAAGGCCAGCGCCGCGCCGGAGGCCAGCGCGAGCAGCGCCCGCTCGCGCGCTTGCGCACGGCGCCGGTCACGCTGCCAGAGATCATCAAAGTCGACGCCCAACAATCCGGCCGCGAGCCGGGTCAGCGCCCGCGTGCGTCCGTCCTTCCGGATGTCGAGGCCGAGAGGCTCGATTGGCATCGCGTCCGGATCGTCGGGGTCAGACGACACCCGAAATGCCGGCGGGAAGCATTCTGTCGCCGGATCCGCCGAGTTCGGAACCCCGTCGATGATAAGGGCGAAAACTTTTCGATCCCGGCCGGAGCGCCGGAAAAAGTCGATCTCCGCGTTCACCCATTTTGATCGCGCAGAACGCGGGGAACAGACGACGATCAGGCTTTCCGACTCCTCGATCGCGGCGCGCACAATCGAGGCGATGTCGGCCGCCGCGGCCATTTCCTCGTCATCGCGAAAAAACCGTCCGAGCCGGCGCGACGGAGCCTCGCCCCGCCCTTCGACCTCCGCAGGGAGGCGCCACGTCTCAAGCCAGCGGTGAACCCGGCGCGCCGTGTTTTTGTCCTGCTGAGAGTAGCTGATGAAGCCGCGATATTTCATACGCTTCCCCCGGCGCGGCCGCGCAAGGACCCCTTTGTCATCAGCGCAAATCCGGTCGGCGGCATGGTCTGGCTGTTCCCCCAGGGCGTTTACGAAAGCGGCGAGATGCACGCAAAGCTGGTCGTGTGTTGATTAGTGGTGTCGCCTGACGGTCCGCTCTTTCCGCATCCGATTCATGCGTTCGACCGGGCCATTCGTCCAGAGCCGGCTCGCCTTTGTCGGACGAAGATCAATGTCTGTTGAGCGCGAGCCAGGTCGAAAGAATGACGCCGGAAAATCTCCCTACGGACGAGCATTTCGCTGATCACTGCGACAGACCATCCCTGACCATTCGGGTCCTTAAAATGCGCTCCGTTACCGGAGAGCACCATAGGGATCTTGCAGGGAACGACCTCGATCAGCTTGCGCCGGAAATTGCCGACAACACTGCGGGCGGCTCTCGCATGCAGAGCGACATCGGCAATCCTTGCCGCGCGGTCGATGGCGACTTCGTTTCTGCGGCGGGCCGGCGAGACTTTACGCCGCTGGTCCCGCCGAATTCGGAACCTACCACAAGAGGAGGTACAATCCTGCGAGGATGACCGCGACGAGGATCGCCATCACGTTGAACGGCCCGTTGGTTGCGAAGGCGATGTCGCCCAGCTGAACGGGTCGATCGGGCGCCGGCTTCGGAGTAATGCGGGAGAAGAAGAATCCCATGCCGACGCATCCGAGGAAAACAATCCAGACGCGGATGATGAATGGAACGTCGGGCGCCCCGAATTTCATGGCGACATTGAAGCCTATCGAGGCGAAGAGCGCTGCGAACGCGCCTGCGGCGTTGGTGCGCCTCGCGAAAAATCCAAGCAGGAACACGGCGACGACGCCCGGCGCGACAAAGCCGGAATATTCCTGCACGGTCTGGAAACCGCTTTCAAAGCCGCCGATGAAAGGCTTTGCGAGCAGAAGCGCGACGCTCATGGCGACGAACGCGGCGATCCTGCCGACCGTCACGTAATGGCGTTCGGACCGACCGCTGACTGCGGCGCGATAAATGTCCATCGTGAAGATCGTCGAAATGGAATTCATCATTGAGGCGAGGGAGGAGACAATCGCAGCGATGAGCGCGGCGAAAACGAGTCCGCGCAGCCCCGTCGGCGCCAGTTTCATAAGCTCGCCATAGGTGCGGTCCGACTTCTCGGCGAGCGCCGCGCCGTCAACCGCGCCCTGAGCCGCCAGAACTACCGCGGCGATGCCGGGAATGACGACGATCAGGGGGATGAACAATTTGAGAAACGCGGCGAAGGCTAGGCCCTTTTGCGCTTCGGCGAGGTTGTGCGCGCCTAGGGCGCGCTGGATGATGTACTGATTGAACCCCCAATAGGAGAAATGCAGGACCCACAAGCCGCCGAGCAGCGTCCAGATGCCCGGCAGGTCGCTGTAAGCAGGGTGATCGCGTGACAGGACCATCGTGAAGTGATCGGGCATATCCCTGTAAAGAATCGCCAGCCCGTCGAGAGCGCCGTCGCCGCCGCTGACGCGGTCGAGCGCGAACCAGGTGATTGCAAGACCGCCGACAACAAGGATCACCACCTGGATGATGTCAGTCAGCGCCACCGCCTTAAGGCCGCCATATAAGGAATAGAGCGCAGCGAATGATCCGAGCGCGGCCATCGAGATCATCACCGGCAACCCGGTGAGCGAATTCACCGCCAGCCCCCCGAGCCAAAGAACCGTGGTCAGATTGACGGCCGTGTAAAGCACGATCCAATAGACGGACATCAGCGATTTGACGCCGCCGCCATAACGCTGATCAAGGAATTGCGGCATCGTGTAGATGCCGCGCTTCAGGAAGATCGGAAGAAACCATTTCGCCACGATGATCAGAACGATCGCCGCCTGCCATTCATAGGCGGCGATGGCGATGCCGACCGCAAACCCTTGCCCCGACTGACCGATAATTTGTTCCGCCGAAATATTCGATGCAATCAGCGACGACCCGATTGCCCACCACGGCAAGGCGCGTCCGGCGAGGAAATAATCCTCAGTGTCCCGGGTTTCGCCCTTCGGCGCGCGCGAAACCCAGAACGCGATCGCCAGAAGTGCGAATGCGTATAGGCCAACGATTAGAAGATCGGTCGGCGCCAGCGCCATAGTCCAAGGCCTCCCAGAAAGGCGCGTTCTGACGCCTAATAATTGTTCGTCTTGCGCACAGCCTCTTCCCGCCGGATGCAGACGCGCTGGGCGTCTGGTATTTCGTCTTCGTTGCTGACAGCGGGAACCGACTTTTTCTCCTGACGACGTTCAACGGCGATTGCCATCCTGAAGAAGCGTGTTACGGTGAAAATGTTACCAGTAACATTACTTGGCGTCAACGCGCCAACGGCGCCGGATGACCAAGAATTTCCATAGCTTTCAATCCGGTAGCGACAAGTCGGTGATCGAACTGAAGGAGACAGCAGGATGGGCCAATTTGGAGATGCTCCGATCACCCTGAGGCGTTCTTGTCGCCACCTCGCGCTCGGTCTTGGCTGCATCCTGTCGCTTGCCGCCTGCAGCGGCGGCGATCGCACGCCGCCGCAGCGTTCATCCGACCGAGCGACTGAAGCAAGAATCGACAAGTTGATTTCGCAAATGACGATCGCCGAAAAGGTCGGGCAATTGACCCAGTTCTCCGACCCCGGCGACGTCACCGGACCGGTTCCCGCCGACGAGCGCGCCCGTCGAGCCCGCGAACTGATAAGGTCAGGGGTTGTCGGATCAGTTTTGAATGTCGTCGGCGCGGAAAAAGTTCGCGACCTGCAGAAAATCGCCGTCGAGGAGTCCCGCCTCGGCATTCCGATGATCTTCGGCTACGACGTCATTCACGGCCACAAGACGATTTTTCCGCTTCCGCTCGCCGAAGCGGCGAGCTGGGATCTCGACCTGATCGAGCAGAGCGCGCGCATCGCGGCGATTGAAGCCTCAGCCCAGGGATTGAACTGGACGTTCGCGCCGATGGTCGATATTTCCCGCGATCCCCGCTGGGGTCGCGTCATGGAGGGAGCCGGCGAGGACCCTTATCTCGGCGCTGAAATCGCCGTCGCGCGCGTGCGCGGGTTCCAGGGCGACGACCTCAGCGCGCACGACACGATCGCAGCGACACTGAAACATTTCGCCGGCTATGGATTTGCCGAGTCGGGCAAGGACTATAACGCGGCCGACGTCGGCACGGTGACGCTCCACAATACAATCCTTCCGCCGTTCCGCGCCGCCATCGAACGCGCCGATGCGCGCACGGTGATGAATTCGTTCAATACGTTAAACGGGATTCCAGCGACCGGCGACAAATACCTCCAGCGCGATGTGTTGAAGGGAGATTGGGGGTTCGACGGCTTTGTGGTTTCGGACTGGGGGTCGGGCGTCGAGATGATCGAACACGGAGTCGCAGCGGATGAACGCGAGGCTGCGCGCCTTGCGATCGCCGGCGGCTCCGATATGGACATGGAGAGCTTTGTGTACGAGCCGCACCTGCCGGACTTGGCGCGGTCAGGTGAAATCGACGCGCGGTGGATCGACGACGCGGTTCGCCGCGTCCTGCGCGTCAAATTTGAGTTGGGGCTCTTTGACGACCCTTATCGTTACGTCGACACGGCGCGCGAAAAAGCATCACTCTTCACCGAGGCGCATCGCGCATCGGCGCGGTCTGTCGCGGAAGCATCGATCGTTCTGTTGAAAAACGACTCCGGCGCGCTGCCGTTGCGCGACGGCGAAACGATTGCGCTGATCGGCGCCCTCGCAGCGGACAAGGATACGCCGATCGGAAACTGGCGGGCGCAGGGTGAGAAGAATTCGGCGGTTTCCGTCCGGGAAGCCTTTGAGGCGGCAGGCATCGATTTCACCTATGCGGAAGGCGCCGCTGTCGAAACCGGCGACGCCGATTTCCTGACGGAAGTTGAAATCAACGTCTCAGACCGAAGCGGATTTGCCGCTGCGGTCGATGCCGCAAGACAGGCGGACAAGGTCGTCATCGTTCTCGGCGAGGACGCCTACCAGTCCGGCGAAGCGCGCAGCAGAGCCGATCTTGGTTTTCCCGGCGTCCAGCAGGAATTGCTCGAAGCCGTCCACGCGGCCAATCCAAACGTCATTCTCGTCGTGATGAGCGGACGCCCGCTCATCCTCACCTGGGCCGCTGAGAATGCGCCGGCGATCGTACAGGCATGGCATTTGGGTCATGAAGCCGGTCACGCGATCGCGGGCGTCTTGACCGGCGCCGTCAATCCGAGCGGCAAACTGCCGATGACCTTTCCCCGCTCGGTCGGCCAGATCCCGATCTACTATAATCATTTGAACACTGGTCGGCCCGGGCCGCGCAAGGAAGTATTCTGGTCGCACTACATGGACGAGAAAAATGCGCCTCTCTACCCGTTTGGACACGGACTGAGTTACACGAAATTCGAATATTCCGGTCTGCAGATATTTCAGAGCGGCGCTGACGTCGACGTCAGGTTTCGCCTCGCCAACACTGGCGATCGTGCGGGAGCCGAGGTCGCGCAGCTGTACATCCATGATCGCGCGGCGAGCGTGAGCCGGCCGAACAGGGAATTGAAGGGATTTCAGAAAATCCTGCTGCCGCCCGGGCAGGGCCGGGAAGTCGTGTTCACCCTGTCCGCCGCCGAGCTCGGCTTTTATGACGGAAATGGGGATTTCATCGTGGAGCCCGGCGTGTTCGACGTTTATGTCGGCGGATCTTCGGCGGCCGACATGACGGGAACGTTTGAGTACGCGGTCGAATAGCGCCGCGGCGTCAGGAATAGGCGAGGGCGGTCCGGTTTCACCGCAGGCAGGCGCGGCCCTTCTCCTTGTCGTCCTTGCACTGATAGATGCGTATCCAGTCTATCTGGAAAACGCTGCGCGCAGCCGCGGCGCTCACACCCTTTTCGTTGTTTTTCTCGGCAAGCCGCCCGCCGATCGCAAGGTTCGCCATGATATAAAACGGCCGGTCAAACGGAGCGTTCGGATTCGCCTCGGCGCGGGGCGAGGCCGTATGCCAATCTTCACTCGTCGCGCGGAAGTACTGAACACCGTCCAGAAAAAACCGAATCTCCCCTTCCGCCCATTCCGCCGCCCAGACATGGAAGTCATCGGAAGGCAAAGAGCCGTCCGGAAGAGCGACGCGAGCATCGACAAAATCGTTCTTGGGCGCCGTATCGCCGAAATGGAGCGCGCTGATCGTTCGATTTTCGCCGACGTCGCCCTCGCAGTCGGGACAAGCGGCGCCGAGATTGACCGCTTCGAGAATGTCTATTTCGCCCGAAAGCGGCCATGCGCCGTAATAATCTTCCGCGGGCATCATCCAGACCGCCGGCCAGGTTCCCTGCCCGGCCGGCGGCTTGGCCCGAACCTCGATGCGGCCGTACCGCCAGTCCGCAAGGCCGCGGGTGCGCACTTTTCCGGAGGTATAGGATTGGCGCGTCCTGCCGCTGCGCCCGAACTCCGGTGGAAAGGTCGGGCCGCTGAAGGATTCCTTTTTCGCAATCAAATTCAAAAGCCCATCGCGCACTTGAATGTTCCGCGGCCGATCCGTGTAGCATTGGCGCTCATCATTGCCGCCGCCCCAACAGGAAATCTCCGGCGTCCATTTCGTGCGGTCGAGTTCGGTTCCTGAGAATTCGTCGGCCCAGACAAGTTCCCAGCCGGCCTCCTGCGGCGCTTCTTGCGCGGCCGCGCCCGTCGCCGCCGGCGATGGAGTCGTGAGAAGCGCGCCGGCGCAAAGCGGCGCCAACCAGGGCTGTTTCGATCTTCGCATGAGGAACGCTCCTAACTGGATTTCTTGTCGCCGATCAGGTCGGCGCGCCGGCGCACCCCCGCTTCAAGCGCGTTCCACAATCGCGCCCGCGCCGGCCAGGACAGCTCGCCGAGGCCGCCTCGCATTTCCTGTGGAATATGATCCGTACACGATCCATTCACGCCGAAGACGAAGTGATCAAAAAACGTCTTCCAGGCGTCGCGCATCGGCGCCGGCAGGTCGCGCAAGGTCAAGATCGCGTGCAGCAGCGTATCCAGCGGGGAGCCGAGGACGTCGAATTCGTTCCACCAGTAATTGACGAGTACGTTCAGCCGGCCGAAGGACTGGACATGATGCCACCACAGATACGGGATGAAGATGGCGTCCCCAGGCTGCAGATCAGCGATCAGCGCGTGCTGTTCCGCATCTCGAAATCTCGGAAAGCGCTCATAATCGACATCGTCCAGCGAGACGAGACTGACCGGCGTTCCCGACGGCGTATGTTCGATCGGCCCCATGTAGAGGTTGGGCGTTTGGTCCGGTGGAAACAGCGTAAATCGCCTTTGTCCGCCGGCGACGCAGGCGATGTTTTGAGAAAGATCGAAATGGGTCTGCACGGTTACGGCGTTCCCGATCCAGATCATGGGCGTGACGCCGGGCGGCGGATGCGGAAAGTCGAGCGTCGTCGTCAGAGTCGGCAGAATCCGGGATAGCGGCGTCGCCTGAACATAGACGGCGTCGTCAGCATCGCCGGACTTCGCATTTGCGAGCAGCGCGAGAACCTCGGCGAGCGGTTTTTGGGCGCGCCTGAAGTTAACGCCGCGATATCCCTCGTCATAGAAGAATTTGCCCTTGATCGAGGAATCGCCGATCAGAACATCGACGCGCGACCCTGGGTCGTGCGATCGAAGATAGGTCGCGATATCATCGTCGGAGCGAGATGCGGCCTCGACCAGCGGCCAGCGCTCGGCGACGCCGCGCATGACGACAGGTTCGGCTCTCGGGTAGATCTCGGCGCGAAACTGCTTAGCCGTCGGACGAACGACTTCGAAGACTCTCTTCTGGGCCTTCGGCATACGCGCACAGCTCCCGAGCGGCTCAAGTCCGCTGATGTTTCACGATCGCGCATATCGGATGCAACAAGAAAATGGGCCTTTGCCGTGGCAAAGGCCCATCCGTCGGATCATCGGGAAGAGCTAATCCGACGTAAGCCTAGAAATCCCAGCGCGCCAGGAAGGTGAAGCGCCGGTCATTTCTGAACGCCGAACGTATGAACTGGGTGTTGTCGAAGTCGACCAAGTAGGAGGTCTTGGTTACTTCATCGAGAATGTTCACCGCTTGCACGCCGAGCTTCACCTTTTCGGAGATGCTGTAGAAGACCGAGCCGTCGAGCTGTCCAGTCGCTTCGCCGAAGATCGGCGCGAACGGGAAGATGTCGTCGCGCGGCGTCAGCAGAAATTCCGACCTCCAGTTATAAGCGAGGCGCGCCGATACCCGGCTGTCCTCATAGAAGATGGTCGCATTGACGGTGTGATCGGAAATGCCGGCGAAGGGCGTAATTTCGGCGAGCGACCCCTGATTGTTGTTCAGGTTGGGATTCGAGAACTCGCCCCCGTCGACGTAAGTATAAGTGATCTGGCTGCCTAGATGCCGCAGCGGACCGGGCAGGAACTCGTATGTCTGCTGATAGGCGAGCTCGATGCCCTGCAGGACGCCTTCGTCGACGTTTGACGGGCCGATGACTTCAACCGTCGTCGTCACGCCAGACGGGCTGGTGAAGTCCCGCAACGTGACGCCGCGATTGATATTGTTGTCGATGTATTTGCGGAAGACCGAAAACGTCAGCGAACCAACTTCATCGAAATACCATTCCGCGGAAAGGTCGACGTTCAGCGATTCAACCGGTCGCAGCAGGCGGTTTCCGGTTGAAATTCCGAATAAGGGTCCAGTTTCAAGCGTGCCGGCGTCCCTGAGATTATTGGTGTTGTCGAACAACACGCCGCCGGTCGCGAAGGCGGCGAGATCCGGGCGCGAGATCCCCTTCGAAATGCCGAAACGGAAGAGGAATTCCTCGGTGATTCCAAGCTTGGCGTTAAAGCTCGGAAGGAAATGGTCGAACTTGATGTCGGCGTCATCGTCGAGCAATTCCCCGGTGAAGACGCTGAGGAATTCGGCTGTGCGCGCCGGCGAAAGGCTGCAGAACCCGGGTAAGCCGCCGGGCAACATCGGATCGCAGAGCGCCAGATTCGGCGCGGACCCCGCCGGCGGAAACGCGATTGCGCCGTCGGACTGCACTGACGTCCGAACGTAGCGCAGGCCGAGATTGCCATCGAGCGTGAAACCGGTCCCGAGGAAGTCGTCGGATCCGAAATCGACGCGGCCGTAAAATGCGAGGGACGTTTCGCCGACGTCAGATTGCGCACGCGGATCGACAATCGGCCGCCAAGAGGTCGGAAACGGTCCATTCGCACTGCGGTCCCAGAAAAACGGGAACGAGTTCTCCCAGGCGATGATGATTTCGTCCGCCTGCTGCTGCGTCACTCCGCTCAGATATTCAGAGACAAGATTGTCGCCGCCGAAGAAGATCGCCTGGCCGCCCGGAAGCGGTGAGCCGCTCTGGCCGCGCTGGAACTGAGCGAACGGGTTACGAACGGAGGACGATCCCGGAAAATCGCTGGCGTATTGGGTGTTGCCGAGCCACGGCGCGGAAAGGTTGCCCCAATTGGCGAACTGGTCGTCGCGGGTCTCCCGTTTGCGATCGGCCCAGCGTGCGCCGAAACGCGCCGCCTTGATAAATCCCTCGCCGACTTCGTAATCGACGTCGCCGCGGAAGCTTGTGAGTTCGCCGGTGTTCCGAATCTGGTTGTCGAGAAGGAACCAGTAAAATGTACGGTCCGGATTGGTGAAATAGCCGGGGTCGGTGCTGCCGTCCGTCGTCGCCGGCGTCCTGAACTCGACGATCGGCGTTTCGCCGCTGATGTCGACGAAAATATCGGAATATGTCTGCGTCACCGCAATCAGCGCGTTCTCATCGCGGGCGGACGTGATGTGCTGCCCCTCCAGATTGAAGCTCAGGCGGTCGGTCGGGTTCCATTTGAGGTCGAGCGAGAAGTCCTGCGTCTTGGCGTCGTCCTCGCGCTGGAATCGCAGGTTTTCCGTCGCGATGCCGATCTGCGGGTTGCACGGGAAAGTGCCGCCGCCGACATTGAGCGAGCCCGGCGCGCAATCATTGCCGCCGCGTCCTGATATCTGGGTGAGCACGCCCGACTGGAAGACGCCGTTCGAGTCAAACTCCCAAGGCGATCCAGGGATCGCGAACAAATTGTCGTCGTTGACAAGCGCGAGGATCGCATACTCATCCAGTTTCAGGTCAGCTTCGGCGCGCAGAAACTCGAAGGTGGCGAGAAAACGGCGATCGGGGCTTTCCCATTGCGCGATCGCGGAGTAGGCCCGCCGATCGCGATCGAATTCCGTCGTCCGCACGCCTGCGCCCTTCGGCGCCAGAACGCTTCCAGCAGGCGGGAAATTGTCCGCGGTGAAATTCGGGTCGCCGCTGACGCCGCCGCTGCCGACGTCATTCAACCTGATGCACGGCCCGTCAAGCGTCGCAGCGCGGTAGCAAGGATCCGTGACCTGCGAGGCGTCGGTCCGCGTAATCAGCTCCGACTGCGCGTAGCCGAACTGGATGCCGAATCTTCCCGCGTTCGTATCCCAGGTGTTCGAACCGAGAACAGAAAAGGCCGGCGACCATTCCTTTGCGAGGTCGCCATAATTCGCCTCCACCGTACCGGCGAAGTTCAGACCCGGATTGTCCAGCGGCTTGCGCGTGACAAGATTGACGGTGCCCGAAATGCCGCCGTCGATCATGTCCGCCGTGGCGTTCTTGAACACCTCGACGCCGCCGAGCAATTCCGGCGACACGTCGTTAAAGCTCAGTTCGCGCCCGCCATTGGCCGAGAAAATATCGCGGCCGTTCAATTCTGAGCGAACGAAGGGCAGACCGCGAATTACGACGCCCGCGCCCTCAACCGAGAAACGGTCCGGGTCGGTTGTCTTCGCGAACCGGCTGATATTGACCCCGGGGATGCGCTGCAGCGCTTCAGCGACCGAGCGATCGGGCAATGCGCCGATGTCCTCCGCCGTAATGGCGTCCACAAAAGTGTCGGCGTTTTCCTTGATGTCCTGCGCGCTTTGAAGCGATCGCCGGAAGCCCTTAACGACAACTTCGTCCTTTACTTCGCCATCTTGCGCCGCCGACTGCTCAACCTGATCGGCCTGCTCGTCCTGCGCGAACGCGACGCCCCCCAGAAGCGAGCAGATGGCCAAGCCGGACGCCGTCCCCAAAAACAGCATTCGTTTTGCGGTTACGTCAATGATTGAGTGCCTTTTCGCCGCCACGCCTACCTCCCAAATTTTGCGATGGCGCTTAACGGCGCCCGCTTGATTAAGCCGCGATATGACCATACTTTGTTACCGGTCACAAACGGAAACTCCGGGTGTCAATTTCGTGCCATTTAGGCGTTGGGGATTGCGTGAATACTCGGGGCGGGCCGGACGGAATCGCCTTAAGTCATTGTATTATTGGCAAAATATTTTAGCGCTTCAAGCGGTCGCGAGCCACGCCCCCGGTGTTGCGGACTTGCCGCATTCTCCGGAATTTTCACCGCGCCGTTTCTCTGAAAATGGCGGGCCGATCACGAAAATTCCCGAAGGCGCCATGCTAACCAAAGGAACTGGCCGCTCTTCGCGGCGGCTATCGTATTAGGGAGTGGTTATGACGCCGATTAAGAGGATTGTCGTTGTCGGAGGTGGAACCGCCGGCTGGATGTCGGCGGCTGCTTTCTCTCGTCTCTCGAAATTTGGAAAAGTGGACGTCACCCTCATTGAATCTGAAGTGATTGGCACCGTCGGCGTCGGCGAGGCGACCATCCCGCATATCGTCAATTTCAACAAGCTGCTGGAAATCGACGAAGCGCAAATGCTGTCTGAAGTTCAAGGCACCTTCAAACTCGGCATCCAGTTTGTGAACTGGGCGAAAAACGGCGACAGCTATTTCCACCCATTCGGCAACTACGGTTACGAAATGGATGGTGTCGCGTTTCATCACATCTGGCACAAATTCAGGCGCGCCGGGGATCCCCGCCCGCTGCATGCATTCAGCCCTGAAACGACGGCGGCCCAACACAGAAAATTCGCGCGCACGACCGAAAAGCAGCGTGAAGACTTGCCGCCGATCAACTACGCCTACCACATCGACGCCGGGCGGTACGCAAAATTCCTGAGAAATTATTCTGAAGCGCGAGGCGTCGTCCGCCGGGAAGGCGTGGTCGCCGACGTTCACCTTCATCCCGAAACCGGATTTGTCGAAGGACTCTCGCTCAAGAGCGGCGAGAGAATTGACGGTGACTTTTTCATCGACTGCACCGGCTTTCGCGGATTGCTGATCGAGCAGGCGCTGAAGACCGGTTACGAGGATTGGACGCATTGGCTGCCGTGCGACAGGGCGGTCGCGCTTCCTTGCAACCGGACAGGGGCGCCCTTGCCCTATACCCGCGCCACCGCCTGGTCGGCGGGCTGGCAATGGCGGGTCCCGCTGCAGCAACGCAACGGCAATGGACATGTTTATTGCTCCCAGCACATGTCGGACGACGAGGCCTTGCAGATCCTCTTGAACAACCTTGACGGTCCGGCGACGGCGGATCCGAATTTCTTGCGGTTCGTCACCGGTCGCCGGAAGAAGTTCTGGAACAAGAATGTGGTCGCCGTCGGCCTCGCCGCCGGCTTCATGGAGCCGCTGGAATCGACATCGATACACCTCATTCAGACAGCGATATCGAAGCTTGTGGCGATATTTTCGCTTGCGGGCGTGACCCCCTGGCAGGAAGCCTCCTTCAATCGGTTGACGATGAAGGAATACGCGCGGATTCGCGACTTCCTCATCCTCCATTACAAAGCGACGTCGCGGGATGACAGCGAATTTTGGAACTACTGCCGGAACATGAGCATCCCGGACAGCCTCGAAGAAAAAGTTGCGCTGTATAAGTGCAACGGCCAAGTCTTTCGCGAGGAAGACGAGCTCTTCACGTCAACGAGCTGGGTCGCTGTGATGCAGGGGCAGGGGATTTCTCCGCAAAATTATAATCCCATGGCTGACGCCTTCGATGAAAAAAGCCTTTCGCACGAGTACTCGGAAATCGAGAAATCAATCAGGCATCTTGTCCATGCGATGCCGACGCACGCTGAGTACCTTGCGCAATACTGTCCCGCGCGCCAATCTGCGAACTAACATCGATTAGGGATCACCCGCCCGTTTCCTATTGGAAAGTCGACACGTGCAACGGAAGAAAAATATCACGATCCTCGACGTAGCGAGGCAGGCGGGAGTGTCGAAGATGACCGTCTCGCGCGTCTTGAACAATGAATTCGTCGTGAAGCCGTCGACCCGCAAGCGCATTTACACCGCGATGGAGGAATTGAACTATCGACCCAATGGCCTCGCGCGCAGTCTTGCCGGCGGTCAGAGCATTTATGTCGGCATGCTCTACACAAACCCCAGCTATTTCTATTTGAGCGAGCTGCTGTTCGGGGCCTTGCAGGCGTGCCGCGAACGCGGGCATCATGTTCTTGTCGATGAAGCTTACACTATGGCGGATCTCGCGGATCCGAACTATATCACAAAGCGCTTTTTCGAGACCGGCGTGCATGCGGTCTTGCTGGCTCCGCCCTTGTCGGAGATTGATGACGTCGTCTCAAACATCGAGCGATCCGGAATCGATCTCGTTTGCATCGGCGTTGAAGAGCAGGGAAGTCGGTTATGCGTAAGCATGGACGACAGGTCGGCGTCGCTGGAGCTTACCGAGCACCTGATTGAACTCGGTCACCGCGACATTGCGATCATACATGGGCCGCCAGATCATAAGCGCGCCAGCAAGCAGCGACTTGAGGGTTTCAGGAGCGCCATGTCGAAAAACGGGCTCGCGATCAACGACAGGCATGTGGCGGGCGGCGACTTCACGATGCTCTCCGGCATGGCGGCGGCGCGGAAAATACTCGATCAGAAAGACCGGCCCACTGCTCTATTCGCGTGCAATGACGACATGGCGATCGGCGCCATTCACGCCGTGTACCAGTTCGGCCTGCGCATCCCGGATGACATCTCCGTGGTGGGCTTCGATGATATCGCGATTGCTACGTCCATCTGGCCGCCGCTAACGACCGTCCGACAGCCGATCAGGAAAATGGCGATTGCGGCGATCGATCTATTGGAAAAACAGCGAAACGGCGCGGAGCAAGAACTGAGAAACGTCGTTCTGGACTACGAGATCGTCTTCCGGCAGTCGTCCGCGCCGCCGGCGCAATAAAGCGATCGCTCCTCTATCTTCGCCGCGGCTCTCGACGAAAGCCATGCGTGTCTTCGAAACTTCGTGGAAAAATCTCGCTGAATTCGGCCCAGGCGTCCGGGACGCCTCAGGAGACCTGTGCGCGGATTGGCGCAGCGGATTGATTTGAGATGCTTTTCGCGATTGCGCGCGCCGCATCTCTGCGTCGCGGTTGAACCGGTCAAGCGGTGCGAGCAGCGTTGATAGTCTGGGTACGTTTTAAGTTGTAAGCGATGGCGGTGAGGCGAACCTGGAGGGCGGCTTTGGCGAGGCCTCGCCATCGCATTCGCCTGAGGCCGTAGCTTCGCTTGGCGGTTCCGAAGATCTTTTCGATGCGCGCGCGGACCTGGTGGATCGGCCGGTTCCAGTCGCGCAATCGTTTCTGAATTTCCTTCTCGCTGCGTCCCCACATCCCCGGCGCCGACGACGCGCGCGCGTCCGCCCTTCGCCCTGACGGCGTCGCTGAAGGAGCGCCCGCGATAAGCGCTGTCGGCGAAAGTGTCGCCCGGTTCATCGGGAAGCGCTCCCGGGCCCGCTTTGCCATCATTGACGTTCGCGGGCGTAACGACGACTTCCTCGATCAGCGCCGTGTCGGCGTCTGCGCCGACATGCGCCTTGAAGCCGTGCACGGCGCGTCTGTTCTTGTGCTTCACCCAGCGAGCTTCGCCATCCTCTTTGCTCGCCGACGCAATGATCGTCGCGTCGACGATCGTGCCGGTCTTGATCGTTATGGCTTTCGCCGTGAGCTGCGCTGTCACGAGCGCGAACAGGCGCTCGTCCAGACCATGGGCGATGAGCGCCCGGCGGAACCGGACAAAGGCCGTCCTCTCCGGCGTCGCTTCCGTTTTCGAGAAGCCGCAGAAGCGCCTGAAAGAGGCGCGATCATCCAGCGCTTCGGCAAGCTTCACAGCCCAAAGATCGTACCAGATCGACAGCAGCAGGGCTTTGACCATCGCGAGCGGAGGCCATGCCGCCTCGCCCTTCGCAGCCGCATGAACGCTGACGAGCAAGCCGTCGATCTCGGACCAGTCGATCAGGCCCGAAATCTCTTCAAGCGCCGA
>CAZGXT010000005.1:0-20447 GCA_964529675.1 uncultured Caulobacterales bacterium
CCCGCCGTCAGGTTGATTATCTGGTAGTCGGGAAGTTCGAGGTCGAGGACCGTCGTCTCCGTTCCAGTCAAGCCG
This sequence comes from uncultured Caulobacterales bacterium, assembly GCA_964529675.1. Taxonomy (GTDB): domain Bacteria; phylum Pseudomonadota; class Alphaproteobacteria; order Caulobacterales; family Parvularculaceae; genus Amphiplicatus. Next base: position 76 of record CAZGXT010000005.1, read on the forward strand.
CCGAAGCCAGGCAGGTTATGGACGAAAGTCCCCGCACCAGGTTCTTGGTCGGCGGGCTGCGTAAAGCGCGAACCGACATGTTGAAAGGTCGCGGCGACGAACGCTTCGTTGCGGCCGACCGGAAACGAATACGATCCGGTGGCTGCAAACTGGAATTGAGGCACGGATGAAAGTCGATTGCCGTCGCGAATGCCCGCAAGGACGTTGCTATTGACGTCCAGACGCGTTTCCGTGAACTGGGAATCATTCCAGTTGCCGGCCAATGTGAACGCCAGCCCTTCGACCGGCTCCCAAGCGAATTCCGCTTCAACACCCAAAGCGCGCGCGTCGGAATTGAAAACGACACGCGACGAGCAAGACCCGGCGTCTGCCGTGATCTGCAGGTCGTTGATATCGGCATAGTAGCCGGCGACGTTCGCGGTGATCGAGCCGGACTTAACTTTGACGCCGCCCTCGTAGTTCCAGAGCGTTTCGTCATCGTAGGTCGGGAATCCGCCGAACGTGGCCGCGTCGTCAACGTCACACAGCCCGAGGTTCAAGGGATCGTTTACGCCGCCGAGTCTAAAGCCTTTGGACGCCTGCGCATTGACGTTAACGGCTTCGCTGACATCGTATGCAAGGATGAACCTCGGCGAGAAACCGTCTGAAGTCGTTCTGTCGGTTTGGTCGTCCCCGTTAGAGAACAGACCGCCTGACGTGAATCGCCGCTCTTCCTCGAAATCGAAGTAGCGAACCCCGGCGGTGAAGTGCAGACTGTCGGTCAGGTGAACAGTACCTTCCGCGAAAACAGCGAACTGCTTGAAGTCATAAGGCAAGTCCGCGTTGTACGGCGAGTCCGGTCCGAACCCGTTCGCGACGGCGGCCGCGGTTCCAGCGCCCAAAGCCGCATCGGTGACCGCGTCGTAGCCGGGCGTGGGCAGGCGTTGGGCGTAGTCACGCTCGATGTCGGAATAGAAAACGCCAAGCAGCCAATCTATCCTTGAGTCTTCGTAGTCCGAGGCGATCCGCGCTTCTTGCGTAAACGTCTCGAGGTCCGTCGTATCGCGAAGGTTAGACGGCAAAAGCGCGGCCGACGCGGGGAAACCCGCCCCGCCCAAAGGACTGATTGTCACCGATCCCGTCAGCGCCGACGCGTCGCGGCTGACGAGGATGTCACGGTTGGTGAAGCTCGATACCGACGTGAAGACGATGGACCCGGCATCCCATTCTAGCGTCACGTCGCCGATCGAGGTCTGATCGCGGAACTGTTCGTCGAGGAGGAGGAATTGCTGGCGCTCGTCAAACGTCACCGCCGGCCGCGTCGTCGTGAACGGGTTGGCGAAGAGGTTGAACACCTCCTGACGGTTGAAGCCGTCGACGTCGACATCCTGATAGACGAAGCGCGGCGTGATCGAGAGGTTCTCGGTCGGCTCCCAGCGCAGCGCGGCGCGGAAGCCGTAGCGCTCGCCGCCGTTGACGTCTTCAGTGACGCCGCCGCCTTCGCGCAGCGCATCGATGAAGCCCGCATATTCCGTCCAGTAGCCGACGAGACGAAACGCCGCCTTGTCGCCGATCGGAAGGTTGATGACGCCCTTGCCGTGATAGCCGACATCGCCGCCGTCGATGACGTTGACGTTGCCTTCGACCATGCCGGAGGTTTCGCCGAGCACCGGCTGATTGGTGATGTAGCGGATGGTGCCGCCGATCGAGCCTGAGCCGAACAGCGTGCCTTGCGGCCCGCGCAGCGTTTCAACGCGGTTCAAATCAAAGAGGTCGAGGTCCGGCGTGAAGAGCGAGAGCGAGATCACGCTTTCGTCGAGATAGACGCCGACCTGTTCCTTGACGCCCGGCTGGTCGCGGACGATCTGACCGGCGGAGACGCCCCTGAGGCCGACCTGGCTCTGGCCCGGTCCGAGGTTCTGGATCGACAGACCGGCGACGTTGCGCGAAAGGTCTTCGAGATTCTGGGAACCAGTTCTCAATATGTCTTCCTCGGTCTGCGCATTGACGGAGAAAGGCACGTCCTGGAGCGATTGGGCCCGCTTGGTCGCCGTTACGATGATTTCATCGCTTTCCTGCGCGCAGGCGGCGCCGGCGGTAAGTGCGAGCGCTGCGGCGGATCCGAACAGCGCGACTGTTGTTTTTCTCATTGGCTGATCTCCCTGATCTGACGCCTCCGACAAGGCGTTAACCATCAGGAGACCATGATTTCCGGGGTTCTCGCCACCGGCTGGCGCCAATATCCTCGGAAAACCCGACGCTTGTGGGTTGCCGACAACACATACCAGCCGCCCGCTCTGGCTTGCTGGCGGAAACGGCCAGTGCGCCGCGAGTTTCGTCTAGAGCGCGGGGGCCAAAGACGCAGGCAAGGTGACGCCGCGGCGAAGCCAGACGTCCCAGTGCGGGGTTTCATTGAGCCGCCGGAACTCGGTGTACAGAAGGGCTTCGGCCTTGCCCGCCATGGCGGCGCTAGCCGGGTCGAGATCGACGCGCGGTACCAGAACGACCTTTGCACGCGCCGCCGCCGCCTTGCCGTCGACCGCGCAGGCGCGCCGGCCAGCAATCACGCAGGCGATGTCGCCCTTTGCAAGGATCGCCGTTTCAAAGCCGGCTTCATCAAGCGCGCGCGCTTGCTTGGCGGCGTCAAGAAGCATCGCCGTCTGGTCGGCCGGCGCAAGCGGAAACAGCGCCCGCGCCTCGGGGCTGTCAAAGCGGCCCTCCTTCACCCAGCGGGCGATCGTCAGCTCCGGAGGCTGGGCGACCGCGAAGGCCCTGATCGCGGCGGCGGGCGCAGCATCCGCCGCGCGCGCCTGCCGGCGGAATTGATCCGCAGACTGCACAATGAGCGCAGCGGCGAGGCCAAGCGAAATCAGCGCCGCAGCGCCGGAGACGGCGACCGAGGCGCGGTCATGCATCCGGAACACGCCGTCGTAAAAGGGCGACGTGGTCGAGAAGACCGCCATCGCCGCCGCGATGAGAAAGAGAAGCGCCGGCGAAGACCCGGCGACCAGCGCCGCCGCCGAGCCGAACGCCAGCAAGGCGACGGCGCGCATCCAGTTGCCGCGATAGGAATCCCCGCCGAAAATCGCGCTGAGGAGCAGCGCGCCGAAAGCAAGCGGGATCAGGGCGGCGATGTCAAAGCCGGACGCCGGGATGGATATCCTGCCGGCGAGGGACAGCGTCGCCGCCGCCGTTTCGGCGCGCGCCGCCGCAAGGCCGGGCGCCAGCAATTCGGAAAGGGCGGCGCAAACCGCGAGAAGCAGGAGCGCCGCGCCGTAGCGGTAGAGGCCGCGGGCGCCGGACAGGAACGGGCAGGCCGATAGCGCCAGCACGCCGGCGAGCGCAAGCGCGGCGTTCGACATCCACAGCGCGAAAAGAACAGCCCCGCCGACTGCGCCTTCGCCAAGCGCACGGGCGCGCGAAGCGGCGGCCGGCGCGCACAGGAAGCAGACCGATATGGCGGCGAACAGCGCGAGCGCCGCCTCCGGCGCCCCGGAAAAAGGCGCCGCTACGAAAGCCGCTGTCGCCGCCGCGATCAGCGCCGCCTGTACGAGGGAGAAGCGCACGGCCGCGAAGAGACCGACTGCGGCGCCGGCGATCAACGCGGCGAATGCTTTGGCGCCGAGATGGATGCGCCCCGGCGCCTCGAAAAAGAAATCAGCGGCGAGAAGCAGCATGAGATCAAACGGCGAGGCCGCCGACAGAAGGTTTTCGCCCCCTGCTGCAAGCGCGCGCGCTTCAGCGACCGGGGCAAGGATTTCAGCGGTCGATGAGACCGTGAGGAGCGCCGGCGCGGCGAGCGCGGCGAGGACCGCGGGCAGAGCCGCGGCGACGGCGATGAGGCTGGCGCTCCGCCCGTCTCGCCAGCCGTAAAGGAGGATCGCGGCGGCGCGGGCCGCGGGCGCTGCCGCGCGCCACTGCGCCTCACCCTCGTTGTCGCGATCGGACTCCCGACCCATGGTTGACCCGGTCTCTTGTGCCATTCCGGCGCGCGCCTTGCGGGGAGCCCCGTCGTTAACTTCCGAAATCGCAAAAGCCCTGCCGCCGGCGACGCCCGAAGCGGCTCGAATTTGGCGGCGAAGCTGCTAAGAGCCTCGGGCCATGCGTTCCCTTCTTGGACAGGCTTTCGATCCTCAGACCCGCTTTGTGCGGCTGGCGCTTGCCGAAAAGGGACTGTCGGCGCGTTTCGTCGAGACAAGGCTCGATGATGAAGATGAGGGTCTTGCACGGTTAAATCCCGCTCGCACGCTGCCGATCCTAATCGACGAGCCGCCGACGGGGGGCGAGATCGCCGTCGCGCCGGTCGAGGCGATCGCCGAATATCTCGAAGAGGCCTATGGCGAGGTCCCGCTTCTGCCGGCGACGTCGGCCGGACGCGCCGAAGCGCGGCGCTTGCGCCACTGGTTTCTCGAAAAATTCGACCGCGAGGCGACGGCGCTTATCGCGCGGCCGCGCCTCTCGGGCGGACGCGGACGGCGCTGGGGCGATCCTGAGCCGATCCGCGAGTTTTCCGCGGCGATCGTCTGGCACTTCGATTATCTCGGATTCCTGCTTGAGCGGCGGCGCTGGATCGCCGGCGACCGCATGACGCTCGCCGATCTCGCCGCGGCCGCATCGCTGTCCGTCAACGACTATTTCAACCTAGTGCCGTGGGCGGATTTTCCGGACGTGAAGGACTGGTACGCGCGCATGAAATCGCGCCCGGCGATGCGTCAGATCCTCGCCGACAGGCTCGACGGCGCGGCGCCGCCCGCCCATTACGCCGATCCGGATTTCTGATGATGGGGGCTGAAGCGCTCGCCCGGCGCATCAAGGCGCTTGCGCGCGAGGCGGGGTTCGACGCCGCCGGCGTCACCAGCGCCGAAGCGCCTTCGACGGCGCCGCGGCTCGCCGAATTTCTGGACGCCGGACGCCATGGCGGGATGGAGTGGTTGGCGATGCGGGCGCGAGAGCGCGCCGATCCCGCTGCGCTGTGGCCCGAAGCGCGCTCGATCATCATGCTCGGCCAGAATTACGGGCCCGCCGATGATCCGCTCGCGCTTCTCAGCGCGCGCACCAAAGGCGCAATCTCGGTCTATGCGCGCGGGCGCGACTATCATGACGTCGTCAAATCGAAGCTGAAGGCGCTAGCGCGCGCGATCGTCTCGGAACTGGGCGGGGAGGTCAAAGTGTTCGTCGACACCGCGCCGGTGATGGAGAAGCCGCTCAGCCGGCGAGCCGGGCTCGGCTGGCAGGGCAAGCATACGAACCTTGTCAGCCGCGAACACGGGTCGTGGCTCTTTCTCGGCGCGATCTTCACGACACTGACAATCGCGCGGGACGCTCCCGGAACCGACCATTGCGGGCGCTGCCGGCGCTGTCTCGACATCTGCCCGACGGCGGCGTTCCCCGCGCCCTACCAGCTCGACGCGCGCCGCTGCATTTCCTACCTGACGATCGAACACAAAGGGCCGATCCCGGCCGAATTCCGCGAAAAGATCGGCAACCGGATCTATGGCTGCGACGACTGCCTCGCCGTCTGTCCGTGGAACAAGTTCGCAAGTCTTGCGCAGGAGACGCGCCTGCACGCGCGCGACGATCTCATGGCGCCCGATCTCGCCGAACTGGCGCGCCTCGACGACGCCGCCTTCCGCGCGCGCTTTTCCGGGAGTCCGGTCAAGCGCACAGGGCGTCACCGCTTCGTGCGCAATGTGCTGATCGCGATCGGCAATTCCGGCGACAAGGCGCTGGCGGCGTCGGCGCGGGCCCTTCTCCCAGACCCCTCCCCGCTCGTGCGCGGCGCCGCCGTCTGGGCGCTCCGCCGCCTTGCGCCGGATGATGCGGCCGCGCGGCGCGAGCACGCGCTCGCCGGCGAGAGCGACGCTGACGTGCGCGCGGAGTGGGCTGACGAAACTCAGCCGAGTTGCGGCTCAAATCATCAATAGCTGGCGGCAGCAAAGCCAGAATAAAGCACCGTCCGTTTCTTGCTCGAAGCACCAATGAATGGTATTCAACGCAATTAGCGACCTGATTGTGCGAGCGAGGGTTATCGGTGTCGAGCTACGGGTCAGCTTATCGTCGGGCGGTGGCTCGCCAGCTCTTTATGCGCGGCAAGCGCGGCTATGAGGCGGCGGTCGGGGGCGAATTTGAGCGGTTCGGCGCGCTTGAGCGAGAAGAAGTCGATTCTGCAGGCTTGCCGGAGAACGGTTTCTTGATCGATGTCGGGTGCGGCGCGGGCCGCCTCGCCGCAGCGCTGAAGGGACGACCCCGACTTTCCTACCTCGGCCTCGACGTTTCGCCATCCCTTATTCGGAAAGCGCGCGAAACCTGCGCGCGGCCTGACTGGCGATTCGAGCTGGTCAATCGGTCAGCGATCCCGGTCCCGGACGGCGCGGCCGACATCATCTCGATGTTTTCCCTCATTACGCATCTGCCGACGGTGGAAACTCGCGCCTATATCGTCGACGCCGCCCGAGCGTTGAAGAAGGGCGGGGCCGTCGTCGTCAGCTTTCTTGATCCCGAACTGCCCGAGCACAGACGCATGCTGCGCGCGCCATTCATCGAGGCCATCGTCGTCAACCTGTTCTGGGCGCCCAACGTCGCGTCAACCAAAGACGACATTCGCGGCTATGCGCGCGAAGCAGGCCTTGAGGTTGAAAAAATAGAGAGCCCGTCCAACGTCGGACAGTCGCTTGCAGTCCTTCGCAAGCGCTGAATTCGCAAATCAATCTAAATCTCGACCGTCACCGTGACTTCGGCCTTCGTGATGTCGCCGTTCGCGTCCTGCACGAAGTAATGGAACGTGTCGGGGCCCGAGAAGCCGGGATCGGCGAAGTAGGTGACGGTCCCATCGTTGTTCGCGACCACGCGCCCGTTATCGGAAAACAGGCCGTCGAGCCTGATGCGATCGCCGTCAGGATCGATGTCGTTCGCCAGTACGTTGATGGTGACGGCCTCGCCCGCGGCTACCGAGGCGAAATCCGCCCCGGCGACCGGCGCCCGGCTTGCGTCGTTGAGCAGGCCGTTGTCCGTCCAGCCCTCCGGCAGGGCGAAGCGGTCCGGGATCGCTACGAAAAGGCCGACCTTCTCGAGGACGCCGGTGGCGCGGTCGGCGATGTATTCCTCAATCAGGGTGACGCGCGCGCCGCTGGCGGTCGTCCAGACGCCGTTCGCTTCGATCGCGCCGCGCAGTTCCGCGCGGCTGATCGTATTGGGGTCCCACTCGGGCGACAGGGTGCGCGCGCCGATCGAGTCGTAGACAACGCCGTTGAGGCTTGCGCCGCCTTCGCTGAACGCGAAGCGGTCCGCGGCGTCGAGGAAAAGGCGACCCTCGACCAGATCGTCGCCGTCGAGGAAGCGGTCGTGGCGAGTGCGGTTGGTGAAATCGACAAAGGCGCCGCGCACCGCTACGTCGATATAGACATACTCGAACTCGCCGGTCAGGTTGAGGAAGGACAGCGCGTTCTTGGCGTTCTTGGTCTGATCGACCCCGACGTAGAACCCGTCGATGTCCGCGCCGTTGAAAACAATGTCGACGACGTTCGGGTCAAGGACGACGCCGCGCGTGCGGCCGGCGCGGGCGCCGGCGGAGTCGCTCGCCACGAGATCAAGATCGGTGAAGGTGTAGTGCGCCGTATACTGAAGGTGAACGCCGGTCTCGACTTCCCAGGCGGTGAAGTCGTCGATCACCGAACGCACGCCGTGACCCTGACGCGGATTGGCCTTGATGACCTCAAGCCCCCGCTGCGACGCGATCGTCTCATTGCCGGAAAACAGCGAAATTGCCGGAATATTGGGAGCGACGCTATCCAGGTAGCGTAAGGAATCGCCCTGATTAACAGTCGACGGATCGACGCCTATGAGATCTTCTGACGGACCGCGGTGAAAATAGGTGAAGCCCGCCCCGCCCGGCACGCCGGCCGCGACGTTGTCGACCGCCTCAACGAGGCGGCCCTGAAACCAGAAGCCCGTGCCCGTGCGTCCGAGGTCGAAGGCGTTCACGTCTTCTCCGTCCTTGACGGAGTTCGCAACGCCCAGCGACTTGATGGCGATGTTGCCCGACCAGCGCCCGGTTTCATTGCCGGTTTCGGCGACGAAGGCGGCCCCGAAGACGTCATAGGCGGCGTTGTTCGCGAAGATCGCGTTTGAATCATGATGGACGAACCCCCAGCCCGGCGAGCCCCACACGGCTGCGCCCTCGACGATGACGGGGTTCGCCTGATCGTCGACGCCGGACCGATGGATATGGAGGGAGTAACGGCCCCTGACGTTCGAGTCGGGTTCGACGACGCCGACGTCTGAAAGGTTGAAGGAGCGCTCGGACTTGTCGGTACGGCCGAGCTCTGAAAACTCGGCGAAACGCACGGTCACGTCGTTTGAATGCATCAGCATGACGTGGCCGCGCTGATGCACGGGCGCCGTGTCGGCGTTCTCCGTCTCGAACACGATATTGCGCGAGTAGTTGGCGACATAGGCCTTGAGATCGGAGCGCGCGCCTTCGTGATCGTACTGCAGCGGCCGGTCGAGCGTGACGATGTTGCCGTCGATCGCAGTGATGACGAGTTCTTCATCTTCAGTTTGCGCGGTGATCGGCGCGCCCTGCGGCGTGCCGCGCGTCGACACAAGATGGGTCCCGGTCAGGACGAGCTTGTCGCCGACCTGCCAGCCTTCCGGCGGCGCTTCGAGCGTCAGCGTCGTGTCGCCCTTCATCGGGTCGACGGCGACCTTCAGGAAAGTTTCTTTCTCCGCGCCGTTGATGTCGACCGAGCCGATGGAGACCAGCCCGCGCGAAAGCAGGCGCGGATCCCAGTTGACGTCGATCGGACCGTTGTCGGCGAACTGGATGACGGCGCGCACGTCGGCGTCGACCGGATCGCTTTCGGTTCCGATGGTCAGCGCGCCGCTGTCGGTGACGATAAGCGTGTCGACCTCGAGGAACGTGTCGCGCTCGGTTGCGAAGTCGAGCGCGCCGTCAACGCGGATGGTTTTGATCGACGCCGGGCTTTCGCCGTCATAGACGACTGCGACGCCGTCGGGGATGACGACGCGCGCGCCGTCGCCTGGAACTGCGCCGTTCGCCCAGGTCGCCGGGTCGAACCAGGAACCGTTTTTGACCGCTACATGCGTCGCCGCAGAAACCGGCGCCAGCGCCATGATGGCGGTGTGATCAGCCTGCATCGCCGCATCGAGCGCTTGGGGCGCGCCGCGAGCCGGATCACCAGCGTGACCGCCGCCATCATCGACCGGGATCGCCGTCGCCGGACCCGAAACGCCGCCGACCGAATGACCGCCGCCGTCATGCCCGCTGACGGGCTGGTTGCTTCCTGATTGAGGGCCGGGCGCGGGGCTGGTTCCCGCGCCGTCCCCCCCCCTTGCGGGGATGTGGGCTTCGCCCGAATGGTCAGGGCTCGGGGGGGTATCAGAGAGGACCTCGGCGTTGCGGCCGTGCGAGGCGGAAAATCTGCGGCCCAAATCGAATCCGAAACGCTGATGGACGCCGCTGACGAACGGGGGTTCGCCGCCGGAAAGGGGGAAATCGTCGGCAGAGTTTAGAATGACCGGGCCATCGGCCGAGAGCCGCGGAGAGCTGGATGCGGCGCCATGATTTGTATGCGGATCAGCGCTAGCGGTTTGAAGATCGCTGGCGCCCGCAGCCTCATGGGACTGCGCGCCGAAGCGGCCCGTGCAGATCCGTCCGCGGGTCAGCAATCGGGCAAGGCCGCCGCCTTGAGGGTCATCCGCGCCCGCCAAGGCGTCTTCGGCGATCTGCGCGCCGATCATCGCCGCCAGAACGCCGACTCCGGCGCCCCGCTTCAACTCCGCCGCACGCCGTTCGGCGCGTCGGCCCCGCTTGCGCGTCGGCGTGACGGCGACGCCGCGAACGACGTCAGGGTTGATGATGTCAGCGATCACCGCAGCAGCGTTCTTCGTCAAGCGCGCACCCAGCCCGTTAAGCCTCTGTTATGAAAGCGCGTCGAACAACCCGGCGCGCCCGCCCTTCGCCGGAATTGATGCCCGCCAATCACGAACGGCGCGCTGACGGCGCACACGAAATTCGCCGGGAAAAGTTAGGAAAGGCGAAATACAGCCCTAACGGCAGGTTGCGACGGCGGCGAAAAATCGGCCCGCTTCGTTTACGTTCCGTTAATGCGCCGGCGGCGTTTTTTCGTGCGCCTTTGTACGCTTGCGGAGCGTGCGGATCACCGGTCGCGCGAGCGCGGGCGGCAGATATTCGGTCAGCAGCTCTTCGCGGCGGACGCGCCAATCTGCTTGATCTTTCGTGCCTTTACGCGCGCGGAACTGGGTCGTCTTGGAGCGCGAGTCTTCGCTCCATGTCGCCGTGTAGTAGTAGAGCGCGATCGATCGGCGCGGCTTTTTTTGCGGATGCGCGATAGGTGCGGGATGGCCGTGATAGCTCTCGCCGGTGGTGGAAAACACGACGCAGCGGCCGAATTCCGGTTCGATCGCGCGCACGCACCTTTCCATCTTTTCATCCCAGAGTTCGAGCCCGCCGCCATACTCAAGGCGCCAGTCGCGATTGAGATAGATGAGCACGTTGAGCCGGCGTTCGAGATCCATCAGCTTGTGATGGTTGAAGTCGGCATGCACCGAAAGGTGCCCGCCCTCGCGGGTTTCATGAAAGCCGCCGCCGAGGAAGAACGGATCGGGGATCAACCCCTTGATGCCCGAAAGATTCTCAAGGAACTGCAGAAACGGCCTCGAATTGAGCGAATAAAAGAACGAGCGAACCGCAGGCGTCAAATAATCAGGGTTGAAGCTCGTCTTGAAACGCTCCTGATCGCGGTCGAAGGTGCGGCTGTCCGGATCGGCCTTGGTCGGAAACTCCGCAAGGCAAAGATCGAGGATCGACGCCGGCAGGAAGTCGTCGATGGCGATATGGGGAAACGGATCAGCGTTTTGGTAGATCTCGCGCAATTCAAGGCCCTTCTTGCGAAGCGCCTCGGCGTCGAACTGGCCGTAATGGGGATCTGCGATCTCGATATAGGACACGGGTGGAGCTGACGCCTCGTCTCTGGTTAACCAATCGCGCCTGTAGCACGCCGCGCGCGGAATTTCCTGCGTGCAATTGCGGCGCCTTCATTTGTACTCGATCAGCCGCCGCCGAGCGCCCCCAAGAAGGCTGAGGTAGAAACTGATCGCCCCCTTCGCCTCCGCGAATTTGGCCGCTACGGTTAACGCAGCGCGCGGCAGGGCGTCATCGCCTTCGCGCGTATAGCGGGCGTAAAGACGTCCGATCTGCGCCGGGTAAATCAGCAACAATCCGATCATCACCGGCGACACCGCAACCGACATGAAGATCGCCGCGGGGGCCGCGCCCGCCCACAACAGGGCGCGGCGGGTTTCGCCCTTCCAGATGCCGAACGGCGAATGCCGGTGCAGATAGGACACCTCGGCGAAGGCATGGCCGGCGCGCTCGCTCCGGCGTCGCCACTGGCCGAAACGCGTCATCGCCGCGTCATGAAGGGTCATCTCCGCGTCGAGACGCCAGATGCGGTGACCCTTTTCCCGCAGGCGGACGCATAACTCCGGCTCTTCCCCGGCGATGAGGTCGCCGCGATAGCCGCCGGCGTCGTCGAACGCGCTGATCCTCATCAACGCATCGCCGCCGCAGGCGAGCGCTTCGCCGACCGGGGTATCCCATTCACGGTCGCAGAGACGGTTGTAGAGGCTCGCCTCCGGAAAGCGCTCGCGCCGGCGGCCGCAGACCACGGCGACGTCGGGATGGGCGTTGAGGAAGGCGATCGATTTCGCCAGCCAGTCCGGCGCGAGGGCGCAGTCGCCGTCGATGAACTGGACCAGTGCGAGGTCCGGCGCGATCGCTTTCAGCCGCGCAAGGCCGGCGTTGCGGGCGCGCGCCGCGGTGAACGGCGTCGTCAGATCAAGCGCAAGGACGTCCGCGCCGCGCGCGCGGGCCGCCTCGACGCTGCCGTCGGTCGAACCGGAATCGACATAGACGATCGGGCCGCCGCCGCTCGCCGTCAGGGACTCGAGGCAGGCGATAAGGCGCGCGCCTTCATTTCGGCCGATCGCGACAAAACCCGCTGCGCGCGTCATTTTTCATCGCCGCGGTCGGTGCGCGTCCATCGCCTCGCGGAGTCCCGCCCTTCCCCGCCATAGACGCGGAGCTTGCCGAGCAAATAGTCGCCGAGCCCCGCCAGCGTCTTCGGCGGCAGCACCGTTCGACCGTAGGCGAACCAGGCGACCCCGATCGTGACGGCGAAGAGGAGCCCTGCATCCCAGAACAGCGCGAGCGGCGCTTGACGGCCGGCGAGCGCGAACGGAATTGAGACAAGGCACCCGAGAACGATGACAGCGCCGAGGACCGTCAGCGGCGGCACGAGAAGGTCGAACGCCATCAGAAGCGCACGCCAGTCGCCGCTGAGGCCTTTCGCAAAAAGGCCGCCTGCTTGCCGAACGGCGAGCCGGAGCGACCCGAGCTCCCATCGCGCGCGCTGGGTCGCGGCGCCGGACCCTGACCGTGCGAGCTCGCTTTCGACGACTGCACTGGTGTCAAGGAATGGCGGCGTTCCCTCGCCGATCAGCGCGACGGTCATCGCGAGATCTTCAACGATCTCGCCGGTTGCAAAGCGCCGCTCGGCGGCGAGCGGCCATGGAAACGCCATGCCGGAGCCGGTCAGGCGTGAAAATCCGCCGATCGTCTGCAACCCGGTCATCCGTACCCGGTTGAGAAGGAGCCAGGCGAAAGCGGAGACCGCCGATGCGGGTCCTGCTTCGCCGGCGGGCCGTGCAAGATACAGCGCCTGAACGGGCCGCTCGCGATCGATTGCGAGCCGGGCGATACGATCGATCGCGCCGGGCGCAGCGTCGCAATCAGCGTCGAGGAACACGACTATTTCGGGCGGCGCGGCGCGCAGCGCGTCAACGCCGTGCTGGAGCGCATAACCCTTTCCACGATGGTCCGCGTCATGGCGCTCGGCGACGTCAGCGCCGGCGGCGCGCGCCGCCGCAGCGGTATTGTCGCTGCAATTGTCGGCGACGACGAGAATATGATCGCCCGCCGCAAGCTGCGCGCGCGCGGCGGCGACGGTCGCGCCGATCCCCGCTTCCTCATCATGCGCGGGGATCACGACAGCGATCGATCCGCGCGGGCCGGCTGGCGGCGCCCCGGGCGCGCGATGGAAAAAACTGGCGGCGATCTCAAGCGCGAAAAAAATGACGATCAGGAACACGGCGAATCCAAGCGCCGCCAGCAGCAGAGAGAGCAGCGCGATCATGCTCGCCGCCCTTCGGTGAAACGGTCGAACGCATCGGCCAGCACCGCGGCCGCCGCATCCGCGTCATGGCGCGCCAGCGCCCGCGTGCGGCCAGTGCGACCCATGTCGGCGAGGCGCCCGAGCGGGGCTTCCAGCGCCTCAGTCATCGCGCCGGCGAGCGCTTCTGCGTCCGAGGCTGGGACCAACCAGCCGTTCTCGCCGGGGATGACGAGCTCTGGAATGCCCGCGACGTAGGTTGAGATCACCGGCCGGCCGAGCGCCATCGCCTCCATGATCGAGACAGGCAGGCCCTCGGCGTAGCTCGGCAGCACGAAGACGCCGGCGTCCTCGATCGCGCGGCGCACTTCATCCGGCGTCTTCCAGCCGGCGAGCGTCACCTCAGGCCCAAGACCTTCTGTCGCGATCTGCGCTTCAATCGCGCCGCGAAGCTCGCCGTCGCCGATGATCGTCAAGGCGAAGCGGCGCCCGTCGCGCTTGAGCAGCGCGCACGCCTCGATCAGCGTCGGAATGCCCTTCTGTTCGCTAAGCCGCGCGACAGCGAGGAAGCGGTTAGAGGCTGCGATGGGCTTCGGCTCGCCGGCGTGGAAGGCGGCGTCGACGCCGCATGGGACGATCACGATCTTGTCCCAATGCTGCGTCTCCACGAGGCGGCGCAACTGGCTGCGGCCGAAGCTCGACACGGCGGCGACGAAGGCCGCGCGCCGGATCTTTTCGGCGAGAGCGATCTTCGGCGCGCGGTCGAATTCTTCGGGGCCGTGCGCAGTCATCGAGAAACTGGCGGCGTTGATGCGCGCCGCCAGCATCGCAACCGTCGCCGAATTGGTGCCGAAATGCGCGTGGACATGGCCGATCTTTTCGTGGCGAAGCCAGTCCGCGAGCGCCATCGCTTCTGCGAAATAAAGAAGATGGCGGAAAAACCCGGCATCCGAGCCGAGCCCGAGCCGCAGCGCGTCGGCGAAGGCGGCGGCGGCGCCCAGCGGGCGCGAGGCCGCGCTGGCGGCGATCGCGCCCGCAAGCGCTGCGGGCGATGCGCCGACGATGCGCTTGGTGCGTGAAGCTTCGCCGATGTCCTCGGCGGCGATCAGTCCGTGTGCAGAAGACCGGATCGCGAAGCGCGAAACGGAGACGCCGCGGCGCTCCATCGCCTCGATCTCGCGGCGGATGAAGGTGTGGCTGATGCCGGGATATTGGTTGATGAGATAGCCGAGCGTCATCGCGCCGTCTTCTCCGCTTCGATCCGCCGCCGGCCGCCGCTAACGGGGCGCCCTTCCCTTCGACCCCGACGAGGCGGGCCCGCCGAACCAGTATTTGAGCACGCCCGAAAACTCCGAGAAATGGCCGAGCGTCGTGAAGAAACCGTAGGGCCATGCGGGAACGCCCGGCGCGTCGGCGCGAATAGCCGTCACGGCGACCTTCAGAGCATAGACCGTGACGAAGCCGGTGACGACCGCGACGACGCCGATCAGGGCATCGGCGCCGAGCGCTCCTGAGGCGAGCGCCATCACAATCGCCGCTAGAAGGGCGAGCGAGGGAACGAAGCCGCCCCAGAAGAACGCCCGCGCCTGTTCGCGCGCGTTTAGCCGCTCCGGCGGCGCGCCGTGCAGCGCGGCGCCCGCGGCGTAGGCAAAGCCTCTGCGCGCGGCTTCTTGCCGCCAGGCCTTCAGGGTTAGGCGCCTCGGTTCGATGACGGCCATAACGGCGTCGCTGCGCCAGACATGCGCGCCGCGCCGGCGCAGGCGAATGCAAATATCGGCGGTCGCATCGGCGTCAATGTCGGTGCGAAAACCGCCGACCTGTTCGAAGGCGTCGGCCCGAAACAGCGCGATAGGCCCGGCGGACTGAATTTCTCCAGGCGGCGCTGCGCGCGTGGAAGCGCTGACGCGATCAAGCAGCGTCGCGCCGTTATCCCCGAGAACAGTGCGTCCCTCGAGCGCCGCGACTTCCGGACGGCGCGCCATGAATTTTTCCGCGTGATCGAGCCAGCCCGGCGCGAGCGTCGCGCCGCTGTCGAGAAACTGGACGTAGCGGAGATCGGGATTTTCCTTCTTCAGCTTGCGGTAGCCCGCGTTTCGCGACCGACCGCCGCCCCCGTTGTCCGCGACTTCGACGATGTTGACGCCGGCCTCTTTCGCCGCAGCTAGCCCTTGTTCCTCCGCAGCGGCGGCGATCACGTAGGCCGCGCCGTCAGGAACCGAGTTGAGCGATTCAGCGACCGCAAGATCGCCGCCGACGATGACGATGCCGATCTGCCTTAAAAACTCTTCCATCGGGGCGGGACTTGCCGCGACCTCGGCGAGATGCGGGCGCGCAGCGGGCGCCTCGGCGTGCGCGTAGGCGGCCGGCTCCGGAAACGCCGCCGCCGCCGAATACTCCGCATGCGCATAAAGCGAAGGCCCGCCGATCGGCGCCGCCGGCTGGGCGACGGCGGGCGCCGCCTCAGCCGCGACGAGGCGCACGCCCATGCTGCGTGTGATCCGGGCGGATGATTCCACGGCCGGCGCTTCGCCGGCGCGCTTCAATTCGACCGGCGCTTCGCGGATGAAACCCGCCGCCGCGCGCGGCTCGCGCCACTCCGTCAGCTTCACGTTCGGGCTCGTGGCGAGACCGAAGACGCCGTAGTCGAGCTTGTCGCGAATGACCGAGCGGATCGTCTCCTCGCCGACGACGTCGTCCTGGGCGGAAAAGGCGTAGACGAGCGCCGTGTCGGCGATGATGTTGATGACCCGGGGAACCCCGCGCGACTGCTCGGCGATGAGGTCCATCGCGGCGTCAGAGAAGATGCGCCGGCGAGCGCCCGCGATCGTAAGACGGGTGTCGATGTAAGAGTGAACCTCGTCGCGCGACAGCGGCGACAGGTGAAAATCCGAACCAATGCGCTGCGCCAGCTGGAGCATGTCGGGCCGGCTGAGAAGATCTTTAAGCTGCGGCTGGCCGACCAGGATGAGCTGGAGAAGCTGGTCCTTTCCGGCATTGATGTTCGAGAGCATGCGGAGCTCTTCGAGCATATCGACCGACAGGTTCTGCGCTTCGTCGATAATGAGGACGGCGCGCTTGCCCCTCGAATATTCGCGGATGAAAAACTGCTGGAGCAGCGCAAATAGTTCGACATGGGTCTTGCCCGCGAAGGGCTCGCCGAAACCCATCAGCACCCAGCTGAGAAGATCGCCGCGCCCTTGCTGGATGTTGGAGAGGAGCGCGACGGTGTGGGTGTCGGACAGCTGTTCGAGCAGGCGATGGATGAGCGTCGTCTTCCCGCAGCCGACCTCGCCCGTGATGACCGAGATGCCTGCCTGATTGACGACGCCGTATTCCAGCATCGCATAAGCGAGCCGGTGCCCGCGGCCCCAATAGAGAAAGGACGGGTCCGGCTGGATCGAGAAAGGCTTTTCCGTCAGGCCGTAGAACTCTTCGTACATGACGCCTTCCAGGGACCCCTGTTCGCCGCGGCGCGCGCTATTGGGCGAGCAGCCGCCGCGCCTCTGCCACGCGCGTCGAGGACGCGCCCGGCGCGGCGATCGCCGCTTCAAGCTCCTTGCGCCCGCGCTCGACTTCGCCGTTCTCGATCAGCGCGACGCCGAAATGAAAGCGGATATCGGCGACTCCGGGGGCTCCCGCCGCCGCCTTCTCCAACGCCGCAAGACCTGCAGCCTTTTCGCCCGCGCGCCAGGCCGCCCATCCATAAGTATCGAGGAAATAGGCGTTCTCCGCGTCTTTCAAGGGCGCAGCGACCTCGACCGCGCGCTTCCAGCTCGCCGCGTCGTCACGCTCAGACAGAAGGCTCGCGAGATTGTTAGCGACGATGAGATCGTTCGGACGGCGCGTCCGGATCGTCTCATAAAGCGTGATCGCGTCCTCGTATTTGCCTTCGGCGATGAGATGGTCGGCCTTCAGAATCTGCATGCCGTCATTGTTCGGTATCGCCGAAAGCGCCTGCTCGATCACCTCGCCTGCTTCGGCGCGGCGTCCATCGGACGCATAGATGTTGTACATGAGTTCATAAGCCTCGGACCGCAGCGGATCGCCGGCGACGGCGCCCTTCAGCGTTTCGACCGCTTCGGCCTGCTTGCGCATCTGCCGCTCTAGCTGCGAGAGCAAGATGCGCGCGTCATAGGCCGGCGGATTCTTTGCGATCGTTTCTTCCAGAAATGCTTCGGCTTCGGGAACCCGATCGGCGCTTACATAGGCCTGCACGAGATTGGCGAGCGGGCGCGCGTCGAGCGGGCGGCGCTCATTTTCCTTGGTGAGCGCATCGATGGCGCCCGTATAGTCCTTGAGGCCCGCATAGGCTGCGCTGAGAATGCTGCTGGCCACTGCGTCTTCCTTGTTGATGTCGGCGAGGGCTTTGGCCGCCTCCTCCGCCCCGCGCCAGTCCTGTTGCTCTAGGCGCAAGGCGGCGAGAAGCTTGAGGTTCTCTTCATCGCGGGGCTCGACGCCGAGCGAATCCGACAGCACTTTCGCCGCGCGATCTTTCTTGTCCTGCCGAATGAGGTAGCGCGCAAACAAACTGGACGGCCGCGCAGCCCGCTTCGCCGCTTCAACGGCGCGAGCGAATTCGCTTTCAGCAAGGTTGAGGTCGCCCTTCCTTTCATAGGCGGACGCCAAAAGAAGGCGCGGCCCCCAGGCGTCGGGACTGTCGTTGACGACGACGCGCAGATCGCCGATCGCCGCATCGATTTCGCCCTTGTCGATCATGAAGCCCGCACGCTTCGTCAGCGCGCCGGAGTCTTTCGGATCCTTGGCGAGAATTTCAGTGATGATCGTTTCAGCTTCGGCGGTCTTGCCGTCAGTGATCCGGATCGCGGCTATTTCATTGCGGGCCCTCAGGACCTCATCAAGTTCCGCCCCCTTGCGCTCGGCGATCTGCGTATAGACCTTTTCCGCCGCCGCATTGTCCTTCTGCTCGCGCAGAAAGGCGCCGAGCGCGAATTTGAGATCGGATTCGTCGGGATTTTCCTCGATGTAGTTCCGGAAAGTCTCTTCCGCCTTGGCGCGGCCGCCGATGCGATAGTCGATGCGGACGACGTCGAGCTTGGCTTCGTCCTGCTTCGGCAGGAGTTTCGCGACTTCGACGAGCTGCTCGCGCGCTTCATCGAGTTTTTTGAGCTCAATCAGCGAGGTGACGTAGAGCCGGCGGTAATTGGCGTCGTCAGGGTTGGCCTCGACAAGGCGCTTGTAGGCGTCGTTGATGTCGTCGGTGCGGCCGAGAACCGCGAGCACCTGCACGCGCAGGAGCTCAAGGACCGGCGCTGCGCCTTCCTTCGCGAGCGCTTCGTCTAGAATGGCGAGCGCACCCTCATTGTCTTTCGCTTTCACGCGTTCGCTGGCGAGCACGGCGACCGCATCGGCGGAATTGGGGTCGAGCGCGAGCGCCTGTTTCGAGTAGTCGACGGCGCCGGCGGTGTCGCCGAGGCGGAACAGCGTCGCCGCCTTGACGGCGAGCGCGTCGGCGCTCCGGGGATTTTCAGCAATCACCGCGTCGGCGAGATCGAGCGCTTCCGCCGTGTCGTTTCCGAGAAGGTAGATCTTGGCGAGGTCGAGCCTGACCTTTTCGTTTTTCGGATCGATCCTGTAGAGGCGCTGAAGCAGCCCGAACATCTGGTTATAATCGCCTTTTTTCTCGGCGATTTTCGTCATGCCCGTGAGCGCCTGGACGTTCTGCTCGTCAATCTTCAGCGCGTTCAGGAACTGAACGTTCGCCATGCCGAGCTTCCCGTCCTCAAGAAACGCTTCGCCGCTCTTGTTGTACTTTTCGAGACGTTGCTCCGGCGAAGCGCAAGCCGCGAGCGCGAGCGCCGAGGCGGCGATCATCATCGAAAGGCTAAGCGTCCGCTTGCGCATGATACGAGACATTTCTCTTCACTCCCCAAGGCTGATGGCGCGGTTGACGGTCGTCTAGGCGGATTAGCGCGCCGCGGCAATTGAAACGTCGGCTGTTTGATCGGCTTTCGGCGGCGCGGCTGACGGCGCCGCCGCATAGGTCATGGCGTGGGCTTTGAGCAGCCGGCGAAGCGCCGGCGACGCGCCGGCGATTCTGATCGCGCTGCCGCGGCGGCGAAGGGACTTCTCCAGCACAAGCACAAGCCCCAGAAAGGCCGCATCCGCCGCTCCGGCGTCGGCGAGATCAAGGATGACGTCGCCCGCCCCGCCGCTTGCGGTCCGGAAAGCGCTTCTGACCGGCCCAAGATCGTCCGCGCAAAGATCGCCTGCGAGTGCAATCCTTACAGAACCCGGCTCGGCGGACAGGCCGGCCGATGCGGGCCGGCCGGACCGGCGCGGCGTGCTGATGGCTGGCAGAAGGCGTGTCAACAAGATCGCCGCAAGCGCGCAGGCGTCGTTCCAGTAGCGCCGCCACAGCGAGGGCTCGGCGGCGATTCTCCAGGCCCACTCAAGCCCGGCGCGTCTGAAGAGGACGGGCGCGCGCGAAATCGATCCGGCAGTAAAGTCCACCACCGCGCCGAGATGCGCAATGACCGGCGCGTTCAGGCGGTCAAGATTTGCGTCGATCCATGCCTGCCCCTTTGAGGCGCCCAGGGCGGCGATCAGGAAGTCGGGTCTGGTTGCGTTGATGGCGTCAATAATAGGGGCGGCGCTGATTTCTGCTATGTCGCCGAAGCCCGGATTGAGCGCTCCAGCCGCCTCCAGGCCGCGGTTTTCGCGGACGAGGGCCGCCGCGGCGGCCTCCGCCGCGCCTTCGCGACCGCCAAAAAAGAACACCCGGATACGACGGCCGGCGAAAGCAGGGCGCCGCCGCAGCACGTCAAAGACGTCTGATCCTGCGCAGCGGGTGAGGCCCTTAATGCCGAGCAATCGGCCGATGGCGACCAGCGGCGCCCCATCGACAAGGCTGAGATCGGCATCGACAAGCCGGCGGCGCTCCTCGGCGCTGCGGATCGCGCGCACCAGAAAATTGACGTTAGGCGTGATGAAGGAGAGCCTCTCGCCGTCCCGCGCCGCACGCTCTATCGCCGCGACTGCGCCTTGTGCATCAACGGCGTCGACCGGCACGCCGAGAACCGACCACACAGGGCGGTCGAACTCATCGGTCCGGCGAAGCGGCGCGATGCGGGCGGGCGCATCGGCCTGGGGCGGCGTATTTTGGACGGATGCCTGATTGGTCGCCACGTCAGTTCCTTCAGGTCTCGCGCCCGTTAAGGACGA
>CAZGXT010000005.1:20547-37501 GCA_964529675.1 uncultured Caulobacterales bacterium
GTGTCGGCTCGGCTGGCGCGGTTACGATTAATTTCGCGAAGGAGGCGACGCTCGGCGGCGAGCGCGGAATTGCCGATGGCGGCGTTCTTAATACCTCGAGGCTCGGAAACCTTGATCTGCGGTTTTCGGCGGGCCGCGGCGCAGCGGCGTCGGAAAGCGCCTATCTGAACGCTTACGAGGCCTCCTACAGCGGCGGCGTCAAGAACCGCCAGGCCGGTCTCGGCGTTTGCACCCGGCTCGATGCCGCAAACCTTTGCCGCGACGCGCTCGATGACACCATCAGCCATGGCGAGTTTGTCCGCGTCGATTTCGTCGACAACCCGTTTTATATCGCCAGCATGTCGTTCAACGGCCGCTTCGCTTCGCTCGACGCCTCGTCCCTGCTGGTGAGGATCACGACCAGCCTTGGCGGCGTCGTCTCGATGGCGACGCTGTCCTTCGCCGACGCGGCTTCCCGGACCTTCGGGCTGGTCGACTGGATCCAGTGGGATTTCATCAAAGACCAGGATCCTAACGCCAAGTTCTTCGTCGCTTCGATTTCCAGCGCAGTTCCGGTTCCGGGCGCGCTGACGCTTCTGTTGTCCGGGATCGCCGGGCTCGGCTTTGCAATCAGACGCCGCCGGCCAGCCTGACCGGAGCCGGACGCCGCCGAATTCGAGCCGGCCCTCCAAAAGAGGGCCGGTTGCGTTTTTGGTGACGCTTTTCACTATGACGGGGCGCCGTTTGGTCCGAGAATGGTGTTTAACCGCCTGACGGCGGCGCCTATTTTGCTGGGAAGCCGCAGCCCGCGGCCTGCGCCTGGAGCTGGAGCTGGAGCCCATGAACGACGAGTTCTCCCTTGAGGACGCGCTCATCATCCTGAAGCGCAGGTTGCTTTATTTCATCGCGCCGATCCTCGTTCTGCTGCCGGCGGGCTTCGTCGCCATCATGATGCTGCCCCCGATTTACAAGGCGCAAGGCAAGATCCTGATCGAATCCCAGCAGATCCCGGAAGAATGGGTTCAGACGACGATCAACGCCTATGCTGAGGAGCGCATCCAGACGATCAGCCAGCGGGTCATGACGCGCAACCGGCTGCTGGAAGTCGCCGACAAGTACGACCTTTTTCCGAAAGAGCTCGGCCTGTCGGACAGCGAGCGCGTCTTGCGCATGCGGGCGGGCTTCAACATCGGAATCATTTCCGCTTCGGGGCAGAAGAAGCGCCGCAAGCCCGGCGCGAACGACAACACTATCGCGTTCACCGTCAGCTATTCCGACCGCTCTCCCGAAAAGGCGTTTCAGGTCGCTAACGAGTTCATGACGCTGTTCCTGAGCGAGGACGTGCGCACCAGGACGGATCGGGCTTCGACGGCTACGGAGTTCTTCACCCAGGAAACGCGACGGCTGGCCGATCTGATCGATCAGACGGATGATCGCATCGCCAAGTATAAATCCGAAAACTCGGACGCACTCCCTGAAAATCTCGCCCTCCATCGTGACACGCTGACGCGCGCGCAGGACGAGCTCGGACGGGCGGACGCGGGCGTGAAACTCGCCGAGGACGAGCTCACCGCGATCCAGAACCAGATCGCCACCTATCTCGCTGGCGTCGGCGGCGCCGATGGGCCTGCGCAGGATCTGCAGCGCCTGAAGACGCAGCTCGCGGCGTTGCGCGCCGACAAGACGGATTCCCACCCGGACGTGCGCGCCGTGCGGGACCAGATCCGCGCGCTTGAGCGTCAGCTAGCGCCAAGCGCCGCCGTGCAAAAGCTGCGAAACGACCTCGCCGCCGCAGACGCGGCCTTGCGCGAGGCGCGGAAGGCAGATCCCGTCGACGAAGCCGTGATCGCCGAGCGCCGCGAAGCGTCTGCGGAGGCGCGCGAAGCGCTGAGCGCCCAGATCGCGCGGGAAGCGGCAGCCGGATCCGCCGATCTGGTCATGACGCAGCTTCAAGGCCGAATGGACACGACGTCAAGCCGGCTTGCTTCCTATGAAGACCAGATCGTTTCGCTGCGGAAGACCATCGCCGACATGCAGGACCGCATCGCCAGGACGCCGATCGTCGAACGCGGTCTGTCGTCGTTGACCCGCGATTATCAGAACCTGACGAATGAGTATAATGCCCTACGTGACAAGCAGTCGGCGGCGACTCTGTCCGCCAATCTAGAGGGCGAGCAGAAGTCGGAGAAGTTCACGATCCTGGAAGCGGCGCAGAAGCCTGACGAGCCTGCGAGCCCTGATCGCGGCCAGCTGATGATGCTTCTGATGGGCGCGGCGCTGGCCGCCGGATTCGGCTGCGCGGCGCTCGCTGAAATCGTGTTTGCAAGCCTGCGCGGACGGCGCCATTTGGAGGCGATCGCGAAGGAGCCGCCGATCGCCATTATTCCCTATATCGAGACCCACAAGACGTCACGTTTCGCGCTGCCGCGCTTCATGCGTCCGAAGCCCGCCTGAACAAGCTGAACCGGTACCCCGATGGATCGCATCAGAGACGCCGTCACCAAGGCCCGGCGCGAACGCACCGGCGAAAAAAGCGCGCTTGTGCAAGCAGCGCCGGCCGCCAAGAAGTTTCAAGATACGCAGGCGCGGTCGGCGGAGACCTTCCGCGAAGTCAATTGCGACTTCGACCGCTTCTCTGAACACCGGATCATTTCAAACGAACAGGATCCGGTGCTCAACGCCTACCGCGTGCTGCGCACGCGCGTCCTGCAGAAAATGGAAGACAACAACTGGCGCACGCTTGCGGTGATCTCGCCGGGTTCGGGCTCGGGAAAGACCGTAACCGCCATCAACCTCGCCATCGCGATCGGGTCGAAACAGGGATCGCGGGCGACGCTCGTGGATCTCGACTTTTATCGTCCGCGCGTCGCCGGCTATCTCGGCATCGTCGATCCGCCGTCGATCCTTGATTATTTCGAGGGGAGCGCCTCGCTTCACGACGTAACGCTGAAGCCTGACCTTCCCGACGTCCTTGTCATCGCCAATGAACGCGTATCGCGAAAGGGCGCCGAACATCTGACGTCCGCAAAGTCGGACGAGCTGATTGCGCGCACGGTCGCCGATTACGGATCGCGCATCGTCATCTTCGACATGTCGCCGATGCTCGGCTGCGACGACACCATCGCCTTTCTGCCAAAGATCGATTGCGTCCTGCTGGTCGTGGCGAGCGGTCAATCCCGGGAACCGGAAATCAAGGAATCGATGCGCCTTCTTAAGGGCGTCAATATCGTCGGCACGGTCCTGAACAAGGCTCCGCCCGAAGCGATGATCGGCGCACAGTATTACTGACTTGCAAGGCGCCTTAAGGCGGTCGCCACCATGCCGCACCCTTGAAATGAGGTGTTGGTAAACTATTTGGTTTAAAACTATATAGCGATGGTCCCGGCGGCCGGCGACGGCGTATCCCCGTGCGTCGCTTCTTGACGCCGCGCCCGGAGGGGGTTCGACCCCATGAAACTATCGTCGTCTGTCAGAACGGCTCTCCTGATCGTTGCTGCGACCATCGCTTATTTCGGCGTGCGGACGGGCCTGCGCGCGCTCTCGGTCGAAGAAAAGGCGCCGATCGACGAGCGTACGCTCGCCGTTGTGGCCGAGCTGTTGACGCCGGAACAAAAGGCCGGGGCGCTCGCGATCCGCGGGCGGACCGAAGCTGACCAGAAAGTCGTCGTGCGCGCCGACGCGTCGGGCGTTGTCATGGCGACGCCGGTCGCGCTCGGCTCCGCTGTTAAGAAAGGCGACGTCCTGTGCCGGCTCGACGTCGAGGCGCGAGACGCCGCCCGTCGAGAAGCGGACGCCGCGCTCCGAAAAGCCGAGATCGACTATAAGGCCGCCGTGACGCTGGCGGCGGAGGGATTTCGTTCCGAAACCGGCCTTGCAGGCCTTAAGGCGGCGCGCGATCAGGCCCGCGCAAACAGCGATCGCGCCGCCATTGAATTCGAAAAGACAATGATCCGCGCGCCCTTCGACGGCGTCTTCGACGCGCGCGCCGCTGAGGTCGGGGATCTTCTTAAACCGGGCGATCCCTGCGGAACGGTCGTGAAACCGGATCCCTTCCTGATCGTCGGCGCGATCGCGGAAAAGGATGTCGGGCTAGTCAAGGCGGGCGATCCAGCGCGCGCCCAGCTCGCGACCGGCGAAACAGTAGAAGGCGTCGTCAGGTTTGTTGCAGCGGCGGCTGACCCGACGACGCGGACCTTCGACATCGAGGTTGAAGTTCCGAATACGGACGGCGCCCTGCGCGACGGAGTCACCGCCGACATGGTCGTTCGCGGACGCGCGCGCGACGCGCTGAAGGCGCCCCGGTCGGCCTTGACGCTGAACGATGAAGGCCGCATCGGCGTGCGCGTCATCGATGAGGAGAACCGGGCGCGTTTTCACGCAGTCAGCCTGATCGGCGAGGACGCGGACGGCGTCTGGATCGCCGGGATTGACGGCGCGCAGCGTGTAATCGTGCGCGGCCAGGAATATGTGAAAGACGGCGAAATCGTCGATGCGTCGGCGGAAAACGGCGGCGCGCCATGACCGGACTCATCGACGCGGCCTTTTCGCGGATTCGGGTCGTCCTGACCGCCCTCGTCGTCGTCACGATTTTCGGGGCGATTTCGTACCTGTCGATCCCGCGCGAGGCCGAGCCCGATATTCCGGCTCCCTTCGTGCTCGTCACCATGCCTTTGCCCGGCATTTCGCCGGAGGACGGCGAGCGGCTGCTGATCCGACCGACCGAGCTTGAGCTGCAATCCGTCGAAGGCCTCGTCCAGATGGACAGTCTCGCCTATGACGGCGCGGCGCAAATCATCCTCGAATTTTCGACGACCATCGAAGTCGATCAGGCGGTCCTCGACGTCCGTGAAGCCGTCAATCGCGCCAAGGCGAAATATCCGGCCAACGCCGAAGAGCCGGTCGTCACTGAGTTCAATCTGCAGAATGAATTTCCGATCCTGACGACGATCATCTACGGCGACGCCCCGGAACGCGCGATTTATCGCGTCGCCAAACGACTTGAAGACAGGCTGCGGAGCGTCAGCGGGGTCCTCGAAGCGCGCCTGACCGGTGCGCGCGAAGAATTGCTGGAAGTGGTCGTTCGTCCGGAGGTTCTTCAATCCTACGGCCTGACGCCCGCCGAAGTGGTGCGCGCCGTCACCGCCAACAACCAGCTGGTGACGGCGGGCGCAGCGGACTTCGCCGACGGCCGTTTTCAGGTGAAGGCGCCTGGACTCATCAAATCGCCGCGCGACGTTCGCGATATTCCGGTGCGGGTTAACGGGGACCGCGTCGTCACCGTCGGCGACCTCGCCGAGGTGCGGCGAACCTTTGTCGACCGTCAGGGTTACGCGCTCTTCAACGGCCGTCCGGCGATCGGCGTTGAAATCACCAAGCGCGCCGGGGCTAACATCATTGAGACGATCGAAGCGGCGCGGAAAATCGTCGAAGACGATGCGAAGGTCCGACCGGCGTCGATCCGCCACGAATTCCTGCGCGACGCATCCGTCACCGTCCGCGACAACCTGTCGGGCCTCACCTCGTCTGTGCTGACAGCTGTTTTTCTTGTCATGATCGTGATCGTCGGGGCGCTGGGCCTGCGCTCGGCATTGATGGTGGGCGTCGCGATCCCCTCCTCATTCCTGATGAGCTTTCTCTTCCTGTCGGCGGCGGGCTTGACGCTCAATCTGATGGTGATGTTCGGCCTCATCCTTGCGGTCGGCATGCTCGTCGACAACGCCATCGTCATCATCGAATACGCCGACCGGCGCATGGCTGAAGGCGCAGCCCGGCGCGAGGCCTATCTTGAAGCCGCAAAACGAATGTTCTGGCCGGTCACGACGTCGACGGCAACGACTCTTGCCGCGTTCGTGCCGTTCCTGTTCTGGAATGACCTTTCGGGCGAGTTCATGAAATACCTGCCGATCACGCTCATCTTCGTGCTGTCGTCGTCGCTTGTCGTCGCGCTCCTCTTCCTTCCCGCGATCGGCGCAGTCGCCGGTGTTCCGCAAGCGTTGAAACAGCGCTTCAACCTCAAGGGAAAGACCGGCGGCGAGGTGCGCGTCGACAGCGATGACGTCGATCCGCTCTCCCATGGAGGCGCGCTTGGCCGTTACGCGCATTTTTTGAAGGCTTTGATCGAGAAGCCGCTGCTGGCGTTGCTCGCCATGGCGGGCGTCCTGTTCGTGTGCTGGAATGAATTCCGGATGGCCTCGCCGGACGTTGAGTTCTTCCTTCAGAACGACAGCGAAGAGATCAACGTGCTTGTGCTGGGCCGCGGCAATATGTCGGCGACCGAGAAATTCGAGGCCGTGCAGGAAGTATCGGCGCGCCTCGAAGGCCATGAGGCGATCGAAAGCATCTATCTGCAGACGGGCCCGGGCCTTGCGCGGTCGAACGACATGCCGGCGGAGACGATCGGGATCGTCGGCGTCAATCTGCTTCCCTATTCCGAGCGCGAAAACTCACGCGTGCTCGTCGAGAGCTACCGCGAGATGATCGGCGTCGTGCCAGGCGTCGTCGTCGAGGTGCGCCAGCGCGAAGGCGGACCGCCGATCGGCAAGGACGTTCAGGTCGAGATATCCGGCGCCAGCTTCGACGCCATGGTCGCAGCCGCCCAGAAGGCGCGCGCTTTCACGGATACGGACACGGTCGTCGTCGAGGGCCAGGAAGTCCCGACTTTCATGGATCAGGAAGATTCCCTGCCCCTTCCCGGCATCGAATGGTCGATGGAGATCGACCGGGCGCTCGCCGGCCGATACGGGCTATCCGTTCAGGAGGCCGGCGGCGTCCTGCAGCTCGCCACCGACGGCCTTCTTGTCGACAAATACCGGCCCGATGACGCGGACGAAGAGATCGACATCCGCGTCCGCTTCCCTGAAGAAGACCGCTCGATTCTCGCGCTGGACCGCATCGCAATTTCAACGCCGGGCGGCGCCGTGCCGCTCTCGAACTTCGTCAGCCGGGAAGCCCGGCCCCAGGTGGACCGTGTCGTCAGGCGCGACGGCCGGCGCGTGATCGACGTCAAGGCGAATGGCAACACCCGGGTCGAGGGCCATCCCGTCAGCCAGGACGTCGCCATTGCGGAGATGAAGGACTGGCTTCAATCGGGGGCGCTCGGACCGGACATTGAGTGGGTCATTCGCGGCGCGGACGAGGAAACGAACGCCGCCGCGCAGTTTTTCATCGGCGCGATGGCGGCGGCGCTGTTCATGATCGCGATGATCCTGCTTCTGCAGTTCAACAATTTCTATCACGCCGCGCTGACGCTGACCGCCGTGTTCTTTTCGGTGTTCGGGGTGCTTCTCGGCATCGCGCTGAGCGGCCAATATCTCAGCGTGATCATGACCGGCGTCGGGATCGTCGCGCTCGCCGGCATCGTCGTCAATAACAACATCATCTTCATCGACACCTACCAGTATCTTCGCCGCAAGGGCCTGCCGGTGAAGGACGCCGCCTTGCGCACGGCCGTGCAGCGCGTGCGGCCGGTTCTGTTGACCACGGGCACCACGGTGCTCGGCCTGCTGCCGATGGTGTTCGAACTCAATGTCGACTTCATCAATGGGTCGCTGTCGCGCGGATCGACGACGTCGGACTGGTGGGTCCTGCTGTCGTCGGCGGTCGTCTACGGCCTCTTGTTCTCGACGTTCCTGACGCTGGTGCTGACGCCGGTCCTGCTCTCAGCGCCGGCGGTGATCAGCTCGCGGGCGCCGGCTGCGTTTGATCGCATCGCCGCCGCCCTCGTCGGGATTTTCGGAAGGCGACCCGCCCCGCCTCCGCTCCCGCCGCCGCCGGCTGACGACGACGCGCCGGCCGCCTGGCCGCGCGCGGCGGAATGAGTCAGGCGAAGGCTTTCTGAGCGGCGATTTTCGGTTCGACGAAAGCATCGAATGCGGCCCAGTACTGGTTCCGAATTTCGTCGCGCTCCATCATGATCTCGTGCAATGCGCCCTTGATCGTCACCACTTCGATCAGCGGCGACCGCTTGCCGAGCCAGCGGTGATCGCTTGACCGGACGAGCTGATCGTTCTCCGCCGAAACGATGAGCACCGGCGTCTTCAGCCTGACGAAGCGGTTCTTGCGGTGGAGATCGTCCATCGCTTCGGTGGCGGCCCTGATCCAGCCATAAGTCGGCTCGCGGATCGTCGCGTTCGGCGCAGCGGATTGCAGATCCTGAAAGCGCCGGTGACGCACGGGATCGGATGTCAGCACATTCCCCTCGAACGCCATCGAGTATTCCTTCACGCCCGGGATGGCGTAGCGCGCAAGGCCGAGGCGGGACGCGGCCTCGCCGAGAAGGCGGACGCCCAATCGTTTGTGCGGCTCGTCAAATAGCGCCGTCATCGGCGCGCAAAGCACCGCGCAGCGCCATGTCTCGTCGCCGTCAGCGAGCATCTGCAGCGCGGGCGCCCCGCCCATCGAGTGGGTCATGAGCACATAGGGCGCCGCGAACCGCTTGCGCGCAATCTCATCCGTGAAACGGCGAAGGTCCGACCGGTAGACCCCGAAATCGCGGATATGGCCCTTTTCGCGCACCGGCAGCAGGCGCTCTGAAAGCCCCTGCCCGCGCCAGTCCATCGTCGCGACGGAGAAGCCGCGGCGGCGCAGATCCTCTACGACCTCGAAATATTTTTCGATGAACTCAGATCGGCCCGCCATCAGCACCGCCGTCGCGCGATGGTCTTTCGCCGGAAAGAGCGCGGCGCGCAGATATCCGCCGTCGGCGCCGTCGAAGTCGATCGCTTCGGCGCCGTCAGGGACAGGGTTCGACGGGATACGGATGAAATCGGCTATTGCGGGCTCTCCAGGATTAAGCGCGCCATGACGCTCATGTCGCCGCTGATTTTGAGACGCCCCGAGAGATAGGCGCTTTCAAGCGCGCGCCCACCCTCGAAAATGCGCGTCAGCGTGTCGGGCGCGGCGCGCCATATGCAGGCCGGAACGGCATCCGCGGGCGCCGCAGCAAGAACAACGCAAGCCTCATCGCGCCCGTCGATAAAGAAAGACGGCGCGCCCTCCGCCGCAATCTCCAGCACCGCGCCGAAGCTTTTGCGGAACGCGCCGGCGGCCGCCGCTCTTAGGGGATCAAGGTTCGTCACGATTGGGGCTTCACGAATTTCAGGGTCATCCGGTCGCTTTCCCCAATCGCATCATATTTCGCGCGATCGAGGGCGGGGTCTTCTTGCCCTGGTGATTCCGACGAGCGGCGTACCGGCGGCAAAGTCCAGACGCCGAAAGGGTGATCCTTGGTGTCAGCAGGATTGGCGTTGATCTCGGACGCTTCGACGAACACAAAGCCGGCGCCTTCGGCGAGCGCCTTCACTGTCGACCCCTTCACATAGCCTGATGAAACATCATCGCCCGCCTCTTTCATCGCGCGATGCTCGACGACCCCGAGCACGCCGCCGGGCTTCAGCGCGCGATAGAAGGCTGCGAAGTTCGCTTCCGCCTCGCCGGCGCTCATCCAGTTATGCACATTGCGAAAAGTGAGGACGACGTCCGCGGTTCCCGCCGGGGCGACTTCCGCCCCGTCGCCGAGAACGCTGACGCGAATGTCGCCGTAAAGCGCCGTATCGGCATAGGCGTCCTTGAACTTCTGCACTGCTTCGGCGGCGCGCGGGCTTGAGGCCGGATCGCGCTGCGCGGCGATGTAAACGCCGCCGCCGGATGCGAGGTAAGGGGCGAGAATTTTCGTGTACCAACCGCCGCCCGGCCAGATTTCAACGACAGTCATGTCCGGTTCGACGCCGAAGAATGCGAGTGTTTCCTTCGGATGGCGCCAGGCGTCGCGGGCCTTCTCCTCGGCCGTCCGGTGATCGCCAGCAATGGCGGCGTCCAGCATCGCCGCCGCTGGCGGCGTCTCGGTCGCCGGGGCGGCCTCGTCAGGCCCGCGTCGATCAGCGCAGCCGGCGATGAGCGCGCAGACCATGGCGGCAACGGACAGCATTCTCATGGCGCGTTCTTCCAATGGCGTCGTCGCGGGGGCTTAGCATGGCTCGCCCCGGGGCTGAAAACCGGCCTCCCGCCCTCTTGAACTCGCGATTTACGCCCCTACCTCCTGCCATGCCGGACGCCTTTGAAGGGTCCGGCGCGGTGCGGGTCCGATCGCATTATGGACGGCGCCGGCCACCCTTGCTTGTTCAAGAAGGAGACTGTTCATGCGCAGCTACGACCTTACCCCCCTTTATCGGACAACCGTCGGTTTTGACCGGATGTTCGACCTCCTCGACGGGCTTTCGAAGTCTGAGAGCGCAGGATATCCGCCTTACAATATCGAGCGCGTCGATGAAGACCGGTATCGCATCACGCTCGCTGTCGCCGGCTTCGCCGAGCGCGACCTAGAGATTGAACTGCATGAGAACACCTTGAAGGTGACCGGGCAACGCCCCGACGCTGACGAGGGCCGCACGTTCCTTCATCAGGGCATCGCCGGCCGCGCCTTCGAGCGCCGCTTTCAACTTGCGGACCACGTGAAGATCGATGGCGCGAGCCTCGTCAACGGGCTCCTCAATGTCGAGCTTCGCCGCGAAATCCCGGAAGCTAAAAAACCGCGCAAGATCGAAATCAATTCGAACGGCGGCAAAGTTGAAGTCCTGAAGGCTTCGAACGCGGCCTAATAAGAGCCACCCCGGGCATCGTCTCCCCCCCGGACGATGCCATAAGAGGCGCCCGCCCACCCCTCCCGGGCGGGCGTTTCGTCATCTATCCGGCGATCAGCGCTTTCGCCTTCTCGAAAATTGCAGCGTTCGCGGCGAGGATTGATCCCGCATGCATCGGATTCGCGCCGCCCTCTATCTCCGACACATGGCCGCCAGCCTCGCGTACGAGCAGAACGCCGGCGCCGACATCCCATGGATTGAGATCGCGCTCCCAATAGGCGTCGAAACGGCCCGCCGCGACAAAGGCAAGATCGAGCGCCGCCGATCCGTAGCGCCTTACGCCCGCCGTTTCGGCGAGAACGCGGTCGACTTCCTTCAATGACCGTTCGCGGCCCGGGCGCCCCTTGAACGGAAGGCCCGTTGCAAACAGACATTCTTCGAGCGTCTTGCGCGCGGAGACGCGCAGACGCTTGTCATTGAGCCAGGCGCCTTCGCCCTTCTCCGCCCAATAAAGTTCGTCCGAGGCCGGATTATAGATGACGCCCGCCTGCGGCTGGCGATCGCGCTCAAGACAGATCGAAATCGCGAATTGGGGCAGGCCGTGCAGAAAGTTCGACGTGCCGTCGAGCGGATCGACGACCCAGCGGTTCGAATTATCGGCCCCGACGATCTCCCCGCGCTCCTCCATCAGGAAGCCGTATTTGGGGCGCGCCTTCAGCAATTCGTCAAAAATCACCTGTTCCGCGCGGTGGTCGGCCGCCGTCACGAAGTCAGCCGCGCCTTTGCGGGTCGCCGTAAGGCCGTCGAGTTCGCCGAAGTCGCGGGAAAGGCCGCGCGCCGCCTTGCGGGCGGCGTTGATCATCACGGTCACGAGGGGCGAGGCGTGCGGCATTGGGGCGTCCGGAGCGTCTTATGGAAAAGGTCGCGCACCATAGCGGCGGCGATCCGCCATGCAAGGGGCGGCGGCGCGCCGTGATTCACCTGATATTTCAGCCTTTTGCCCAAGATCGCCGGTTCGCGCTAGGGAAAGCGCCGAGCGGCCGGACCGTCCTTGTGAACGACGACCATCACCACGAAGAAGCCGCCAGCGCGCCAAGGGCGTCATTGACGGCGCGCGTTGCCCGCGGCGCAGGGTTCATCATCGCCGGCCGGGCGGTGATGGGCCTCCTCGGATTTCTCAACACGGTCATAGTCGCGCGTTTCCTGCTGCCGGAAGATTTTGGAATCGTCGCAATCGGACTCGGCGCGATGCAGATCCTCATCAATGTGTCCGACATCGGCGTCAGCCAGGCGGTCATCAAGTTCCGAGACGCAAGTCGCGAAGAGCTCGACACCCTCTTCACCCTGTCGCTGATCCGCGGCCTGGTGATCGCGGCGCTGCTCGCCGGCGTTGCGCCGCTCGCGGCTGAGTTCTACGCCGACCCGCGCGTCTTCTGGGTGTTCGCGGGCTGCGCGCTCTACCCGCTATTCACCTCCTTCATCAATCCGAAATTCTTCGAGTTCGAGCGCGACCTCGATTACTCGAAGGAATTCATCGCCACGGTGTTGTTCAAGCTCGCCGGCGTCGCGGTGTCGATTGCGATCGCCGTTCTTTACCGCAGTTACTGGGCGATGATCCTCGGGCTTGCCGCGAACGGCTTCGTGCAGATGCTGCTTTCTTACGCGATGCGGCCCTATCGCCCGCGCCTGACGCTCGTTTCGGTCCGGAAAGTTCTTGGTTTTTCCGGCTGGCTGACCGGCGTCGGCGTCATGAGCGCGCTTTCAAACAAGCTCGACCCCCTGGTGATCGCGCGCGTCATGGGCGCGGGCGGCGCTGGCCATTACTTCATGGGCGCGCAGCTCGCCGAATTGCCGACGCGCGAAATCGCCTTCCCGGCGGCGCGGGCGATTTATCCGGGTTTTTCCGAATTGCAGTCGAGCCCTGAGCGGATGCGCGAGGCGTATCTTCGGGGCGTCGAGGCGCTGGCGGCGATCGCGACGCCGGCGGCGATAGGTTTTGCTCTGATTGCGCGCGACCTCATTCCGATCTTGCTCGGCGACAGGTGGTCGGACGCCATTCCGGTTATTGAAATCATCACGCCGGTGATGGGTCTTCAAATGCCTTATCTGGCCACGCAGTTCTACGCGATGGCGATCGGTGCGACGCGACTCGTCTTTTATCGCGAACTCGCCTTCTTTCTGATCCGCACCCCGATCTTTATCGCGCTGACGCTCGCTTACGGCCTCCCCGGCGCGGCCGCCGCGGTCGCCGGCTGCGGCTTCCTCTTTATCGCGCTTAATCTGACCCTCTACGCCCGGATTTCCGGCGACGCGTTGACGCGCCCTTTGTGGCGCGCGCGCCGGTCGCTGCTGGCGGCGGCGGCGATGGCGGCCGCGGTCATGACGCTGCGGATAACGGGACCTCTCGATCCGGCCGCGCCGGGGCTGAGCGTGGCGCTCGAAATAGCCATCGGCGTCGGCGCCTACGTCGCAGCCCATGCCGTCCTGTGGCGGCTTGAAGGGCGCCCCGACGGCGTTGAGCGGTCGATCTTCGACCTTGCGCGCCCGGCGCTGCGGCGCCTTTTCGCCTGATCGGCGCAGCCGACTGCCTTCCCAGCCTTGCGGGGACCATCCCCTCGGCTAGAAGGGAAAAAAATCCGGAGGAACGCTCGCCCATGACGCTGCCGCCATCGACCTTCAGCGTGACCTCGGAGATGATCGCCGCCAGCGCGTTCAAGCTCCTGATGACGGACCCGAGTTTCAAGGTCGGTCAAGCGAGCATCCGCGGCAACGACTATCGCGTTTTTGAGAATGCGCCGCCGAACCTCACCGGCATCTTCGCGCTGGGCGCGCGACACGGCGACCGTGACTTCCTCTATTTCGAGAATGAGACCTGGTCCTACGAAAAGCTGTGGTCGGAGGCTGGGCGCTTCGCTGTCGCCTTGAAGGATGGGCTGGGCGTCAAATCCGGCGACCGCGTCGCCATCGCCATGCGCAATTATCCTGAATGGTGCGCGGCGTTCTTCGCCGTCATTTCGATCGGCGCCGTCGTCGTGCCGCTCAACGCATGGTGGAAGACGGAGGAGCTGCGCTACGCCCTCAAGGACTGCGGCGCGAAACTCATCATCGGCGACGACAAGCGCCTTGATCTCATCGCGCCGTTCAAGGACGAAATGCGTCTCAAGGTCATCGCCGTGCGCTGCGCGCGCGATTACGCCGAGCACCGCTGGGAAGACCTCGTCGCCCGCGCCAACACCGATGCGATGCCGCGCGTCGAAGTCGGCCCCGAAGACGATTACGCGATCTATTACACCTCAGGGTCGACCGGGAATCCGAAGGGCGTCCTCCTCACCCATCGCGGCGGCGTTTCGACCTTGATGTCGTGGATGCTGATCATGGCGTCGATCACCGACGCCAATGGCGGCAAGCCGCTCCATGGCGATAATCCCGGAGTCGTTCTCGGGATCCCGCTCTTTCATGTGACGGGAAGCCACGCGATTTTCCTGATGTCGTGGATCATCGGCCGGCGCATGGCGATGCTCTATCGCTGGGACGCGCGCGAGGCCGTCGAGGTCATCAACAGACACCGGCTGACGAATTTCGTCGGCGTGCCGAGCCAGTCCTATGAGCTGATCGAGGCGGCGGGCTCGACCGTCATGCCCACGCTCATCGACATCGGCTCCGGGGGCGCCAAACGCCCGCCCGATCAGGTGATGAAGCTCAAAGAAAAATTCCCGAACGCGAACCCCTCGTCCGGCTACGGCCTGACCGAGACGAACGCGACGGGCTGCGTCATCTCGCTTGGCGATTACCAGAAGCGCCCCGACTCGACCGGGCGCGCGCTGCCCCCGCTCTGCGACATCAAGATCGTCGGGGATGAAGGCGACTGCAAGCCGGGCGAAGTCGGCGAGGTGTGGATCAGAACGCCGGCGAACTTCCGAGGCTATCTCAATCTTCCGGAGGACACCGCCAAAGCGCTCACCCCGGACGGCTGGTTCAAGACAGGCGATCTCGGCCGGCTCGACGAAGAAGGCTTTCTCTATATTGTCGACCGCCTCAAGGACCTCATCATCCGCGGCGGGGAGAACATCTCCTGCCTCGAAGTCGAGGCGCGGGCCTATCAGCACCCGGCGGTCGCGCAGGCGCTCGTCTTTTCGGTTCCTGACGAGGTTTTGAACGAGCGCGTCGGCATGGTCGTTTACCCGCGCGAGGGCATGCACTTCGACCCGCAGGCGCTTCACGATTTCATGGCGCGGGAGCTCGCCGGCTTCAAATGCCCCGAGCGAATCTGGATTTCGCCGCAGCCCTTGCCGAAGCTCGGCACGGAAAAATTCGACAAGCAGACGATCCGGCGGATCGCCTTGCAACACCCGCCGGCGTGGACGGCCTGACCGTTTGTCGCGGCGCTGACTGCCCAAGAATGTTGCGGAGCGAGCGGCTCTGGGTCTTTGATCCGCTGGAGTTTGCAGGAGCTTTCCGATGACCGACCTTGAAGCGTTCCGCAAGGAAACGAGAGCCTGGCTTGAAGCCAACTGCCCGCCCGACATGCGCGACGGCGCGGCGGGCGAAGAGTTCATTTGCTGGGGCGGACGCAGCTGGACGTTCAAATCCGAAGCCCAGAAGACTTGGTTGCAGCGCATGGCGGCGAAGGGCTGGACGGTCCCGGCCTGGCCCAAGGAATATGGCGGCGGCGGCCTCGACAAGGAACAAGTCAAGGTCCTGAAAGACGAGATGCGCAAGCTCAAATGCCGCTCGCCGCTCGAAAGCTTCGGCATCTGGATGCTGGGGCCGGCGCTTCTGAAATACGGCACGCACGAACAGAAGGCGATGTTCCTCCCCGCCATCACGCGCGGGGAGATCCGCTGGTGCCAGGGCTATTCGGAGCCGAACGCCGGGTCGGACCTCGCCTCGCTCGCGACGAAGTGCGAAGACAAGGGCGATCACTGGCTCGTCAACGGCCAGAAGATCTGGACTTCCTATGCCGACGAAAGCGACTGGATTTTCGTGCTGGTGCGGACCGACGCCAAAGCGGCGAAGCATGACGGCATCAGTTTCCTGCTCGTCGACATGGCGAGCCCCGGCGTTTCGACGAAGCCGATCAGGCTCATTTCGGGCAAGTCGCCATTCTGCGAAACCTATTTCGATAACGTCAAGGTTCCGAAAGAATATGGGCCCGGCGTCAGCGCGATCGTCGGCACGATCAATCGCGGCTGGGACGTCGCGAAATATCTGTTGACGCATGAGCGTGAGATGATCGGCGCAGGCGGCGGGGGATTGCTTGGCGGGCGCGGCATCGGCGAGATGGCGGCGCATTATATCGGCGTCGATGAAAGGGGCCGGCTTTCCGACCCGCTGTTGCGCGGCAAGGTCGCGCAGGCGGAAGTCGACGGCTGGGCGTTCCTTCTCACCATGGAGCGTCTTAAGGATGAGGCGAAGGCCGGTCAGGGCATGGGCGCGAAGTCCTCGATGCTCAAATATTACGGGACCGAGTTCAACAAGCGCCGCTTCGAACTCTTCATGGACGCGGCCGGCTCCGAAGGCCTCGAATGGGAAGGCGCGCGTTCGGAGGACGGAAAGCTCGCGAAGAACTGGCTGCGCACGAAAGCGAACTCGATCGAGGGCGGCACGTCGGAAGTGCAGCTCAACATCATTTCAAAACGCGTGTTGGAATTGCCGGATTAGGGATTAGGGACTTGGAACTTGGGATTAGGCGGTCCAGCCAAGGATTTTCCCCCTAATCCCAATTCCCCAATCCCAAATCCCTCCGGGTAAAGAAGGATCGCCGACGCCGATGCCCCTAATCCTCACCGAAGAACAGGAGATGCTGAAGGAATCCGCGCGCGGTTTCCTTGACGAGAAGGCGCCGGTCGCAGCGCTCAGAAAGCTGCGCGACGAGCGGTCCGAGGACGGCTTTTCCCGTGCGCTCTGGAAGGAAATGGCGGAGATGGGCTGGGCCGGCATCCTCGTCGATGAGGCCCATGGCGGCTCCGGCTTCGGTTTCGTGGGCGCCGGCGTCATCGCCGAGGAGATGGGCCGCACGCTGACGGCCTCGCCCTTCCTGTCGACGTCGATCCTCGCCGCGACCGCCCTCAACAAATTTGCGACCGCCGCGCAGCGCAGCGACTATCTGCCGAAGCTCGCCGCCGGGGCTGTCGTCATGGCGCTCGCCGTCGACGAAGGCCGCAAACACGGGCCCGCCGCCATCGCGATGAAAGCGGAAAAGTCCGGCAATGGTTTCAAGCTGTCCGGCTCGAAGACCTTCGTCGCCGACGGCCATGTCGCGGACAAGGTGATCGTCGCCGCACGCACGGGCGGGGCGCCGGGCGAAGAAGCGGGGCTCTCCCTGTTTCTGGTCGACGCAAGGGCGAAGGGCGTCAGCGCCGAGCGCACGCAAATGGTCGACAGCCGCAACGCCGCGC
>CAZGXT010000006.1:0-34543 GCA_964529675.1 uncultured Caulobacterales bacterium
TATCGTCGAACGTGACGACATAGCTCCGCGCTCCGTCGATCTCGGCGCTGACGATCCGGACGCTGAGGGTCTTGATCCGCCCGTCGCGCTCCACCGTGATCTGGTCGGCGACTTCGGCGAAGGGCGGCGTCGCTGCAGCGTCGAAAAGTTCGCTCGCCTCAGGCAGGACGTCGGTGAAACTGAGGCCGACGAGCTGCGGCGGCGTGCGGCCGAAAAACTCCGCCGCCGAGCGGTTCGCAATGGCGAGCCGTCCGCCCGGCGTCACCCCGACGACGCCCGCAGACACGCCGGAGAGCACCGCTTCGGTGAAAAGGCGACGGCGGTCAAACTGCTTGTTCGTTTCGATCAGGTCGTCGCGCTGGGTCTGAAGCTGCGCCGTCATATGATTCATCGACCGGGCGAGGACGCCGATTTCGCCGTCATCGCGAAAAACTTCGACCCGCGCGCCGAGATCGCCCGATGAAACGCGCCCGGCCATCTGGATGAGGCGGCCGATCGGCTGCACGATTCGCGTCGCCGCCCACAGCGCCAGCCAGATCGCCGCGAAGAGTATGATGACCGCAAGAATGACGTATCCGGCGAGGAACACGCGCTCGGCCCGCGCACGGCCTACCTTGGCTTCCTCCCAGTCCTCCTTGACCTCGGTAACCGCCGTCAGGCGCCGCGCGGTTTCAGGCTCCATCCGCTGATACGCGATGAGGTAGCCGCCGCCGTAATCGGCGATCTTAAGAACGACGCGGAAGCGCTCATAGCGCCGCTCGTCATTGACGCCGAAGCTGCCGGCGCCCGCGGGCTTTGAGGCGAGGTCGGCCATCGTCGCCTGCGAGGGAAGGCGATACCCGCCGGAATTGATTTCCGCGCGAACGAGGACCTTCCCGGCGCTGTCGATCACGTAAAGGGCGTCGAGCCTGCGGATCTCGGCCTGGGTGTAGAGATATTCCCGGAAGCCGATCGGCGTCCCTTCGAGCCCGAGCCCCAGTTCCTCATTGCGACGGATGTCGAAAGCGATCTGATT
Organism: uncultured Caulobacterales bacterium; assembly: GCA_964529675.1. GTDB lineage: Bacteria > Pseudomonadota > Alphaproteobacteria > Caulobacterales > Parvularculaceae > Amphiplicatus. The sequence goes on from CAZGXT010000006.1 coordinate 1,016, forward strand.
GAGCATCAGCTCCATCTCGGCGCGCTTGTATTCAATAAGCCCGTTCGCCAGATCGCGCGCCGTGTTCTGGTACTTCTCAACCCGCTCGCCGAACACGTCGTTCAAGCTGGACCGGAGAATGGTGAAGGCGAAAACGAACGCGATGATCGCCGGAATGACGGCGAGCGCGGAGAAGAGCAGCACGAGCTTCAGATGCGTCGCCGAGCCCGCGAGCTGGTTCCGGCGGTTCGACCAGACGTGCCAGAGGCGCGCGCCGATCAGCGTCGCGAAGGCCGCCGCGATGACGACGTTGCCGACAATGAGCGCGATCAGGAAAGAGCGGTCGGCCCGCTCGACGGCCGGCGACAGCAGAAACCACGCGGTCGCGAAGGCGACGATCGCCGCCCCGGCGAGCGCGGTCGCCGCGAGCGTGTTTGACATCGCCCAGTCAGGCAGCAAGTCGCGGGCGCGGCGCAGCGGACCAGGGCCTGCTGCAGCCGTGCGCAACGGCGCGTCATCCGGATTGTCCGACCCGCTGTCTATTACGCCCTCGCCACCCGGCTCCGGGTCCGGTGCGCGGACCCTCAATTGACCCCAAGCAGCGGTCAAAGGCCCCCCAGCCCCGCTGTCCGGGTGATATTGTTACAATTGTTGCCGGAAATCAACAGAAATGTTGCCTTAATGCCTCAGCCCTTCATGCCGCCGAAGCGTACCGGGCATTAGCAGCGCTTGCGTAGAGGCTATCGAGCAACGCTTGAACTTCCATCGGGTTCGTCGACCGGCATAGCCGAGCCCGCAGTTCCAGCCCATCAGCTGCTTCTACGCCCGCCAGCTCAAAGTCGGCATAAGCGGCGAGATGTTTGCGAGCGACGCGCACGCCGAGCGCTTCACCATAATGGGCGATGATAGCGCGATAGTGGCTGGCTGCGGCGGCGGCCCGCGTTTCCAAAGGCGGCGGCGCCAGCGCGCTGGCGCCGGTTTTCAGCGCCGAGGCGATCGCGCCGGCGATCCATGGTTTGCCGACCGCCGCACGCCCGATCATCACGCCGTCAGCGCCTGACAAGGCCAGCGCCCGACGCGCATCGTCGAGCGTTTCAATGTCGCCGTTAACGATCACAGGAATGCGGACCGCTTCCTTTGTCGCACGGACCGCCGCCCAGTCCGCTGCGCCCTTGTAGAACTGGTTGCGCGTGCGGCCATGCACCGTGATGAGCTTCACGCCCGCCGCTTCTGCGCGCTGGGCGAGATCAGGCGCGTTAAGGCAGTCGCGGTCCCAGCCGAGCCTCATTTTCAGCGTCACCGGACGCGTTGTTGCGTTTACGGTCGCCTCGATCAGGCGCGCGGCGAGGTCCGGCTCGCGCATCAGCGCCGAGCCGCAGGCCTTGCCGGTCACCTGCCGCGACGGACAACCCATGTTGATGTCGATGACATCAGCGCCCGCCGCTTCGGCGAGACGGGCGCCTTCGGCCATCCAACGCTCCTCGCGCCCGGCGAGTTGGATGACGAATGGCCGAATGGACGGATCGCCCTCCGCACGCCGGAGGACATCTGGCCGAGCCTTCACAAGCTCGGCGCTCGCGACCATTTCCGAGACCACGAGCCCGGCGCCGAAAGAGGCGCAAACCCGGCGAAACGGCAGATCCGAAACGCCAGACATTGGCGCAACCGCGACCGGGTTCTGAAGGGGCAAGGGGCCTATCGACAGCATGGGGCTTTCGCTAATGCCGAAAGCGAGCCATGAAAAGCAATAACTTCAGGGAATTCGCGCCCCTATGGCCGACACGGTCACCGCCATCATCGTCGCCGCCGGACGGGGAATTAGGGCCGGTACCGCCGGCCCGAAGCAGTATCGTGACCTCGCTGGCGAAAGCGTGCTGGCTCGGGCCGTGCGGGCCTTTCTCGATCACCCTGAGACGTCAACGGTAAGAGTCATCATTCACGCCGATGATCTTGATCTTTATGTCCAATCGGTCGCTCACCTCAGCCGTCATCCGAAATTGCTGGCCCCGGTGACTGGTGGGCGCGAGCGTCAGGACTCCGTCCGGCTTGGGCTTGAAAGCCTCGCCGCCGATCCACCCGGCATCGTTCTCATTCACGACGCCGCCCGGCCCTTCATCGACGCGCCGACGATCTCGCGCGTGATCGCGGCCGCGCGCGAAACCGGGGGGGCGATCGCCGCGCTTCCGGTTTTCGACACCATCAAGAAGGCTGACGGCAAGACCCATCCGGCGATCGACAACACCGTACCGCGCGACGGGCTGTGGCGCGCGCAGACGCCGCAGGGTTTCCGCTTCGAGCCGATCATCGCCGCCCATCGCGCCGCGGCCGGCGAAACGCTGACCGACGACGCGGCCGTCGCCGAGCGGGCCGGCATGAAGGTGAGCCTCGTCGCCGGCTCTCCGGACAACATGAAGATCACGCAGGCGGAAGATTTCGGCATGGCTGAAATCCTCCTTGGACGGAAGATAGCGATGGCGGAATATCGCACCGGGCACGGCTTCGACGTGCATGAATTCGAGGATGGAAACGCGGTCATACTGTGCGGCGTCGCGGTGCCGCATACGAAGAAGCTCAAGGGCCACTCCGACGCCGACGCCGGCATGCACGCCCTTACCGACGCGATCCTCGGCGCCATCGGCGCGGGCGACATCGGGGATCATTTTCCGCCCTCTGACAATCGCTGGCGGGGCGCGCCTTCTCGCATCTTTCTCGAAAAGGCGCGCGACCTCGTCCTCGATCGCGGCGGCGCCGTCATCCATTGCGACGTGACGCTCATCTGCGAAGCGCCGAAAATCGGACCTCACCGCGCGGCGATGCGCGCCGCGCTCGCCGAGATCATCGGCCTCTCGCCTGACCGCGTCTCCGTCAAGGCGACGACGACAGAGGAACTCGGGTTCACCGGCCGGCGCGAGGGCATCGCCGCAATGGCCACCGCGACCGTTCGGCTGCCTGCCGGGGACGCATGAACGAACTCATCCGCACCAATGACCTGGCGCTGATCTCTTTCGTCGAGGCGCTGCTGAAAGAAGCGGGCATGCGCTATCTTATCGCCGACGCGCATATGAGCACGCTCGACGGCTCGATCGGCGCCCTGCCCCGGCGCATCCTGGTCGAGAGCGAGCGCGCGGCAGAGGCGCGCCGGCTCCTCGCTGACGCCGAGCTCGGCGACGAATTAAGGCCGCTGAAGAAATGACCCAGCCCCATCGCATCTGGGATCTCGCCCAGCGCATCGTCGACAAAGCCGGCGCGGAAGGCGTCATGCTGGCGGCTGCAGAGAGCTGCACCGGCGGCATGGTCGCCGCGGCGATCACTGACGTCCCCGGCGCCTCGGCGGTGCTCGACCGCGGCTTCATCACCTATTCGAATGAAGCCAAGCAGGAAATGCTCGCCGTCGCGCCAGCGCTCATCGCCCGGTACGGCGCCGTCAGCGGCCCGGTCGCGCGCGCGATGGCCGCCGGCGCCCTCGTCCATTCACGCGCCGACATCGCGGTCTCAATCACGGGCGTCGCGGGCCCTTCGGGCGGCACCTCGCTGAAGCCTGTCGGACTCGTCTGGTTCGGGCTCGCGGTCCGCGGCGCGCCGGTCCGGACCGAGCGCCGCGTCTTCGCCGACAGCGATCGCAGTCTCGTGCGGCAAAGGGCGACCGAGACGGCGCTGGGCCTCGTGCTGAGCAAGCTCTGACGCGCGTTGCGATCAGCAGGCCCGCGTCATCCAGCGACCCCGCCAAACGTGGGTTCTGCAAGGATCGTCGCGATGGAGGCGCCGAGGCGCAGATCGTCGACATGGCCGAACTGCTGCAACCGAAGCCGTCCCTCGCGGTCGATCAGCAACGTCGTCGGCGTTCCTTGCATCTGATAGGCCCGCATTGTCAGCGGCGGGCCGCCCTCCGGCGCGGCGGCGTCGACGCCGACGGGAAAGCCGATGCGGTATTCACGCAGAAACGCCGACAGCGCGACGGGCGGTCCTTGCGCGTCGTGATGCTCAAACACCGTGTGCAGGCCGACGACCGCAAGGTCCGCCTCGCGGAACGCCGCGCGCACGCGCAGCGCCTGCGGCAAGCCGTGGCTGACGCAGCCGGGGCACAGCATCTGGAACGCGACCGCGAAGATCGTTCGGCCCTTCAGGTCGGCGAGCGACAAGGGGTCGCCGGTGTTGAGCCAATGCGCAATGCGCCAGTCGGGCGCGGGACGGAGCGGCGCCATCAGAAGTCGCCGTCCTTAACATAAGGCCGTGACCACAGGATCGCCTGCAACCAGACCGATTTCGTCCATGCGGCGTGCATCATATCGACCTCTGCGGCGCCGGCGCCGCCCTTGGCGAGAAACGGCCTCATCGTGACCGAGATCGGGATCGCGAGAGCGAGGAGCTGACTCATCGGGATATGCGGCGCAGCGCCAGCGCCGTCCGTTTTGTTCTTGCCGACGCGATGATGGCGGCGCCCGATTTCCTCCTGCCAGGCGAGCCAGTTCGCGTCATAGTCGGCGCGGCAGGTGTCGACGATCCACTGGCCGAACCGCTTTCGCACCGCGTCGAGATAAGCGCCGATCGGCTCGCCCCCGGGGGTCGAAAAATAACGCAGAAGGTGCGGATTGCCGCCGACAAAGCCATACCAGACATCGAGGATCGCCTCGACCTGCGGGGCGAGCACGGGCTCCGCTCGTCGAAGCGCCGCGGCGTCCTCCGGGCCAAACAGCAAGGACGCCTTCAGTTCCGCGAAGTCAGTCAGGGATACCCCCGAGGCGGGCAGCGACGGGTCATTGAGGCGGTAACCGGGAATCGTGGACAAGGAGGGTCTCCTTTCGGTGATGAGTTCGATATGATATCGACTCGATACTAAATGAAGCGCAGGCCGTCCATATATGAGCGACTCGCTACAATCAAGTCTCGGTGACCGCGTGCTGCTGCTCATCGAGCGCATCGCGCGCCTCGCGCGTGCGGCGGACCACGCCGGCGGTCTCAATCCGGCGCAGGCCGAGGCCTTGCGGTATCTGGCGCGCGCGAACCGGTTCTCGCGCCACCCGGCGGCGCTCGCCGCCTATATGTCGGCGACGCGCGGAACGGCGTCGCAAACCCTGATCGCGCTTGAAGAGAAGGGGCTCATCGAGAGGCGGCCGGACCCGCGCGACGGGCGCGGCGTACTCGTGGCGCTGACGAAAAAGGGCGAAGCGAAAATCCGCGATAGCGCAACGAGGGACCTCGCGGCGGCGATCGAGGCGGCGGGCGAGGCCGGCCCCCTCGCCGTCCGGCTCGAAGGCGCCCTGCGGGCGGCGCTTGATGCGCGGGGCGGGCGCGCCTTCGGCGTCTGCCGCACCTGCCGCCATTTCCGACCAGACCAGAGGAAGGGCCGAACGCCGCACCATTGCGCCTTGCTCAACGAACCGCTCGGCGAGACTGATGCGCGCGCCATCTGCGTCGAACAGGAGGCCGCGTGACGCGGCCTAAGGCTTGCGCTCGCCGTAAACCGCCGTCGCGCGCGCAATGAAGGCGTCCGCCATCTTCGCGAAGGCCTTGTCGAAGACGGTCTGCGCCGTCGCCTGCAGGATGAAGTTGCGAAACTCGAAGTCGATGAGGAAGTCGATGGTCGAGCCGCCTTCGGGGCGGTCGCGGAACGACCATTCATTCCTCAGCGTGCGGAACGGTCCGTCGACATATTCCGCCGTGATGCGGCCCGCGTCGTGATCAAGCGTCACGCGGCTCCTGAAGCGTTCGCGAAAGACCTTGTAGGCGACGACCATGTCGGCGAGCAGAGTTCCCTCCGCGCGCTCGACCACCCGCAGCGCCACGCACCAGGGGATGAATTCAGGATAGCGCTCGACATCCGCGACGAGTGCGAACATCTCCGCCGCCGTGTACGGAACTTCAGTCGTCGAACGCCGCGCTGTCACGCGCGTTTGGCGGCGCGCGCATAGCCGCCGAATAGATCGAGCATCCGCTCATGCCACGCCGCCACTGGTTTCGGCGTTTCGTAGAGTTCGGCCGACGTCGCGGATCGCCGCCACATCAGCGGACTCATCACCAAATAATCGCAGAGATTAGCTTCGCGCCCGCCGAGAAAGTCATGTGCGGCGAGCGGCGCGGCGAGCACGGCGAGCGCGGCTTCCATGCGCGGCCTTGCGTCAGCCGTCTCGGCCAGCGCTTCGAGCGTTCTGCCGAAGCGCGCTTCGCGCGTCGCACGGAAATAGGACTGGTCGGCGGGCGCAGCGGCCGCGCAAAGGCGAGCCATCAAAAGCGGGGCGAGCGCCGGGTAAACGTTCGCGCCGAGCCAGGCCCCATAGAACGCCGCGCTCGCCCGTTCGCCCGCCGTGGCGACGAGAGGACGATCGCGATATTTGCGGTCGAGATGGTCGAGGATGAGGGGGCTGTCTTTCACCATCATGCCGTCGTCGATCAGCACCGGAACCTTGCCATACTCCGGGTCCGGATATGTCGACTTGTCGGCGAAGCCGACGGGCTTCGTGTCGAATTTCAGCCCCTTGTGGAGCAGCGCGAACTTCACAAGCCAGCAAAAAGGGCTCGGCCGCACGGCCTCGTCGGCGAGCGCAAGATCGTAAAGAATCCGGGTCATCTCAGCCTTTCGCCTCCCGCGCCGCTTTGAGGCGGGCGAAGTCTTCGCCGGCGTGATGGGAGGAGCGCGTCAGCGGCGAGGCCGAAACCATTAGAAATCCCTTGGCGCGCGCCATCGCTTCATAGGCGGCGAATTCCTCCGGCGGCACGAAGCGGTCGACGGCGGCGTGTTTGCGCGTCGGCTGGAGATACTGGCCGATCGTGATGAAGTCGACGCCGGCGACGCGCATGTCGTCCATCACCTGCATCACCTCCTCGCGCGTTTCGCCGAGACCGACCATCAGGCCGGACTTCGTGAACATCGCGGGGTCGCGCTCCTTCACCTTCTGGAGGAGCCGCAGCGACTGGAAATAGCGCGCGCCGGGACGGATCGAGAGATAAAGCCGCGGCACCGTCTCGAGGTTGTGGTTGAAGACATCCGGCCGCGCGTCAATCACCACCTCTTCGGCGCCGTCTTTCCGAAGGAAATCGGGGGTCAGTATCTCGATCGTCGTGCCGGGATTTTCCGCGCGGATCGCCCGCACGACGGCGGCGAAATGCGTCGCGCCCCCGTCTTTGAGATCGTCGCGATCAACCGATGTGATGACGACATGGGAAAGCCCCATCGCCTTCACCGCGCTGGCGACATTCGCGGGTTCCTCCGCGTCGAGCGGCCCGGGCAATCCCGTTTTAACATTGCAGAAGGAGCAGGCGCGCGTGCAGGTGTCGCCCATGATCATCATCGTCGCGTGCTTCTTCGACCAGCACTCGCCGATATTGGGGCAGGATGCTTCTTCGCAGACCGTGTGAAGGTTCCGTTCCCGGACGATCGTGCGCGTCTCGGCGTAACCTGCCGATGTCGGCGCGCGGACGCGGATCCAGTCCGGCTTGCGGGCAAGCGGGGTGTCGGGCCGGTTCTGCTTTTCCGGATGCCGCGCCGCCTTGGTGTCGATGAGAGTGGCCATGGGGCCCGTCTAGCAGGCCCCGAGGCGCTTCGGTAGGCGGCGAATCAGCCGCCGCGGCGTCTCAGCAGAGGCGCGAAACGGTGTCCACGACCTCGTCGAACGGGCGATGGATGACCGCACCGTCGAGCGGCTCGCCGAGGGCGACGTTGATCGCCTCCCACGCATCGACGGAGCGGATGCGCGTCGGATCAGGCTTGGCGCGCGCGAGCTTCGAGGCTTCGGTCGAAAACTTCACGATATCGCGAGACACCGGCAGCCGCAGCCAGCGCCACACGCGGCGATCGAGCTCGCCGTTGACATAAGCGTTCCAGCGATCGTCGCGATGGTCGCGGTCGACGGTGAAGAACAGCGTCTTGAAGTCGCCGGCGTCGGCGAGCACGATGACGCCGTTCTCATGCTCGAAATATTGCGGCGCGCGCGCAAGATTAAGGAACGAGGATTCGCCGAAGCCGCATTTGAGGTCTGCGACGGCGCGGCGCTTTTCGATGGTTTTTTCCTCGAACTGGGCGACGAGGCCCGGCCATTCGCGCCGACCGACGATGTAAAGCCCGGCGCCGGTGACGACGAGATAGCTGAGGCCGACAGGCAGAAGCTGCTCGATCCCGCCCGCATAATAGACGAACGCCATCACGATGGGTGCGGTGAAGGCGAAGGTCGCGGCGAGCGGACGCCGGAAGCCGATGAGATCCTCGCGCGCGAAATCCATCACATTATCGACGAATTGCGCGGACCTTTTCAGGCGCGTTTCTACGGCGGCGGGAATGGCGACGCGATCGGTGCTGAGCATGGCGAAAACCTCAAGGTCTGTCTGAATGCCTGCTGACATGATGAACGCCTCGGGTTTCCGCCCGATTGCCGCGGACCGGCGAATGCTCCGAAAATTTATCGACAATAAGCGGACAAATCAGGCGGTTTCGCACCAGCGAACGACCTCGACGCCGCGTTTGCAGCCGTCCTGCCAGACGCTTCGGACGACGCCGACGAACCGGAGGGACGGAACCGCCAGCATGAATTCGTCCGGCCAGCTGCGCAGGTCGGCGAATTCAAGGCGCATGCCGCCGAAAGCGCAGTCGAGAATGCGGCAGGTCGTTTCAAACCCAAAGCCGAAGCGCGCTGTTCCGGCGTCGCAGCCCTCAGCGCGCGCCCACCGGCGCTTGTCGCCGCCGATCGTTGGCGTCTCCGCCCTGCGATTATTGCGCAGCAACGCCTCCATCCGCCGATCGAGCCGCTTTTTTTGCTCCGCGGCGAGGCGCGCTGCTTCCGCCGCCTTGCGGGCCTTGCTGTCCGCTGTCTCAAAAAGAACCATAAGAAATCGCCCGCCGGCCGTTGCCAGGCCGACGGGCGAGAAAATGCACGATTCAGGCCGTTTGAGGTCGCCCCGACGGGGGGCGTCAGCCTAGAACCAGTAGGACTTATTGAGGCGCTGGATGAAAAGCGGCGTCGAGGACGGGCGCATTTCAATCGGCCAGTTCAGCGGCTCGCTGAGCGAGGCGGTGTCGGATTTCTCCTCGATCGCATAACCTTCGCATTCGATCCGTACCCAGAGCTTTGCAGTCGCCGACCGCGCCGGGACGCCCGCGCGGATGATGAGGCTGTCGCCGCGCATCATGAGATTGCCGCCGGCGTTACGGAAAAGGTTGAAGGTCTCGCCGGTGTCCTCGTTGTGAAGGCGCCCGCGGAGCGTCCCCTTGCGGATCATCTGATCGATGTCGTCGGGAATGCCGTTCGGAAATACGAGGCGCAATTCGACGACATAGCGCGCCGCTTCACGCTCCTGGACCTGAATGATGCGGGCTTCGGCGGCGGCCGGCGCCGCTTGAGCGAACGTCGCGGACATGATGCCGTCATCCCGCACCGCCTCGCGTTCGAACGATACGGATTCAAGATCGGGCAGCGCTCCGCCGGTTGAGCGCAGTCCGCTCGCGAGGTCGGCCGGCACCGCCGTCATCATCACGGCGAGAAGGCCGAAGCCTTGCGCGAAGGCGCCCTGCCGCGTGATCGGCTGAAAATAGAAGGTCGAGCCGGCGCCGATGCCGATGAGGCCGACGACGACGACCCATAACGGCACCTGGCCGAAGCCGAGAATTTCCCCAGCCGTCACCACCCAGCGGTTGATGGTGTAGAGAGCCGAAGCCTCTCCCTTCTGCTGGTAGTCGGTCACGAGCGCCGCAACGATCCCCGCCGCGCTCGCCAGGCCGAATCCAGCCAAGTCGGAAACGCCGAACTCGCCGGGAGCCTTGATCCCGCGCTTCATCCCATAACTGGCCATGCCGATCCCCTGATGATCCCAAACCAAGCCCCGGAAGAGACCATATCGCTTGCAGCCCTCCGGGCCTAGGGCGTCAGGGCGACAGTCCGCCGGGTTTCAAGACACCGGACGGCGGCCGATTTCCGGCGCGATTGAAGCCATCGCTTCCCCCCGGTTCCCGTCAGCTCTCGGTCAAGACCCGCCCGCCCGCCATCCCTCGGGCGGACGCCCGCGCCCGAAATCGACGTCGAAAAGGTGCTCAAGGCTCGTGCGCGGCAGGCCGGCCTTCACGAAGTCATAGGGGGTCACATTCACCGACTTCAGGATCGCCCGCTCAATGACCAGGGCGCCGGTCAACGCGCCCGCCGTGATGTCGAGGTCGATGACGTTGATGCAGCAGAGATCCTGCTCGAACGCGCCGATTGTCTTGAGGCCCCCGCCCGTCGCCCAGCCAAGAAGGATTCGATTGACCCCTTCATGCGCGACAATGAGAGCGGTTTTCCAGACCGCCCCACGGATGAGGCGCTCCATGGCGCCGGTGATCCGGTCTTCGGCCGCGGCGAAGCTCTCCCCGTCCGGCAGAAACCGGGCGCCGTCGGCCCCGGCGGCGTCGAAACAAAAGGCGAGCCGGGCGGCAAGCTCCTCCCGGCTGTCGGCGACAAGCCACCCGCTTTTCAGCTCTTCGAGCCCCTCCTCCGCCTTGGCGACCGGCCCATTCCGCCCCTCAAGGACGATCGCGGCCGTTTCAATCGTTCGCGGCAAGCCGCTGTGGACCGCAATGTCGAAAGCAATGCCGGAAAGCGCCTCGCGCGCGGCCGCGGCCTGCGACCGCCCCATATCGGTCAGGAGCACGCTGCGCGGGTCGGTGATCCCGGGAGCGAAATAATCCACATGTCCGTGCCGCATCAGGTAGATGCGGCGCCTGCCCGTCCCTTGCATCCCGCCTCCGCAAAAGAGCTTCGAATAACGACGCGAATTCGGCCTGTCACCGCTCGCGCTGGGCGGAAACCGGTGTTAGGGTTGGAAAAGGGGTATTTGGTGGGACGAGGGGCTCGTCAACGGCTATGAAGTTGCGTCCGCCGCCGATGTTTGCGTGCGCGTTTCTGGCGCTCGCCGGCGTTTATGGGGCTGTCTACGGCGTCACTGTCTGGAGCAATCCTGACGCCGCGGAAAGCCGCTTCGAGGCATTGCGAAAAGGCGGCTATCCCGGCATCGCGCGGGCGCATGGGGAACGCGTCATCGAGCTTCGAAAGCGCGAAGGGGTGAAGGACGAGGAGCTTGCGTCCTTCAAGGCCAAGGTCGCCGCGACGCTTGTCGAGTCCCGGCGCTATGATCGCGGCGCGGAACTTTATGAAGAGGCGCTCGCATCCGATTGGGCGAGGGCGCTCGATGTCGTCGACCGGACCATTCTTGAGGACCGGCTCGCCCGCGCGCGGATTTTTTCAAGAGACATCTCTCGCGCCGCCGCCGTTTATTCAGAGTTCCTGGAGCTGGCGGGCGACGCCGCCTCGCGCGCCGAGATCGCGGACGACAAATCACTTCAGTCTTTCTATGCAAGTCTTGTCGAAGCGGCCGGAAATCTCTTCACCGAGACGCTGAAGCCGACGGGCAATCCTGAATTGTTCACCGGCGCACGCGAAACAAAGCTCGCCGCCGCCAAAGACCTCACCGCGCTCGGCGCGTTTTTCGCGCTGAAGGACGACGGCCTTTACGCAGCGGCTGGGCTGCTTTCTTCCGCTCTCGCCGTTCGCACCGACATTCTCGGGGCCGGCCATCCTGATACGGTGCAAATCGCCCTGATGCTCGGCCCCGTCTATCAGCGCATGGGGCGCCTCGACGACGCCGAGAAGCTTTATCTCAGCGCCTTTCACACGCAGGAAAAAGCAAAGGGCGCCAACAATCCGGAGCTGTCGCTCTATATCAAGCTGCTCGCCGGGGTTTACGAGCAGCAGGGCCGCGCGACTGAGGCGCAAGCGCTGAATGAGCATATGCGCGGTCTGTTCCGCGACGCCTTCGGCGCGCAGCGTTATTCGGCGAACCGCGTGCGCGACCGGCGGCTCGACATCGACCGGCCTGTTTCCCAGCAGTTTCCCCTGCCCGCCGATTACGCGCCGAGCGACCTGACGGCCGCAGCGCGGTTTTCGATCCCGCTCTCAAAGAACGCCGATCTCGACGAGATGAAGCTGCGGCTCGCGGCGGATCCTGAGGATGATCCGCGTGAGGAGAATTTGCCCGCGCGCCTCGCGCAGCTTGTTTCGCTGTGTCGCGCCGAGTCCGGCGAAACGATCTCATTGAGGTCCGGTTATCGTTCCTACGCGACGCAGCGCGAGCTTTACGCGCGCATCGGCGCCAAAGGCACCGTGACGCCGCCAGGCGTTTCGGAGCACCAGCTCGGTCTCGTCGCCGACATCGATGTCGCCGGCCGCCTGATGCGCCAAAGCGACAAGGCTTACCAGTGCTTCGAAGAGAACGGCTTTCGCTTCGGCTTTATTCTCTCCTATCCGCCGGGGAACAATTACCTCCCCGGCAAGGACACTTACGAGCCCTGGCATTGGCGCTATGTCGGCATCCGCACGGCGCAGCTCTATCGAGAGGCCGGCCCCTACAATAAGCCGCAGGAATTCCTGGCCGCGCTTCCCTGCTATCAGGAACGCGCAATCGCCAACGATCTTCCCGCGGCCGGCGAGACTGACATCTGCCTCGAAGATGCAACCCTCCTCGCCGCATCGGCCAAGCAGGACACAAAGAGCGCCGCTGACACCCACGGTGCCGATCCCGCGGCCCGAAAATTGAACAATCTCGCCGGCGGCGGCCGGCGCTAGCATAAACAGTCCCTCAACCGGTCGCCGCATGCGGACCGGAAGGCATGATTAACCACGATACGGAACACTCGCGCGCGCGCGTCGCGTGGATCGCGGCCAGCGCGCGCAGCGCGCCGCCGGCGCTCGCCGACGCCGCTCGCGCCGCCCGCTACGACCTTGTCGATCCGCCGGCCTCCTCCGACATCGCCGTCGTCGATCTTTACGGCGTTGACGCCGACAGCCCGGCGGCGGCCGAAACCGTCGTGTCCGCACGCCGTCTCGGGGCCGGGGCCGGCGTTCTCATTGCAGCCGATGCGGCGGCGACCTCCGAGCAGCGCCGCCGCTTTGCGCGCCTTGGCGAGACGATTTTTCTGCGTTCCAGCGTCGAGCCGCTTATCGGCGCCGTGCGCGAGCGGCTGCGCCTTGCGACGCTCGCCGAAGAAACGGGCGATCGGCTGAAGTCGCTCGTCGCCGACGGACGCCCCGTGCATTTTTCGACGCCGCCTCGCGAGGAGAACGGCGCGGTGCTGATCGCCGGAAAACCGTCGCCGCTCGCGCTCGCGGCGACGAACGCGCTCCGGGCCGCGTCGCGCGACCCGGTTTCTGTCTTCTCCGCCGGCCAGGCGATGCGCGCGCTCGATCATGGACGCTTTGAAGGCGCGGTCTTCATCCCGGCGGACGAGAACGATCTGTTGATTGCGCTCGCCAGGGCTTTGCGGCGCCATCGCGAGCATCGCCGCCTTCCGGTCGTCATCCTGTCGGCGGATGAAGACCTGCTTGACCGCCGCGCCGCCAGAGACGGCCTTGACGCGATGGCTGCGGCGCGCGCGGGCGACGATCTCGCCCGCCGCATCGAGACCATGACCAGGCGGGCTGACATGTCGGCCGCGATGCGCGCTTTCCTGCGTTCGCCTGACGGCACTGGCGGCGGCCGCGGGGCGGCGAACGCCCGACTATTCGCCCAGCACGCCATGCGGGTCAGCGCCGGCGCCGACGAGAAGGGACGCGCGGTCTCGTTCGTCGCGCTGACTTTGGCGCCGAAGACCGGCGCCGATCCCGCGGTCGCCGCGCGCGGCCTCCTTGACGAGGCGATACGCACGGCAGGGCGTCTTGTGCGCGCCGAAGACATGATCGCAAGGCTGACCGCGACGACGCTCGTCGTCATGCTGCGTGGAACGCGCGGCGGCGACGCCGACCGCGTCGCCCGCCGGCTCGAGGGCGTCGTCGCCGGCGTTCAGCCGCGCGCGACGATGGACCTCTGGGACGTGCGCGCCTGCGCCATGGAACGGGCGCCCGGCATGGAGTTCGAGCGTGTCATCGCAGCGCTCGTTGCAGAACTTCGCGGCCGCCGGGAGCCAAAGAGCGCCTGAAGGCGACGTTTTCCCGCCAGGTCACGCCTGCGCTGCTATCTCCGCCAGCATCCCCAGAATCTTCGCGCAGCCTTTGAGGCGCGCTTTCTCGTCCGGCCAGTTCTGCTGAAAGACGAGTTTCTGGTCCGGCCGAAGCTTGATGTCGAAGGCCGATTTCGAAATAAACTTCACAAGGCCCGCCGGATTGGCGAACTTGTCATGCCGGAACGTGACGACAGCGCCCTTCGGGCCGGCGTCAATCTTTCCAGCGCCCGCGCGGCGGCACAGATCCTTGATCTTCACGATCTGAAGCAGTTGCTCGACCTCCGGCGGCAAGGGCCCGAAGCGATCGACAAGCTCGGCGGCGAACGCCTCGATATCAGCATCCTCGCGCAGATCCCCAAGCCGCCGGTAAAGGCCCATGCGCACATTGAGGTCGGCGACATAGTGTTCCGGGATCAGCACGGCGATGCCGACATTGATCGACGGCGACCATTGATCCTCGGCCGCGCTCTCCCCGCCGCGAAGCTCAAGCACCGCCTCTTCGAGCATGTGCTGGTAGAGCTCGACGCCGACTTCCTTCACCTGCCCCGATTGCTCTTCGCCAAGCAGGTTGCCGGCGCCGCGAATATCAAGGTCGTGGCTGGCCAGCGTGAACCCCGCGCCGAGCGTGTCGAGCGACTGCATGACTTTCAGCCGCCGCTCCGCCGCCGGCGTCAGCGCCTTTCGCGGCGATGTCGTCAGATAGGCGTAGGCGCGCAGCTTCGAACGTCCGACGCGGCCGCGCAACTGGTATAGCTGCGCGAGGCCGAACTTGTCCGCGTGATGGATAAGGATCGTGTTGGCGGTCGGGATGTCGAGGCCGGATTCGACGATCGTCGTCGAGACGAGCACGTCGAACTTGCCCTCGTAGAAGGCGTTCATGATGTCTTCCAGCTCGCCGCCGGCCATCTGTCCGTGCGCGATCTTGAATTTCACCTCCGGAACCTGCTCGGTCAGGAACTCCGCGACGCCGTCGAGATCGGATATGCGCGGCGCGATATAAAAGCTCTGTCCGCCCCGGTAATGCTCGCGCAGCAGCGTCTCGCGCGCGACAATCGGATCGAACGGGCCGACCGTCGTGCGCACCGCCAGACGGTCGACCGGGGGCGTGGAGATAAGCGACAGGTCCCTTATGCCGCTCATCGCGAGCTGCAGCGTGCGCGGGATCGGCGTCGCGGTCAGCGTCAGGACATGGGTGTCGGCGCGGAACTCCTTGAGGCGCTCCTTGTGCTTGACGCCGAAATGCTGCTCCTCATCGACAACCACCATGCCGACGTCGCGGAAGGCGATCGACTTCGACAGCAGCGCATGGGTGCCGACCACGATGTCGACCGATCCGTCGGCGAGACCGGCCTTCACTTTCGCCGCTTCCTGCACGGGGATCAGGCGTGAAAGGCCGCCGACCTTAAGCGGAAACCCTTTGAAGCGTTCCCTGAAATTCTTGAGGTGCTGGCGCGCCAGCAGGGTCGTCGGCGCGATGACCGCGACCTGGCGCCCCGTCATTGCGACGATGAACGCGGCGCGCAAGGCGACTTCCGTCTTGCCGAAGCCGACATCGCCGCAAATGAGCCGGTCCATCGGCCGGCCCTTGGCGAGATCCTCGATGACGTCGGCGATCGCGTTCTCCTGGTCCTCCGTCTCCGCATAGGGAAAGCGCGCGCAGAACTCGTCATAGACGCCCGCGGGCGGACCGATGAGGTCGGTTTGCTTCATCTCCCGCTTGGCGGCGATGGCGATCAGCTGCTCCGCCATCATCCTGATGCGGGCGCGGATGCGGGCCTTGCGGCCCTGCCAGCCCGCGCCGCCGAGCCGGTCAAGCGCCGTGTTCGGATCATCCGACCCGAAGCGCGACAGGAGATCGATGTTTTCAACGGGAAGGAACAGCTTGTCGCCGCCGGCGTATTCAAGCTGCAGGCAATCATGCGGCGCGCCCTGCACGTCGAGCGTCTTCAGCCCCGCATAGCGCGCGACGCCATGCTCGACATGCACGACGAAATCGCCGACCGAAAGCGAGGACGCCTCGGTGAGGAAGTTCTCGGCCCGCTTGCGCCGTCCGCGCCGCACCAGCCGGTCGCCGAGAATGTCCTGCTCGGAGATGAACGCGAAGTCCGCCGTTTCAAAGCCGTTCTCAAGCCCGATCAGCGCCGTTGCGATCTTCGTCCTTGAAGCCAGCGCCTCCGGCCAGGTTTGAAAATGCCCGATCTCGGCCGCGCCATGATCGGCCAGCACCGCGCGCATCCGGTCGGCGGAGCCGTCGCTCCAGCAGGCGATGAAAACGCGTTTCTTCTGCGCGATCAGCGTGTCGGCGTGGTCCTTCACCGCTTCGAAGACGTTGACGGTCGCCGTGTCGCGCTCGGCGGCGAAACTGCGCGAGACTTTTGCGCCGAAGGAGAAGGATCGCGCGCCCGGCGGCGCCGAGAACGGCGACAACCAGCGCACCGGCGCTGCGCCAAGGCGCACGGACCATTCCTCCGCGGGGAGATAAAGAGCCTCCGGAGCCAGCGGCCGGTAAGCCGGCGCCGAAAATTCGCTGTTCTTCGGCCGCGCAATCGTCAAATCATCCGCGCGCGCCGAATAATGATCCCGGATGGCAGCGAAGCGGTCGCCCGCCGCTTCATCGGACAAGTGTTCAAGAAAAACGATGCCGTCGCCGATGAAGTCGAAAAGCGTCTCCGTGCCTGCGTAAAAAAGCGGGAGCCAGTGCTCCATCCCGGCGTGCTTGCGGCCTTCGCTGACGGCTTCATAGACGGGATCGTCCGACGCCGCGCCGAACGCCGTCCGGAAGCCAGCGCGGAAGCGGGCGATCGTTTCGTCGGTCAACAACACCTCGGTCGCCGCCGCCAGCTTCACGCCCGGCAATTGCCGCGTCGTTCGCTGGCTTGCAGCGTCGAATGCGCGCACGGATTCAAGCGTGTCGCCGAAAAAATCGAGGCGGATCGGCTCATCCGCGCCCGGCGGGAAGAGATCAATGAGACCGCCGCGCACCGCAAACTCTCCGGCCTCTCGCACTGTCGATGCGCGCGTATAGCCGTTGGCGGCGAGATAGTGCGTCAGCTTGTCGATCGACACCGTTTCGCCGGGCGCCGCCTCAAAGGCGGAAGAAGCGATGACCTCCCGCGGCGGGGTGCGCTGGATCGCGGCGTTGATGGTCGTGATGACGATGAGCGGGCCCCTGACGCGCGCGCCGGCCAGCAGCGACAGCGCCGCCATGCGCTGCGCCGTCACGGCCGGAGACGGCGACACGCGATCATAGGGAAGACAGTCCCAGGCCGGATAGTCGATCTTCGGCGTCGCGGGCGCAAAGAAATCGAGGGCCGCCGCCATATCGGCCGCGCGTGCTGCGTCTCGCGCGACATAGACGACAAGGCCGCCGCGCGCATCGGCCGCTTCGGCGATCGCCATCGCCGCCGCTCCGTCCGGCGCGTCGTAGACTGCGAAGCTCGCGTCGCTGCGCCAGCCCTCGTCCGCCGAAATCTTCTGAACACCCGATACGAGCGCCATCGCCATGCCTCAAACAGCAATGCGCGGCCGCCGGATTTGGCGGTCGCGTGACAGGGGCCGGCTGATAGCCCTCGCGCTTTCCGGGTTCAAGGGCGTATGGCGGCGTCGAAGGCGCGCATCTTCGCGATCAGGCGGTGATCGATATTGGCCGGCGGGTCGCTCGCCCCCGTGACCCACGCATAGATGTCGTGATCGTTGAGCGACAGGATCGCCTCGAACGCGTCGAGTTCGTCCTCGCTCATGGCCGGCAACGCCGCGGCCGCAAAGCCGCCGATGAGGAGGTCGGCCTCCTTGAACCCGCGATAGCGGGCCCTGTGGAGAAGCATCTTGCGGCGCGTGTCGTCAGGATGAAGCGTCATGGATCGCCTATACCGGTTTCGCGCGCCGCCGGAAACGGGCGATAAGGGGGCGCCATGCGACCCTCCATCCTGAACCCGCTTTTCGCAGACGTGACTGCGCTGAAAGGCGTAGGGCCGCGCCTTGCTGCGTTGATTGAAAAAGCGGCGGGTCCGCATGTCGTCGACCTGCTCTTCACCCGCCCGCAAGGCATTATCGACCGGAGCCGGCGCCCGAAAGTCGCCGACGCCGAGATCGGGTCGATCGCAACGCTCGACATCACCGTCGACAGCCATCACCCCTCGCCTGTGGTCAACCGACCCTATCGCGTCATCTGTTCGGACGAGACCGGCTTTCTGACGCTCGTCTTTTTCAATGCCCGCGCCGACTACCTGACGCGCGCCCTGCCCGTCGGCGCCCGGCGGATCGTCTCTGGACGGATCGATGAATTCGGCGGCGCGCGACAGATGGCGCACCCTGATCACATCGTCGATCCGGCGGATGTGAATGCGCTGCCGCTTTTCGAACCGGTCTATCCGCTGACCGCCGGCCTCTCCGCCGCGGTGATGAGAAAGGCTGTGCAGGCTTCCCTCGCGCGCGCGCCGGCGCTCCCTGAATGGCAGGACGCCGAATGGCTCCGACGCAACCGGTTTTCCGCCTGGATCGACGCGCTGAAGGCTGCGCACAGCCCGGCTTCGGAGGCGGACCTCTCCCCATCATCTCCGGCGATCGCGCGCCTTGCCTATGATGAACTGCTTGCGAACCAGCTTGCGCTCGCGCTCATCCGCAAGGCGCGGCGCAAGGCCGCGGGGCGGGCGTTTCCGCCCAAAGGCGATCTTGTCGCGCGCGGCGTCAAATCGCTGTCCTTTACGCTGACCGCCGCGCAGAAAGACGCCCTGCGAGAGATCATGGCGGACTTGCAGTCGCCGGAACGCATGGTGCGCCTCGTTCAGGGTGATGTCGGTTCCGGCAAGACGGTCGTCGCCTTTCTCGCCATGCTGCGCGTCCTCGAAAATGGCGCGCAGACCGCGCTCCTCGCGCCGACTGAAATCCTTGCGCGCCAGCATCTCGAAACGCTCGGGCCGCTCGCCGACAAACTGGGCGTCTCGCTCGATCTCATGACCGGACGCGACAAGGGCCAGGCGCGCGACCGCAAGCGCGCCGACGCGGCGACCGGCAAGACGCAGATCGTCATCGGCACCCACGCGCTGTTCCAGGAAGACGTCACCTTCGCCGATCTCGGCCTTGTCGTCATCGACGAGCAGCACCGCTTCGGCGTGAAGGAACGCGCCGCGCTCGCCGCCAAAGGCAAGGCCGCGGACCTCATCGTCATGACGGCGACGCCGATCCCGCGCACGCTGGCGCTGACCGCCTATGGCGACATGGACGCGACCGCGATCCGGGAAAAACCGCCGGGGCGAAAGCCGGTCGATACGCGCGCGCTGCCGCTCGAACGGCTTGACGAGGTCGTCGCGGCCATGGGCCGTCTGATCGACAAGGGCGATCAGGCCTATTGGGTGTGCCCGCTGGTGGAAGAATCCGAATTCGTGCCGATGACGGCGGCGGAGGAACGCTTCCAGCACCTCCACGGCCTGTTCGGCGACCGCGTCGGCCTCGTGCATGGCAAGATGGCGCCGGCCGAAAAGGACGCGGTGATGGAGCGCTTCCACGCCGGCGCCTTGTCGCTTCTGATCGCCACCACCGTCATCGAAGTCGGCGTCAACGCGCCGAGCGCCGTCGCGATGGTGATCGAACATGCCGAACGCTTCGGCCTTGCGCAGCTTCATCAGCTGCGCGGGCGCGTGGGGCGCGGAAACAAGCCTGCAAGCTGCATCCTGCTTTACAAGGGACCGCTTGGCGAGACCGCGTCGGCGCGGCTGAAAATCCTGCGCGAAACTGAGGACGGCTTCCGCATCGCCGAGGAGGATTTGCGCCTGCGCGGCGCCGGCGACCTTCTCGGGCCCGCGCAATCCGGCTTTCCCCGGCTGCTGTTCGCCGATTACGCCGTCCATGGCGAGCTTCTGCTGGCGGCGCGCGACGACGCCGCGATGATCGTCGAGCGCGATCCGAAGCTCGAAACGCCGCGCGGAGAAGCGCTGCGGGCGCTGCTCTATCTCTTCAAGAGGGACGATGCGATCAAATTGCTGCGCGCCGGATAGGATCTACTTGCCGCCAAACCGCTGCAGCAGGCTACGCCGCTCGCTCGCCGCCTGATCCGCCAGCTGTTCCAGCTTTCTGACGGCCTCTTCCGGCGCAGAATACTCCGGAACGACGAGGCCGAGCGAGAACACGACTTTCGCTGCATCCTCGATCGACATCGTCAGGGGAACGATGTCCTTGCGCGGCAGATAGATCAGAAATCCCGATGTGGGATTCGGCACCGTAGGCACAAAGACGCCGACATGATCTTCGTCTTCAACGGAAAGCCGGCGCCGCACCTCGCCCTGCGCGTCGCCGACGACGAAGCACATCGCCCACAGGCCTTCCCTCGGATACTGAATAAGTCCGACTTCCTTGAACGAGCGCGCCGATTTCTGCAGCGCCGTTTCAAAGACATTCTTGAAAAAGCGGTGAAGGTTCCGGATGACCGGCATCGAATCGAGGAGCTTCTCGCCCGTGCGAATCATCGCCCGGCCGAAGAAATTCTTCGCGAACGCGCCGAGCGCCAGAATCGCAAGCACCGCGACGAGAAGGCCGAAACCCGGGATCGCCTGGGTGATCGTTTCAAGTCGGCTGTCGCCCGCCGGCAGCAGCATTCGCACGAACCCGTCTAGCTGCTTCATCGGCGAGGTGATGAACCAGTAGACAATGTACGCCGTGATCGCCATCGGCGCTGCGACGACGATGCCGGCGATGAAGCTGGATCGCAGCCCGGTCAGAAGGCCGGCCTTCTGCGGCCGGATCAACGGCGCATCAAGCGGGCCCTTCGGCTCTGGATTTTTTTCAGACTCGGACATGGGTTCAGGGGTCTATTTCGGCCGACTGGCTCCCCCTTAACAGGGCCGAGGCGGGCGCTGCAATTCGCCGGGCGTCGTTTTCACGGTTTATCCCAACCACTTGACCGAATATGGTCGCAGACGTGGCGAAACTTCGGCGCAATTCCTTGACCAAACGAAAATTTCCATCGTCGGGTTTGATCGCAGCCGGCGTTTTCGGGTCCTCCCTCGTCGCCGCGGCGATGGTTTTTCAGGACAGCATTTTTCGCTTCGTGATGAGCCCACGAACGCCGTTCCAGATCACCGCGCCGCCGCCGCCTCCCGAATACGGCGCCCGCGGCGCCTGGCTGCTGTGGGCCGAGGCGCCGTCAAAATCGATCGACGTCTTTTATGTGCATTCGACGACCTATTACCGCCGGCGGCGCTGGAACGCGCCCATCAACCATGACGACGCCGATTCCATTCGCCGGATGATCGCCGCGCCGAACGAGGCGGGGCCCTTCCTGCAGGTCGGCGATGTCTATGGGCCGCGCTACCGCGAAGCGACGGTGTTTTCGCTGTTCACGCACAAATATGACAGCCTCGCCGCCCAGGAGCTCGCCTTTGATGACGTGCGCCGCGCGTTTGACGTATTCCTCGGCGTCCGCGACCCCGAAAGGCCGCTGATGCTCGTCGGCTACGGCCAGGGCGGGTTGCACGTTCTCGGCCTGCTCAATCAGTATTTTCAGGGCGAGATCAATCCGCTGCGGCACCGGCTGGCGGCCGCCTATGTGATCGGATTTCCAACGCCGGCGCCGTTCCTTGAGCGGCTCAATCCTGTTTTCCCGGTCTGCGAGGATGCGTCGAGCGTGCGCTGTCTCGTCTCCTATGTCGATTTCGAGTCCCGCTTCAGCGAAGAGATGGCGCGCGCACGGCGCCGGACGCTGATCTGGGATCAGTCCGGCGCGCTACAATCTGCGCCCGGCGACGCGCTCGTCTGCGTCAATCCGCTGTCATGGACGCCGGCGGGCGATTACCAGGCGCCGTCGCAGCATAAGGGCGCCGCCTCAGCAACCGGCGTCGGGTTCGGGGCGCGGCCGCCAAAAATCGCCCGCGCGGTCGGCGCCGGCTGCGATCGCGGCGTCCTTGTCGTCGACCGGCCGCGGCAAACTTATCTGCGGAGAAGCGGCTGGTACGGCGCCAAATGGAAGGCGCAGCCTTACAACCTCTTTTACTTCGATCTCGAAGAGAACGCCGCCCTGCGCGCCGCTGCGCTCGCAGAGAGGCTGAAGACCGATCCGGAAATTCTGGCGCCGATCAGCGACACCGTTGACGTTGGAGACAGCCCGGTGAACAAGGTGCCGAACTAAAGCGTCACAGGGCACGGGGAGCGCATGCGCGCCAGGATCAGAAAAGTCGTCATTCCCGTCGCGGGGCTCGGCACCAGGGTGCTGCCCGCCACGAAATCCATTCCCAAGGAACTGTTGCCGGTCCTCGACCGCCCGCTGATCGATTATGTCGTCTCGGAGGCGCGTGACGCCGGCATCGAACACATCGTCCTCGTGACCGGGCGGGGGAAGGGCGCGATCGAGGACTATTTCGATCATTCCTTTGAACTTGAGACGACGCTGAAAGCGAAGAACAAGACGGACATTCTCGCCAGCGTCGAGGCGGTCATTCCGCGCGCCGGCGACCTTTCCTACACGCGCCAGCAGGCGCCGCTGGGGCTCGGCCACGCCGTCTGGTGCGCGCGCGATATCATCGGGAACGAGCCTTTCGCGGTGTCGCTGCCTGATGAGATCGTGCCGTCGCGGCCCGGATTTCTGCGACAGATGGTCGAGGCCTACGAAACAGTCGGCGGCAATCTCGTCGCGGTCGAGGAAGTCCCGAAATCCGAGACGTCGAAATACGGCGTCATCGCGCCGAAGGCCCGCAAAGGCGCCCTTATCGAGATGACGGGGATGGTCGAGAAGCCGAAGCCCGAAGCGGCGCCGTCGAATTTCCGCATCATCGGCCGCTATGTGCTCCAGCCCTCGATCTTCCGGCTCCTCGAAACGCAAGGCGCGGGCGCCGGCGGCGAGATTCAGCTCACCGACGCCATGAACCGGCTGAACGAGGCCGAAACCTTCCATGCCTGCCTTTGCGAAGGCGTCATCCACGATTGCGGGTCAAAACTCGGCTGGCTGACGGCGAATGTCGATCTGGGGCTGAAGTCAGCGGAATTCGGGGCCGCCTTCGCGGATTATATCCGTGAACGGATGAAATAAGGCCGCTGCGCCGCATCATTACCGAAGCCGCTCAAATTCGCCCGCGGCCTGAGACCTGAAATTAGGACAAGGCGCTTCATCCTCGCCCGATGGGGCGAAGGGAGAAATACAGGGTTTTCCGTCCGCGCCGGCGCGCCTTTCTCGGGCGGTCGAGGGCTCTGCTCTCGCCCGGCACTTGGGCCTTCGGTTTCCTGGGGATCGCCTTCGGCGCCGTCGTCAACGCCAACTGGGCGTCAGGCCCGCCCCGGGGCGACGGGACGGCGGAGCGACTCGCCGTCCTCGCCGCGCCGCCGGTCGCCGCACCGGCGGCGGCAGCGCCAGACGTTCCGACGGTCGCCGTTACCGCCCTTCCCGTTAACCTTGCCGCCGGCACGCCCGCGCCGGCGCCCCTTGCAAATCCCGAAAAGCCGTCCAGTCCTCCGCTTACGGATGATACCGCGCCGCATACCGGGGCGGTCGCCAGGGTCGTCGACGGCGACACCTTCTATCTCGACGGCGTCGAGACGCGGTTCCGGCTGTGGGGCGTCGACGCGCCGGAGAGGCACGCGCCGGGCGCCGCCGAGGCGGCGGAGGCGCTGACCAATCTCGTCGCCGGCCGGACGCTCGCCTGCGAGGAAATGAATCGCGACCGCTACGCCCGCATCGTCGCGCGCTGCACGCTCGACGACGGCCGCGACATCGCGCGGATCCTCATCGATATCGGGGCCGCGATCGAAACGCCGCGCTATTCCGGCGGCTATTACGGCGGCTGACCCTCGCTTTGCGCCGGCGCCGGCCGGGGGCTATGATCTCCAACCGCCATAGGAGATCTGCCCATGCGAGTCGCCGCCTTCATCATTCTCGCCGTGATCGCCGCGGGGTGCGGCAAGGCTGACAGATCGAGCGGCGCCGCGGCGGACCCGTCCTCTGAATCATTGGCGCCGCCGACATGGAACGGCCTCGCGAGCCGCTTTACGAACAACGCCGGCGAGCCGGCGGGCGACGCCGTCATCGTCGACGCGAAGGACGGCGTGCTGCTGCGCCTGCGCGTCAAGGGCCTGTCGCCGGGCTGGCACGGCGCGCATATCCACTTGACCGGAACTTGTGACGACGCCGGCGCAGGGTTCAAGGCGTCCGGCGCGCATTTCGATCCGGAGAATCACGAGCACGGCCTTCAAAACGCGGCAGGCTCGGAACGCGGCGACCTTCCCAACCTTTATGCAGGCGCTGACGGGACGGCGACGGTCGAATTCTTCCGCGCAAACCTGCATCTGAAGCCATCGGAAGAAGCGGCGACGGAGAACGGCCCCTATCCGCTCCTCGACGATGACGGCTTCGCCATCATCATCCATGCAAACCCGGACGATCACACGACCCAGCCGATCGGCGGCGCCGGCGACCGGTTGCTGTGCGCGGCGTTCAAGGGGTGATCGATGGATCGCAGAACCTTTCTGATGACGAGCGGCGCCGCGCTCGCTGGCCCCTCGCTCGCCCGCGCTTCTCAGGACCATCTCGGACGCTGGACCGGGCGAACGGACATGCCGTTTGCGGCGCAGGAGATTTATCCGGCGGCGTTTCGCTGCGGCGGGGAGCCCGTCATCGTCGTCGCGGGCGGCATCACCGCTGGCGACGGCGGACGCCTCGGCGTGACGGACAAATGCGCCTTCTATGTCGCGGTCGCCGATATCTGGAACATGGGCGCGACGCTACCGGCGCCGCGCCACCACCTCGCGCTCGCTTCGGCGGACGGCGCCCTTTTCGCTGTCGGCGGCTTTGCGGCGGACGAGCAAGGCCAATGGCGGATGCAGCGCGACGTCTGGCGCATCGATGATCTCAACCGCGAGAAATGGCGCCCCGTCGCGCCGCTGCCGCTGCCGCAGGCCGAAGCGGTGACGCTTTCCCATGACGGCGTCATCCATGTGATCGGCGGCCGCACGCCCAAGGGCGACCGCAACCAGGACTGGAGCGACCAGACCGACACGCCGATGCATTGGATTTATGATCCGAAGGCGGACAAATGGGAGGCGCGTGCGCCGCTTCCGCTCGCGCGCAACAGCGCCGCCGGCGCGATTTGGGGCGGCGATCTTTTTGTCCTGAGCGGACGCACGGTGGCCGGAGGGAACACGCCGGCATGCCATTCCTATGATGGGAAAGCCGATCAATGGTCGGAACTCGCGCCCATGCCGAACTGGACACGCGGCGCCCCCGCCGGACGCGGCGGCCACGCGGCCGCCGTGATGGAGGAACGCGGGATCTGCGTCTTCGGCGGCGAGTGGTTCGGCGACAACAGCGGCGTCTATGACAGCAATCTTGTTTACGATCCGGCGCGCCATCGCTGGACAGGCTACGCGCCGGCCATGCCTCGCCCACGCCACGGGCTCGGGGCCGTGTCGTTGGGCGGATCAATCTACACAATCGGCGGCGCGACCGGCGCCGGCGTCGTCGGAACATGCGCCTTCGTCGATCGCTTCGACCGCGCGCAGCAGGGATGATGTGAGCGGCGCAGACCTTAGTCTCTTTAATCAGATCGGCGCCGCGATTACTGTCGCGATGGGCGCTCTCGGTCTCGTTTTTCCGAATGCAGCTGCAAGGCTCGTCGGGCTTGAGGCCGTCACCGCGCCGGGACGGTCGGAGTTTCGCGCGACCTATGGCGGGTTCTTTGTTGCGATGGGTCTTGCGCCGCTGTTGATCGGCGCGCCGATCCTGTACGGCCTCGCCGGGCTTTGTTGGGCGGCTGCGGCGCTCGGCCGGAGCGTTTCTATCGTGCTCGACCGCGCCGCGACGCCGAAGAATTTCGTTGCTGTCTTGTTTGAAGCCGCCATCAGCGCCCTGCTCATCTCCGGCGCCCCGCTGGCCGCCCTGAGCCGCTAGAGCGCGACGCCAAAAGCAGCGCCTTGTTACTTGCGAAATCGCGCTGCCAAACAAATGGCTAGCGCATATCGCTGGTACCGACTTCGTGCGATTTGCGCTGGAGATTTATTCTTCTGGAATTAGGAGCCCTTCGCCTGGTGCGCGCCCTGCGCCAGCAACAGAGCGCCCGTCACGCCGGCGTTGTCGCCGAGCGTCGGGCGCGCGATGTAATCGCTGAGATCGCCCTCAAGCCGTTTGGCGCCGATATAGCCGTTTAGAAGCGCGCGGGTTTCAGCGCGCACCGCCTCGATGAGCCCTGAGGTCTTCATGACGCCGCCGCCGAGCACGATACGATCCGGCATATGCGCAAGGATGATCGTCACGCACATCTGCCCGAGATAGTTTGCGATGACCGCGACCGCATCCGGCCCACCGTCGCTCAGCGGCTTGCCCCAGCGCCTGATGATCGCCGGCCCGCTCGCAAGCCCTTCGAGGCAGGCCCCATGGAACGGGCATGACCCTTCAAAAGGATCACGGCCGGCGTCGCGCGCGGGGCGAAAGTGTCCCATCTCAAAGTGATGCATGCCCGCCAGCGTTTTGCCGCCGCGGACGACCCCGACGCCGATGCCGGTCCCGACGGTCGCATAAGCAAGATTTCGAACGCCCTCCCCTTGCGCCGCGCGCCATTCCGCGAGCGCGGCGCCGTTGACGTCGCTGTCGACGGCGACCGGGCACGCAAACCGCTTCAGCGCATCGGCAAAAGAAGCGCCTGACCAATGCGGCTTCGGCGTTTTAAGGATCGTCCCATAGTTCGGCGACGTAGGATTGACCTCGACTGGACCAAAGCTCGCGACGCCGATCGCCTCGAAAGGCGCATGGCGGGCGAGGAAGTCAGTAATCGCTGCAAATGTCTCCGCCGGCGCCGTCGTCGGCAATTCCTGGCGCGCGAGGATCGTGTCGGAATCACGCGCGACCGCAACGACCATCTTCGTGCCGCCGGCCTCGATGGCTCCAAGCATCAGCGTCTTCCCGCGTCGACGGCGGCGCAGCGCCAAATATGCGAAGCGTCCTCAGCGTTTATTCGCGTGAACCCGACCGCATCGTAAAATTCCGGCGCACCGCCTCTCGCGGCCGCCCGGACTCGAACAGTTTTGAACGAACCATTTGCGGCGCTCAATAATTTTTCGAGGAGCGCCCGTCCAACACCGATTCGGCGAGCGTGTTTCCGGACATAGACATGTCGGATGCGACCGATTTCAGGATCGGAAAGATAGGGATCGATGCTGAGGCCGCCGACGCCGACCACTTCAGATCCGCGTCTAGCCGCTAATAAAAGTTCGCCTGCCTTGTTGAAGCGGTTCAAATCAGCTCGCCATCTTTCGACCATACGATCGATGTGCTCATAGCCCTCGGCGCGCGCCTCTTCAGCTAGCGCCCAGAGGGCAGGCGGGTCCGCTTCGACCGATTCCAGCAGGACCGGCATTTCTCAATGACGATCGATCGGCAGGCAGTCGCCGCTGACCGGATTGCCGACGACCTGACGGCTCATCCACGCTTCTACTGCTCTGCGGCATTCGGCTTCGGTGGCGTAGCTGCCGATGATTTCGGGATCATCGTTCGGCGCCGGCGTCAGATACCCATGTCCCGCCCAGCGCAAAGGCGCCGACTCGCCTGTCGTCGCGCAGGCGGAGAGCGCGGCTGCGCCTGCAGCCGTCGCCAATCGTAGGATTGTGACCCGATGCGCCATCGCCTAAGCCTACTGCGACAAGCGATTGCAATCTACACCATTGATGCAAGCGCGGAGTCTGCATGCGATCGCGGTTCCTTTTTTCCCTCGTCTTGCTGAGTTTCATCGCGCCTGCACCGGCGTCCGCCGGCGCCATCTTGTTCGGCGGCGATCTCCATGCAGCCGGATGGCGCCATCTGACGTTCCGGAATTATGCCGCAACGCAATATCGGCCGGCGGATGGCGGTCTTTCGATCCTCGCGGAACAGAGTTCCTCCATGCTCTACCGTCAGCTTGCGGGCGAAAACCTGTCACCGCGCCGGGCGCGCTGGTCGTGGCGGGTCGATGAGGGCGTCGGCCCGACGGATCTGACAAGAAAAGGCGGCGATGACGCACCGGCCGCGATCTATTTCGTCTTTGCCGACGAAAAGACGGCGGATCGGGTCGCCAGGAAGTCCCCGTCGATGCTGCGCACGCTTGGCGCGCGCAAGACGACCACGCTCGTTTACGTTTTCGGCGGCTCAGAAACGGGCCCGCTCAAGAGCCCGTATCTGTCGGGACGCAGTCAGTCGATCGTTCTCAGGCCGGCGATGAGCGCGCGGGCGACATGGTTTGCGGAGGAAGTCGACTTCGCCGCCGACCATGGACGTGCGTTCGGCGCAGCGCCGCAGCGGCTGATCGCCGTCGCCGTGTCGTCAGACTCAGACGACACCGGCGGCCGCAACGTCGTCTTCCTGCGCGATCTGGCGGTTGAATAAGCCGGTGCCCGCAAAAGAATACGAATCCAAAACGATCTGCTCAGTGCAACAAAAAACCCGGCGCTTTCGCGCCGGGTTCTTGAGAGATTTGCGCCCTTGAAGAGCGAAATGAGCGGAGACTAGCTCCTGAGATCATCCGGCTCGCCCTTATTCGGCTGTTCCCGGAAGATCGACCCTTGTTACTCCGCCGCGATACTCAACCTTGCGGCATTTCGGCGTTCAGGGACGCAACGTAACGCCTGAAGTCAGCAGCCTTAGGCCGCCTTCTTCTTGCGGCGAGCCTTGCGGCGCTTCTTCGCCGGGGCGGCTTTCTTGGCCTTGCGCTTCGTGGCCTTGCGCTTCGTCGTGCGCTTGGCCGCTTTCTTGGCCGTCTTCCTCTTGGCTTTCCGTTTAACTGCCATGGTCTTTCCTCCGAGTAGCTACGGAAGCAACGACGCTAATTCAATTTGCTAAAAAAGTATTCAATTGCACGCGCGCGAATCGCGACTGCGCGTTCGATTTCGCAAATTTCGTGCGTTTTTTTGAGTCGGGTGACTTAAAAATGCATCACGAATCACATCGCGCCGCGCATTTTTGAGTCGAATTCGCAATTCGATGCGCGCGATTCGAATTTCGAATCGCGATGCGCGCGTTCTTCAGAACGGAATTTCGTCGTCGAGTTCGAACGATTGACCGCCTCCCGAAGGGATCTCGCGAGAACCGCCGCCGCCGTACTCAACGCCGCCGCCGCCATCGCGCCGGCCGTCCAGCATCACGAGGTTCGAGCTGTAGTTCCGCAGGACGACTTCGGTCGTGTAGCGGTCCTTGCCCTCTTTATCCTGCCACTTGCGGGTCTCGAGCTGACCTTCGACGTAAACCTTCGAGCCCTTCTTCAGATATTGCGAGGCGACCTTCACGAGCCCTTCGGAGAAGATGGCGACGTTGTGCCATTCGGTTTTTTCGCGCCGTTCGCCGGTCGACTTGTCGCGCCAGGTCTCCGACGTCGCGAGCGAGAACGAACACACCGACCCGCCGTTCTGGAACGAGCGCACTTCCGGATCCTTGCCCAGATTGCCGACGAGAATGACTTTGTTGACGCTGCCAGCCATGGAAATTCTCCGTTGAAAATGCGCGTGAGCGGACGATTTCAGGGATTCGGGGCCCGCGCGAGACAGTCCTTTTCCCCATCCGGCAAAACGCCGGATAACCCGCCGAAACGGCGGCTATGCCGCAAAGTGTTCACATCTTGTTCTTGCTGTCAACGCGAGAGTCGGGCAATGGGCAGTGGGCAATCGATGAACTTGCCGCGTATCTCTTTTCGCTCATCGCCCCTCTGGTTCCCATGTCCCTCAAATCCATCCGCGTCGTCGGCGCCCGCGAACATAATCTGAAGAACGTCACGCTGGAGATCCCGCGCGACAAGCTCGTCGTGATGACGGGACTGTCGGGCTCGGGAAAATCCTCGCTCGCCTTCGACACCATCTATGCGGAAGGACAGCGGCGCTATGTCGAGAGCCTCTCGGCTTACGCGCGTCAGTTCCTGGAGCTGATGCAGAAGCCGGACGTCGACCAGATCGAGGGGCTGTCGCCGGCGATTTCGATCGAACAGAAGACCACAAGCCGCAATCCGCGGTCGACCGTCGGCACCGTCACCGAAATTTACGACTACATGCGCCTTCTGTGGGCGCGCATCGGCGTGCCCTATTCGCCGGCGACGGGATTGCCGATCACCTCGCAGACGGTGTCGGAGATGGTCGACCGGCTGATGGCGGAGCCGGAAGGGTCGCGCTTCTTCCTCCTCGCGCCGATGATCCGTGCGAGGAAAGGCGAATACCGCAAGGAACTCGCGGACCTTCAGAAGAAGGGCTTCCAGCGGGTCAAGGTCGACGGGACCTATTACGAGATCGCCGACGTTCCCGCGCTCAACAAGAAGCTGAAGCATGACATCGACGTCGTCGTCGACCGCGTCATCATCAAGAAGGGAATCGAAAGCCGCCTCGCCGAGAGTTTCGAGACCGCGCTCGCCCTCGCGGACGGGATCGCGATCGCGGAGAGCGCCGATCCTTCTCCGCCTTCCCGCAACGCGGGAGAGGGGGATGCCCGCCGCATCATCTTCTCCGCCAAGTTCGCCTGTCCGGTCTCCGGCTTCACGATCGACGAGATCGAGCCGCGCCTATTCTCCTTTAACGCCCCGGCGGGCGCCTGCCCCAAATGCGACGGGCTCGGCACCGAAATGGTGTTTGATGAGGACCTCGTCATCCCGGACCCCGCCCTGCCCCTCAACAAGGGCGCGATCGCGCCGTGGGCGAAGGGGCAGTCTCCTTATTATATGCAGACGCTCGACGCGCTTGCGCGGCAGTACAGGTTCAAGGTCACGGCGAAATGGTCGGACCTCAAGGCCGATCAGAAGAATGTCATCCTCTACGGCACGGGCGATGAGGACGTCGCCTTCGTCTACCAGGACGGCGCGCGCAAGTTTGAAACCGTCAAGCCGTTCGAAGGCGTCATCCCGAACCTTGAACGCCGCTTCCGCGAGACGGACTCAGCCTGGGTGCGCGAGGAGATGTCGCGCTTTCAGGCGGTCACCCATTGCGAGGCGTGCAACGGCCAGCGCCTCAAGCCAGAGGCGCTCGCGGTCAAGGTCGGCGCGAAGAACATCTCCGAGGCGTGCGAACTCTCCATCAAGGCGGCGAACAGATGGTTCATCGAGCTTGAGAAGGTGCTGTCGAAGAAGGAGATGGAGATCGCCGCGCGGGTGCTGAAGGAAATTCGCGAGCGCCTCCACTTCCTCAACAATGTCGGGCTCGATTACCTGACGCTCGCGCGCGCCTCGGGCACGCTGTCGGGCGGGGAAAGCCAGCGCATCCGCCTCGCCTCGCAGATCGGGTCCGGCCTCACCGGCGTCCTCTATGTGCTCGACGAGCCCTCGATCGGCCTCCACCAGCGCGACAATGAGCGCCTTCTCGAAACGCTGAAGCGGCTTCGCGATCTCGGCAATTCGGTGCTTGTCGTCGAGCATGACGAGGACGCCATCCGCGCCGCCGATCACGTCGTCGATATCGGCCCCGGCGCCGGCGTCCATGGCGGCACGATCATCGCCGAGGGCGATGTCACCGAGATCATGAAAACGCCCGCCTCGATCACCGGCGATTATCTCGCCGGCCGGCGCGAGGTGCCGGTGCCGTCGACCCGGCGCCCGATCAACCGCAAGAAGCTCATCCGCATCGCCGGCGCGCGCGAGAACAACCTCAAGAACGTCACCGCCGAAATCCCCATCGGCCTCATGACCTGCGTCACCGGCGTTTCAGGCGGCGGAAAATCGACGCTCGTCATCGAGACGCTTTACAAGGCCGCGTCGCGCAAACTCTATAATGCGAAGGACCAGCCGGGCGCGCATGACCGCATCGACGGTCTTGAGGAGTTCGACAAGGTCATCGACATCGACCAGTCGCCGATCGGCCGCACGCCGCGCTCGAACCCCGCGACCTATACGGGCGCTTTCACCCCCATCCGCGACTGGTTCGCCGGCCTGCCTGAGTCAAAGGCCCGCGGCTACCAGCCGGGGCGCTTCAGCTTCAACGTGAAGGGCGGACGCTGCGAGGCGTGCCAGGGCGACGGCGTCATCAAGATCGAGATGCACTTCCTCCCTGACGTCTACGTCACCTGCGACGCCTGCAAGGGCAAGCGCTACAACCGCGAAACGCTCGAGGTGAAGTTCAAGGAGAAGTCGATCGCCGACGTGCTCGACATGACGGTCGAGGAAGGCGCCGAGTTCTTCAAGGCGGTGCCGGCGATCCGCGAAAAGCTCGACACGCTGAACCGCGTCGGCCTTTCCTATGTCCACATCGGCCAGCAGGCGACGACGCTGTCGGGCGGCGAAGCGCAGCGCATCAAGCTGGCGAAGGAACTCTCCAAACGCGCAACGGGGCGCACTCTATATATATTGGACGAGCCGACGACCGGCCTGCACTTCGAAGACGTCAGGAAGCTCATGGAGGTCATCCAGGAGCTCAGCGGCGCCGGCAACACGGTGGTCATCATCGAGCACAATCTCGACGTGATCAAACAAGCCGACTGGATATTGGACTTGGGGCCGGAAGGCGGCGACGGCGGCGGCGAAATCGTCGCGGCGGGCACGCCGGAGGACGTCGCGAAGGTCAGCGCGAGTTACACGGGGAAGTTTTTGAAGGGGGTGCTGGGGCGGCGCGAGGGGAAGGCCAAGGGGAAGCGGGTGGCGTGATGGAACAAGAATTTACCGACCCAATTCTCGAGTTAACTGAAACTCTGCGAACCCTACGATTTTCGACAAACGAGCGCGGTCACGACGCGCTTTCCATGAAATTTGGAGTTGACGCAGGCAGTTCTGAATTTGCGTTCATTATTTTTGCGATCATAAGACGGATCGAGTTTGTTTCGTCGCTAATAAGGGAAATGACTGTCGTCGATCAGATCGTTAGAACTCGTCAGCTCGCATGTCGCTCGAACTTGAAGCGTGCCTTTCATCCGTCGACCATTGCAAGCAACTGGAAGTCGGAGGGAGGCGGTCCGGCAATGCTCGCCGAAGAATACATAAATGGCGTTGAAGCGCTTCAACCGCACGCGAGAAGATTGCATCCAATACCAAGGCTTAGCGAACAAGAGGTCGCAGAACTCCTGCTAGAGGTCGCGGAATTTCGCCAAAGATTGGAAAATATTGAACGAGGCGAGAATGATCCGATTCGGCGGTCTTTGATCGACGGGATAATCGGGTTTGAGTTGTCGTTGAAACATTTCCGATGGCTGGGTTGGGAAAATTCGGTTCAGCAATTCAAGCAATTTTTTGTCGCATATCTTATTGAAACTCATGGCTTGGATCCTAGTTCGGCGGCGAAGGCGCAAGAAGAGGCAGTTCTGGATACGGCTCGATCTTTTATCAAGCGCTTCTGGGAATTCATTAAACGGACTAAGGAAAACAAAGAGACTTTTGAGTTCCTTGGGCAGACAATCTCTGATGGGGCCAAACTCCTCGGGAGTTTATAGGAGTCGAAGACCGGGCAGTAGCAACGAGAACCGCCGTTCCCGCGCGACACTCAAAGACAACGGGGTTCGCTGCTCTACGCCCTACGGACGTACACGAATAAATTCATCCATTGGACCCCGCTCCTCCCGCGCAGCGGGGGAGCTGTCGCGAAGCGACTGAGGGGGCGCGCTGTTGCGACGGGCGCCTGCGCTTGTAGAAAGAGAGTCCCCCTCAGTCTCGCTGCGCTCGCCAGCTCCCCCGCTTCGCGGGTGGAGCGGAAGGGGCTCTTTC